>NZ_JBHXVE010000017.1:178671-191156 GCF_042672505.1 Streptomyces sp. NPDC127190
CCCCGCCCGCGCCCCCCCCCCCCAGCCCACACACTCCCCACCCCCCCCCCCCCCAAGTTCTCGTGCAGCTCCCCCCGGCCGCGCGCGGGCCCCCCCCCCCGCCCGCCCCCCCCGCTCAGAGCGTTCCTCACCGGCCGGGGTGTCACACCCCGGAGGAGAGGGCCGCCTTGTCGTCGGAGTCGCCGGAGCCCTCTCCCGCGGCCGCGAGGGCGCGGTTGCGGCGGACGGACGACCAGAACGACCAGGCGATCAGGACCACACCGATCAGGCCGGTGATGACCTCGTTGATCTCGTACTGGATGGTGACCATGAGGATCACGGCCAGCGCGCCGATCGCGTAGTGGGCGCCGTGCTCCAGGTAGACGTAGTCGTCGAGGGTGCCCTGGCGGACCAGGTAGACCGTCAGCGACCGCACGTACATCGCGCCGATACCGAGGCCCAGGGCCATCATCACGATGTCGTTGGTGATGGCGAAGGCGCCGATCACACCGTCGAAGGAGAAGGACGCGTCCAGGACCTCCAGGTAGAGGAACATGAAGAACGCGGCCTGGCCGGCCAGCAGCACCGCCGACTTCTGCTTGCCGGTGCGGGCGGCCTCTTCCTCCTCCTCGTGCTCGCGCTCCTCCTCTTCCTCCAGCTTGTCCTCGAAGTAGCCGGAGAGACCGCCGACGATCATGTACGTGATCAGGCCGGCGATGCCGGAGATCAGGACCGTCTGCGCCTTGTCGACGTGCACGCCGCCGTGCTGGTGGGCGTGGGTGGCGAAGGTGAAGGAGGTGATCAGCAGGACGATCAGGGCGATGCAGACCGACAGCATGTCGACCTTGCCGAGCTTGGCCAGGGGCCGCTCGATCCAGCGCAGCCACTGGATGTCCCGGTCCTCGAAGATGAAGTCGAGGAAGATCATCAGCAGGAACATTCCGCCGAACGCGGCGATCGCCGGGTGGGCGTCGGTGACCAGCTGCTGGTAGCGGTCCTTGTCGGTCAGGGCGAGGTGGACCGCGTCGTACGGGTTGAGCTTGGCGGTGATCGCGACGATGACGACCGGGAAGACCAGCCGCATGCCGAAGACCGCGATGAGAACGCCGACCGTGAGGAAGATCTTCTGCCAGAAGGCGTTCATCTTCTTCAGGATGCCGGCGTTGACCACCGCGTTGTCGAAGGACAGCGAGATCTCCAGGACGGCCAGGATCGCGACGACCCCGAAGGCCTCCCACCCCCCGTAGAAGACCGCGGCGACCAGGCCGAGCGCGGTGACCGCGAACGACCAGCCGAAGGTTTTCAGAAGCACTGGCTACCCAATCGTGTGCGTACGGGGCTCCCCCGCGCCGTACTCGGCTTTGCTAAACGTTGACCTGAGTCTAGAGGGGCACCCTACCCGTGACAGTGACCAGGGCAACCCTCACGGAAAAGCCACAGCACGCGACCGGACCGGGACCGGCCGGCTACGAGACGTTCACACCGAAGTCGAGAGCGATGCCCCGCAGGCCCGACGCGTACCCCTGGCCGACCGCGCGGAACTTCCATTCGCCCTGGTAGCGGTAGAGCTCGCCGAAGATCATGGCGGTCTCGGTGGAGGCGTCCTCACTGAGGTCGTACCGCGCCAGCTCCTGCCCGTCCGCCTGGTTCACCACGCGGATGAAGGCGTTGGAAACCTGGCCGAACGTCTGGCCCCGCTCCTCCGCCATGTGGATGGAGACCGGGAAGACGATCTTCTCGCAGTGCGGGGGCACCTTGGCCAGGTCGACCAGGATGGACTCGTCGTCGCCCTCGCCCTCACCGGTGAGGTTGTCACCGGTGTGCTCCACCGAGCCCTCGGGGCTCTTCAGCTGGTTGTAGAACACGAACCACTCGTCGCCGAGCACCCGGTTGTCCGCGCCGCACAGCAGCGCGCTGGCGTCCAGGTCGAAGGGTGCGCCGGTGGTGGAGCGCGCGTCCCAGCCGAGTCCGATCATGACGTTGGTGAGGTTCGGTGCGGCCTTGGAGAGGGAGACATTGCCCCCCTTGGCGAGCGTGACGCCCATGCTGTTGGTCCTCCCCTGCTGCTGCTTGTCTGGTTGTCCTGCACGTCCGGCGCCGACCGTAAACGGTGCGGCGCCGGATCGGGAGCGGCTCTGCGTCAGACGTTGACGCCGAAGTCCTGGGCGATGCCGCGCAGCCCGGAGGCGTAGCCCTGGCCGATGGCGCGGAACTTCCACTCCGAGCCGTGCCGGTACAGCTCGCCGAAGACCATGGCGGTCTCGGTGGAGGCGTCCTCGCTGAGGTCGTACCGGGCGATCTCCTGCTGGTTGGCCTGGTTCACGACGCGGATGAAGGCGTTGCGGACCTGGCCGAAAGACTGCTGGCGGTTCTCGGCGTCGTAGATCGACACCGGGAAGACGATCTTGTCGACGTCGGCCGGGACACCGGCCAGGTTGACCTTGATCATCTCGTCGTCGCCCTCGCCCTCACCGGTGAGGTTGTCACCGGTGTGCTCCACCGAGCCGTCGGGGCTCTTGAGGTTGTTGAAGAAGACGAAGTGCTGGTCGCTGATGACCTTGCCGGAGGTGTTCAGCAGCAGCGCGCTCGCGTCGAGGTCGAAGTCGGCGCCGGTCGTGGTGCGCACGTCCCAGCCCAGACCGACGTTGACCGCGGTCAGGCCCGGGGCCTCCTTCGTCAGCGATACGTTGCCGCCCTTGCTGAGGCTGACTCCCACGAGTCCTCCATGTGGTGTCCAGGGGCGGGGAGCCCCGTCGTGCTTCGGATATGGGATCAACGTGCCGATCCTAGTGACGGGTTCCCGCCCCCCGCAGACCCTGGACCCCGACTTTCGAAGGTGTCGGACCGGGGGTCCGCCGGATCAGAGGGTGTCGAGCGCCTTCACGTAGTCGTTCAGGTCACGGGCGTCCGGCAGGCCGTTGACCACGGTCCACCGCACGACGCCCTCCTTGTCGATGATGAAGGTGCCCCGGACGGCACAGCCCTTGTCCTCGTCGAAGACGCCGTAGGCGCGCGAGACGTTGCCGTGCGGCCAGAAGTCGCTCAGCAGCGGGTACTCCAGGCCCTCCTGCTCGGCGAAGACGCGCAGGGTGTGGATGGAGTCGTTGGAGACGGCGAGCACCTGGGTGTCGCGGTCGGAGAACTTCGGGAGGTTGTCACGCAGCTCGCACAGCTCACCGGTGCACACACCGGTGAAGGCGAACGGGTAGAAGAGCAGGACGACGTTCTTCTCGCCACGCAGCTCCGAGAGCTTCACGGTGCGGCCGTGGTTGTCCTTGAGCTCGAAATCGGGCGCCTTGTCGCCGACCTGGATCGCCATCGTCGTACATCCCTTCGGTGAGCTGTTCGGGTGAGCACAGCGGACGCTCGGGTCCACCCTACGCAGCGATCACCGGGGGCTCCGGACGGGCCGGGGCGAGATCCGGCCCGTCCGGGGTGACCTCAGGTCACTTCTTGGACTTGGTCGCCTTCGGCGTCGCGAGTCGCGAGCCGCTCCAGTCCTTGCCCACACTGACGCTCTTGGCCGCCGTCAGGCCGGCCGTCGAGGCGGCGTCCTGGATGTCGCTCGGCTCCACATACCCCGATCGGCCGGTCTTCGGCGTCAGGAGCAGGATGGCGCCGCCTTCTTCGATGTACGTGGTGGCATCCACCAGCGCATCCGTCAGGTCGCCGTCGTCGTCACGGAACCACAGCACAACGGCGTCGGCCACGTCGTCGTAGTCCTCGTCCATCAGGTCGCCCTGAATGGCTTCCTCAATGGCCTTGCGGAACTCCTGATCGACGTCGTCGTCGTAGCCGAGCTCCTGGACCACCTGCTCGGGCTGGAACCCCAGCCTGGCGGCAGGGTTCGTCCGCTCCTCCGCGTGGTCCGCGGTCGCGCTCACGGGTTGCCTCCTGATCATGTCTTGGGAATAACTCAGCCACGCGCGTGCGCGAAGCATTGGCCGTAGTCCACACGGGCGGGACGGATCGCGCAAGTACCCGGCCGACGGGACCGCCGAAACGGTGACGATCCGGGCCGTGTCGACGCAACCTCTGGCAGCGTATCCCGCCTCCACGTGAGCCACACCACACCGATGTGCCCGGTTTGCGAGGTTCGGAACCATCCATCGGCGCCCCCCTCGAACAACTTTGCCGATCACATCACACCCCGGGCGTATCGTTGCGTTTTGACCGGTGGAGATGACGTACGCCTCCCCGAGGTACACGATGGGGACGGTGCAGGCACGAGTGACATATCGGCCCTCTGACAGGTAAGGAACAGCGTGGCTTCCGGATCCGATCGCAACCCGATCATCATTGGCGGCCTTCCGAGTCAGGTTCCTGACTTCGATCCCGAGGAAACCCAGGAGTGGCTCGACTCCCTCGACGCCGCGGTGGACGAGCGCGGCCGGGCGCGGGCCCGTTACCTCATGCTCCGGCTGATCGAGCGGGCCCGCGAGAAGCGCGTGGCCGTGCCGGAGATGCGCAGCACGGACTACGTCAACACGATCGCCACCAAGGACGAGCCGTTCTTCCCGGGCAACGAGGAGATCGAGCGCAAGATCCTCAACGCGACCCGCTGGAACGCGGCCGTGATGGTCTCCCGCGCCCAGCGCCCCGGCATCGGCGTCGGCGGCCACATCGCCACCTTCGCCTCCTCCGCCTCGCTCTACGACGTCGGCTTCAACCACTTCTTCCGCGGCAAGGACGACGGCTGCGGCGGCGACCAGATCTTCTTCCAGGGCCACGCCTCCCCGGGCATCTACGCGCGCGCGTACCTGCTCGACCGGCTCAGCGAGCGGCAGCTCGACGGCTTCCGGCAGGAGAAGTCGAAGTACCCGGACGGCCTGTCCAGCTACCCGCACCCGCGCTCGATGCCGGACTTCTGGGAGTTCCCGACGGTCTCCATGGGCCTCGGCCCGCTCGGCGCGATCTACCAGGCGCGGATGAACCGCTATATGCACGCGCGCGGGATCGCGGACACCTCCGCGTCGCACGTGTGGGCGTTCCTCGGCGACGGCGAGATGGACGAGCCGGAGTCGCTCGGCCAGCTGTCCATCGCCGCCCGGGAGGGGCTGGACAACCTGACCTTCGTGGTCAACTGCAACCTCCAGCGGCTGGACGGCCCGGTGCGCGGCAACGGCAAGATCATCCAGGAGCTGGAGTCGGTCTTCCGCGGCGCCGGCTGGAACGTGATCAAGCTGATCTGGGACCGCACCTGGGACCCGCTGCTCGCGCAGGACCGCGACGGGGTGCTGGTCAACCGGATGAACACGACCCCGGACGGCCAGTTCCAGACGTACGCCACCGAGTCCGGCGCGTACATCCGCGACCACTTCTTCGGTGACGACCTGCGGCTGCGCGCCATGGTCGAGAACATGACCGACCACCAGATCCTGATGCTGGGCCGCGGCGGTCACGACCACCGCAAGATCTACGCGGCGTACAAGGCGGCCCTGGAGCACCAGGGCCAGCCGACGGTCATCCTCGCCAAGACGGTCAAGGGCTGGACGCTGGGTCCGAACTTCGAGGGCCGCAACGCGACCCACCAGATGAAGAAGCTGACGGTCGACGACCTCAAGCGCTTCCGTGACCGGCTGCACCTGCCGATCTCCGACAAGGAGCTGGAGTCCGGCCCGCCGCCGTACTACCACCCGGGCCGGGACTCGGAGGAGATCCAGTACATGCACGACCGCCGCCGGGAGTGCGGCGGCTATGTGCCGACCCGGGTCGTCCGCTCCAAGCCGCTCCCGCTGCCGGACGACAAGGCGTACGCGACCGTGAAGAAGGGCACGGGCCAGCAGTCCATCGCGACGACCATGGCCTTTGTGCGCCTGCTCAAGGACCTCATGCGGGACAAGGAGATCGGCAAGCGGTTCGTGCTGATCGCGCCGGACGAGTACCGCACGTTCGGCATGGACTCCTTCTTCCCGAGCGCGAAGATCTACAACCCGCTGGGCCAGCAGTACGAGTCGGTGGACCGCGAGCTGCTGCTCGCCTACAAGGAGTCCCCGACCGGCCAGATGCTGCACGACGGCATCTCCGAGGCGGGCTGCACGGCCTCCCTGATCGCGGCGGGCTCGGCCTACGCCACGCACGGCGAGCCGCTCATCCCGGTCTACGTCTTCTACTCGATGTTCGGCTTCCAGCGCACCGGCGACCAGTTCTGGCAGATGGCCGACCAGCTGGCGCGCGGCTTCGTCCTGGGCGCGACCGCCGGCCGTACGACACTGACCGGTGAGGGCCTCCAGCACGCGGACGGGCACTCGCAGCTGCTCGCCTCGACCAACCCGGCGTGCGTGGCGTACGACCCGGCGTACGCCTACGAGATCGCGCACATCGTGAAGGACGGCCTGCGCCGGATGTACGGCGGCGACGAGGAGCACCCGCACGGCGAGGACGTCTTCTACTACCTGACCGTCTACAACGAGCCCATCCAGCACCCCGCCGAGCCGGCCGACGTGGACGTCGAGGGCATCATCAGGGGCGTCCACCGGATCAGCGCGGGCACGGACGGCTCGATCCCGGCGCAGATCATGGCGTCCGGTGTGGCGGTGCCGTGGGCGCTCGAGGCCCAGCGGCTGCTCGCCGAGGAGTGGAACGTCAGGGCGGACGTCTGGTCGGCTACCTCCTGGAACGAGCTGCGGCGCGAGGCCGTGGAGTGCGAGGAGCACAATCTGCTGCATCCGGAGGAGGAGCAGCGGGTGCCGTATGTGACCCGGAAGCTCAGCGGCGCCGAGGGTCCGTTCGTGGCCGTGTCCGACTGGATGCGGTCGGTTCCGGACCAGATCGCACGGTGGGTGCCGGGCACGTACCAGTCGCTCGGCGCGGACGGCTTCGGCTTCGCGGACACCCGGGGCGCGGCGCGCCGCTTCTTCCACATCGACGCCCAGTCGATCGTGGTCGCGGTGCTGACCGAGCTGGCCCGCGAGGGCAAGGTGGACCGGTCCGTGCTGAAGCAGGCCATCGACCGGTACCAGCTGCTGGACGTCTCGGCGGCGGACCCGGGAGCGGCGGGCGGCGACGCGTGACGCGGCGCTGAGCGGCGGCGATTCGGCCAAGGGCGGTGGAGTTCGATTCTCCACCGCCCTTACCTTTTCTTTACGATGCGTTCATGGAGCAACGGGCGGCAGCGGCACGGCTTTCGGCGCAGGCGCGGTGGGAGAGGCGCACCGAACGGCCCTTGCTGGCGCTCGCGGTGGCCTTCGCCGTCGCGTACGCGGTGCCGATCGTGGACGGCTCGGCGGGCTACTCGCTGACGTCTGTGTGCACGGCCGTGGAGTGGGTGGTGTGGGCGGCGTTCGCCACCGACTACCTGGTGCGGCTGGCCCTGGCCCCGCGGCGGCGGGAGTTCGTCCGGCGGCACTGGCCCGACCTGGGCGCGGTGATACTCCCGATGCTGCAACCGCTGCGGTTGCTGCGGCTGGTGGCGACGCTGCTGCTGGTGGGGCGGCGGGCGCGGATGGCTCCGCAGATCCGGCTGACGACGTATGTCGTGGGCTCGGTGATCGGGCTGCTGATGTTCGGGTCGCTGGCGGTGCTGTCGGTGGAGCGGGACTCGCCGCACGGGAACATCAAGACGCTGGGTGACGCGGTGTGGTGGTCGTTCACGACGATGACGACCGTGGGGTACGGGGACCACGCGCCGACGACGGGGCTCGGGCGGATGATCGCGGTGGGGCTGATGCTGTCCGGGATCGCGTTGCTGGGTGTGGTCACGGCGAACATCGCGGCGTGGTTCATCTCGCGGTTCGAGAAGGACGACGTGGAGGAGCGGCGCCAACGGGAGGCGCTGGCCGCGCTGACCGAGGAGGTGCGGCTGCTACGGCTGGAGGTGGCGCGGCTGAGCGCGGAGCGGAGAGAAGAACAGCGGCGCTGAGGCGCGGTAAGGGGCGCGGGCCCCGTAAGGGGCGCGGGGAACTGCGCGACCAGCCAGACACGGACCCGCACCCGGCGACGGTGAAGCACCCCACGGCGGGAGGCCGAAGCGGACGCGCCCCCGGCGACGGTGAAGCAGCCCCACGGCGGGGTGCGGTTGCTGCGGCTGGAGGTGGCGCGCTGCGGTAAGGGGCGCGGGGAACTGCGCGACCGGCCAGGCACGGACCTGCACTCGGCGACGGTGAAGCACCCCACGGCGGGAGGCCGAAGCGGACGCGCCCCCGGCGACGGTGAAGCAGCCCCACGGCGAAAACCCGAAACGGACCCGCACCCGGCGACGGCGAAGCACCCCCACGGCGACGGACCGAAACGCCCCGCACCCGGCGACGGGACACGCACCCCCCGCCAAGCCGGCGGCAGCCCAGCGCGCGCAGCCCCCTCCGCAGCGCGCGCCACGGCCCGCCGTCCTCCCATGTCCTGCGGAGGACGTGACCCACTGTGACCTGGGGCGCGCACCCAGGGCGAGCGATCTTTAGCGGAGTCACCCTGATAGGGGAACTCCGCCGCTCACTCCCCCCGCCGGAAGCACGTCAGATGTGCCCCACGCCCCCGCCGGCCTCCGCGTTCGCGCCCCGCTTGGTGAGCAGCGCGACCAGCACGGCGGACGCCGCCACCCCGGCCGCGACCAGTGCGGCCAGGCTCATACCGGAGATGAAGGTGTGATGGGCGACCTCGGCGATCTTCGCGGCGACCGGCGCCGGGGTGCCCTTGGGCACCGGGGCGACGCCCTGCTGGACGGCCTCGGCCACCTGGTCCAGCTGCCGCTGCGGCAGCTTCGGCAGGCCCGCGTCCGCCCAGTTCCCGGCGAGGGTGCTGTCGACCTTGGAGGCCATCACGGCGCCCAGCACGGCCGTACCGAGGCTGCCGCCGACCTGCATCGCCGCCTGCTGGAGGCCACCGGCGACACCGGCCAGCTCCAGGGGCGCGTTGCCGACGATGACCTCGGTGGCGCCGACCATGACCGGTGCCAGGCCCAGGCCGAGCAGCACGAACCACAGGGCCAGCGGTCCGTTGCCGGTGTTCTCCTTCAGCGTGGAGACGCCGTACATGGCGAACGCGGTGATCGCCATGCCGCCGGCCAGCGGGATCCGCGGCCCGAACCTGCTGATCATGGCTCCGGCGAGCGGCGAGCCGACGATCATCATGCCGGTCAGCGGCAGCAGGTGGAGACCCGCGTCGATCGGGCTCATGCCGTGCACGTTCTGGAGATAGAAGGTGACGAAGAACAGGCCGCCCATGAACGCGATGGCCATCAGCATCATCAGCACGACACCGGCGGACAGCGGCACCGAGCGGAACAGCGCCAACGGGATCAGCGGCTCGGACACCCGCCTCTCCCAGACGGCGAACAGCGCGAACCCGACGACCGCGACGACGATGAACAGCCAGGTCCGGCCGGCGCCCCAGCCCCAGGCCGGCGCCTTGATGAGCGCCCAGACCAGGCAGAACATGGCGCCGGAGAGCAGCGCGATGCCGGGCAGGTCGAAGGAGCGGGGAGCGTTCTCGGCGCGGTGGTCCGGCAGGATCAGCAGGCCGAGGAGGAGGGCGAGCGCGCCGATCGGCAGGTTGATGAAGAACACCGACTGCCAGCTGACGTGCTCGACGAGGACACCGCCGAGGATCGGGGCGCCCGCGGTGGACGCGCCGACCACCGATCCCCAGATGCCGATGGCCGTGTTGAGCTTCTCGGCCGGGAAGACGGCCCGCAGCAGGCCGAACGCGGCCGGCATCAGCAGCGCCCCGAACAGCCCCTGGAAGACCCGGAAGGTCACCACGGCGCCGATGCTGTCCGACAGGCCGATGGCGGCCGAGGCGGCGGCGAAACCGGCCACGCCGATCAGGAAGGTGAGCCGGTGGCCGAAGCGGTCGCCCAGCTTTCCGGCGGTGATCAGCGAGACCGCGAGCGCCAGGAAGTAGGCGTTGGTGACCCATTGCAGCTGGGCCCAGCTCGCGTCCAGATGCTTGCCGATCGCGGGGTTGGCGATGGCCACGATGGTGCCGTCGAGGGCCACCATCATGACCCCCACGGCGACGGTCATCAGGGTGAACCAGGGATGGCCGCGCAGGCCCGCGGGCGGCGCCGGCGCCGCCGGGGCTGCCGGTGCGCCCCCCGGCCCGGTCGCGTCGATGGTGGTCCGACTAGTCATACCGACGAGGTTAGTGACAGTCGCTGACAATTGACAATCGGCCTCACTAGTCGGCAACTGACACGTCGCCGCCGCATAGGCTGAGCCGGACGGACATGCACCGAGGAAGGCCAGATGGAGACCCTGCGCGAGCGAAAGAAGCGGCGGACCCGGGAGGCGCTGCTGCGAGCGGCTCTCGAACTGTTCACCACGCAGGGTTACGAGCGCACCACCGTGGACGAGATCGCCGAGGCCTGCGAGGTCTCCCAGCGGACCTTCTTCCGCTACTTCGCCGGCAAGGAGGACGCGGCCTTCGCGGTGCAGGAGATGGCGGAGGCGCGCTTCGCCGAGGCCGTCCGCGCGCGCCCGCCGCACGAGGCGCCGCTGGAGGCGCTGCGCCAGGCGGTCCTGGAGGGCTGGGACGGGATCCGGGAGACGGTCGAGTCGGCCGTACCGGTGGAGCTGTATCTGCGGATGTACCGCACGATCGACTCGACGCCCGCGCTGCTCGCCGCGCATCTGGCGCGCTCGGCGGCCACCGAGGAGACCATCGCGCGGATCCTGGCCGACCGGGAGGGCGTGGACGTGGACACCGACCCCCGGCCGCGGCTGGCGGTGGCGGTGTTCGGTGCGGTGATGAGGGTCACGGACCGGCAGTGGTGTGCCGGCGACGACTTCAGCCTGGAGTCGATCCGCGCGCTGACCTCGTCCTACCTCGATCAGGTGGGCCCGGCGCTCACCGGGAACTGGCGCGCCCCGCAGGCCGGTTGACGGCCGGTGCGGCGAAGGGGAGATCATCCGCGCGGCGGCCCGGAGATCATCGGCACGGGAATGCCCTGATCATCGGCGCGGTGGGCCTCAACTGTTCGACTCCTGCCGAAACGTGAGACCTGTCACTCGGTTACCCCGAGACCCTCTCGTTCTCCTAGTGTGTCCTCCCAGTGACTTCCTTCGACACCTCCCCGCCCCTCAACGTCTGGCGCGCCCTGCTCGCGCTGGCCGTGGTGTTCGTGATGCTCGCGACCACCGGCTGGACCGCCCTGCACAGCCACCGGAAGCCGTCCGCGCTCCAGGCCTCGCGCACCGCGTGGCAGCACGGCCGGCTGCACGGCGCCCGGCTGCCGGACCCCGAGGCCGGGCCCGCGCCGCTCGCCCGGTTCTTCTCCTCCGTCGACGCCGCGGACCGCGACCGCCTCGCCCACCGCTACCCGCTCGCGGTCGGCAACATGAACGGCGCCCCGGTGGACCTGCGCTACCGCGCCAACCGCATCGCGCTGGAGCAGGCCCGCAGGGCCGAGCAGAAGCGCATGCACGACAGCCGGCTCAGCACGGCCGGGCAGCAGGACGCGGGCCGCCGGATGCACCGCTACGAGTCCCTGCTGGAGCCCGGCCGGCACATCCTCGCCTTCGACCCCGAGGGCTCGGGCCGGGTCGCCGAGGTGTTCGGCGACCTCGACCACGCCCAGCGGATCTCGGTCGTCGTCCCCGGCGTCGACACCGACCTGCTCACCTTCCAGAAGACGTACCGCCCCTACAGCGCCCCGGTCGGCATGGCCACGGCGCTGTACGCGGCGGAGCGCGCGGCGAGCCCGTCGACGCGTACGGCCGTGATCGCCTGGGCCGACTACACCGCCCCCGACGGCCTCGGCATGGACGCGGCCACCGGGCGGCGCGCCGCCGAGGGCGCCCTGCGCCTGAACGCCCTGCTGCGCGCCCTGCCCGGCCGCGCCCCGGTGGCGATGTTCTGCCACAGCTACGGCTCGGTGGTGTGCGGGGTGGCCGCCCATGAGATGCCCGGCCGGGTGTCCGACATAGCGGTGGCCGCGAGCCCCGGCATGCGGGTCACCGGCGCCTCCCACCTGGGCACCGAGGCCCGGATCTGGGCCATGCGGGACGCCACCGACTGGATCCAGGACGTGCCGTACCTGGAGCTGGGCGGACTCGGGCACGGCGCCGACCCGGTCTCCGCCGGCTTCGGCGCCCGGGTGCTGTCCGCCCGGGACGCCCAGGGACACGCCGGCTACTTCCAGCCCGGCACCGACAGCCTGCGCAATCTCGCCGCGGTGGGGGTGGCCGCGTACCCGGCGCTGACCTGCGCACAGGACGACGACATGTGCCGGGCCGGGTTGCCCGGCACGACGACCGCCGGACGCGCGTAGAGACAGCAGGAAGTGCGGTCTGCGCGGGTGGCGACGGAGGAGCACGTGCCGCATACGATGAGCCGCATGGGTGACGTACTGGCGGGTTTTCATGCCGTCTGGGAGTTCGAGTCCGACTCCGTGCTCATCCGTTACGAACGGGGGATTCGGACTCCGAAGCTGTTCCAGGCCCTCGGGGGGCCGCGGGTGACCCGCCGCCCCGGGGGGGGTTTTTGGCACGCCCCCGGCCCTAGCCGGACACCCCGGGGGGCGCGGGGGGCGCGCCCCCGCCCCCCGGAGCGGATTGTGGGGGGCCGCCGGG
>NZ_JBHXVE010000017.1:191166-200681 GCF_042672505.1 Streptomyces sp. NPDC127190
TGGGTGGTGTCGCTGTGTGTCGGTGTCCCGGGCCGGGGGCGGGGGGGGCCCCCCCCCCCCCGCGGTCGAGGATGTGACGCTCGCACCGGGCAGACGCGGCACCGTCGTGCTGCGCCTGGTGCCGCGCCCCGGCGCCGATCCGCTGATGGAGGCGGCCGACGGGCAGTTGAAGGAGGGGGCCGATCCGTACCGGCTGGTGCTGCCGGCCGCGCGGGAGACCCTTGCCGAGTCCTACGCCGACGAGCTGAAGGGGCTGCTGACCGGGTCCGGGCCCGCCGACCGCCATCTGGTGGCCGCGCCCGAGGCGCCGCTGCACTTCAAGGCGTACGACGCGAAGGTGTCCTTCGACGGGACGTCCGTGCAGTTCCGGTGGTCGTGGGCGGGCGCGTCCTCGGCGAAGTGGAAGGCCGGCGACCAGAGCTTTCCGGTGACCGGCATCAGCGGGGTGGAGTGGCGTTCGCCGGAGGCGTTGGAGGGCTATCTGCGGCTGCGCACCGCGGGCTCCACCGATCCGGTGCAGCCCGACCAGGACCCGGCCGCGGTGGTCTTCGGCCGGGGCTACGGGCCCGTGCACGAGTCGTTGCCGTTCGCCGCGGCGGTGCTGGCGGCGATCCGCTCGCGCGGGGCGGCGGCAGTCGCCGCCACCACCGCGCGGCCGGACCCGGCGGACATCGCCGAGCGGATCCGGCATCTCGGCGAGCTGCACCGGGCCGGACTGGTCACCGACGAGGAATTCGCCGGCAAGAAGGCCGAGTTGCTGGCCGAGCTGTAGCTACTCCCGGCCCGCGGAGGCGAAGGACATGTCCGGGTAGCGGTCGCCCGCGACCTTGCCCGCGATCGGCTCCAGCCGGGCCAGTTCCTCGTCGGTCAGGACGAGCGAGACGGCCGCCACGTTCTCCTCGACCCTGCCCGGCTTGCGGGTGCCCGGGATGGGGACGACGGGCAGGCCCCAGGCCGTGGCGCGCTGCTGGACCCAGGCCAGGGCGATCTGGGCGGGGGTGGCTCCGCGGGCGTCGGCGATGGCGCGCAGCGGGTGCAGCAGGGCGGCGTTGGCGGAGGCGTTGGCCCCGGTGAAGCGGGGCTGCCGGCGGCGGAAGTCGTCGGCCGTGAGGTCCTGGTGGGCGTCGGTGAAGGCGCCGGTCAGGAAGCCGCGGCCGAGCGGGGAGTACGGCACCAGGGTGACGCCCAGCTCGCGGGCGGCCGGTACCACCTTCGCCTCGATGTCCCGGCTGAACAGGGACCACTCGGACTGCACGGCCGCGATCGGGTGCACGGCGTGTGCGGCGCGCAGCTCGCCGGCGGTGACCTCGCTGAGGCCGAGATGCTTGACCTTGCCCTCGCGGACCAGCTCCGCCATCGTGCCGACGGTCTCCTCGATGGGGACGTCCACATCGCGGCGGTGCATGTAGTAGAGGTCGATCACATCGGTGCCGAGCCGCTTCAGGCTGGCCTCGACGGCCTCGCGGATGTACGGCGCGTCGTTGCGGATGATCCGCCGCGTCGGGTCGTCCGGCGGGATGGTCAGGGCGAACTTGGTGGCGATGACCACCTCGTCGCGGTGGTCCCGGAGGAACGGCGCGAGGAAGCGCTCGTTCTCACCGGCGCCGTAGACGTCGGCGGTGTCGTAGAGCGTGACGCCGAGTTCCAGCGCCCGCTCCAGCGTCGCCCGCGCCTGTTCGGTGTCGGTGGGGCCGTATCCGAAGCTCATGCCCATGCAGCCGAGCCCCTGGACGCCCACCTCCGGCCCCTGCGCGCCGAGCCGTGCCGTCGGAATCCTGGCGTCGGTCATCGAGTGGTCCCCTCCGTGGCATAGAAGCTGATCTTGCGGTCGAGTACCGCGAGTGTGTCGTGCAGTTCGGTGATCCGGTTGAGCACGTCCTGGCGGGTCGCCTCCAGCAGCGCCTGCCGCTCCGCATAGGTGCCCTCGCCCGCGCGCACCAGTTCCGCGTACCTGACCATGTCCGCGACCGGCATGCCGGTCAGCCGCAGCTTGGTCACGAAGTCCAGCCAGTCCAGGTCGCGGTTGCGGTAGCGGCGCTGGCCGGTGTGGGAGCGGTCGACGTGCGGCATCAGGCCGATCCGCTCGTACCAGCGCAGGGTGTGCGCGGTGAGGCCGGTGAACTCGGCGACCTCGCTGATCGTGTAGCGGTCCTGGCCGTCGGGCCGGGGGTGGCGCCGTGGCGGGGCGGAGCAGATGTCGGCGTGGGGGGCGCGCTGGGGGGCCGCTGGCGCGGTCTGCATCACCGTCATGGCCCCCACGCTATGACCTTGGAGTGCACTCGAAGCAAGCGGCTCCGGTGAGAAATCCGCAGGACACGATCATCGGTCGTTGATTAGCGTGCGCGCCATGAGTCTCGTACGGCGGGCCCGGCCCGAGGACGCCACGGAAGTGCTGCGGCTGCGGCAGGTGATGATCGACTCGATGTTCGAGGCCGGCGGCGGGCCGACCGGCTGGCACGCCGCGTCCCTTCCGGGTCTGCGAAGCCGACTGGCCGAGCCGGACGGGGAGTTCGCCGCCTTCGTCGTGGACCACCCGGACCGGCCGGCGGCGCTGGCCGCGCTGGCGTGCGGGACGGTGGAGTACCGCATCGGACGCTCCGGGAACCCGCACGGCCGGGTCGGGCACGTGTTCAGCGTCGCGACCGATCCGGACGCGAGGCGGCGCGGGTACGCGCGCGCGTGCATGGAGGAGCTGCTGGAGTGGTTCCGGTCCCAGGAGGTGCGGCAGGTCGATCTGAACGCGTCCGCGCAGGCCGAGCCGCTGTACGCGGCGCTCGGCTTCGTCCGCAAGCCCGACCCCTCGATGCGGCTGGAGCTGTGAGCGGCATAGGCTCGCCGGCATGTCGTTGCAGAGCCTGGCACTGATCGAGAACTGGCCCGTCCCGACCGCGGCGGCGGGCGTCGTACGAGCCGACGGGACCGTCCTCGGGACGTACGGCCCCGAAGCGCACCGCTTCCCGCTGGCCTCGGTGACCAAGCCGCTGGCGGCCTACGCGGTGCTCGTGGCGTACGAGGAGGGCGCGATCGAGCTGGACGAGCCGGCCGGGCCGCCCGGGTCGACCGTCCGCCATCTGCTCGCCCACACCTCCGGGCTGGCCTTCGACGAGCACCGGGTGACGGCGCCCCCCGGCGACCGCCGTCTCTACTCCAACGCCGGCTTCGAACAGCTCGGGGACCATGTCGCCAAGGCGACGGAGATCCCCTTCGCCGAGTATCTGCGCCAGGCCGTGCTGGAGCCGCTGGGCATGACGTCGACGACGCTGGAGGGCTCTCCGGCGAAGGACGGCGTGTCCACGGTCGGGGACCTGCTGCGCTTCGCCGGGGAGGTTCAGGCGCCGCGGCTGCTGGACCCGCGCACGGTCGCCGAGGCGATGAGTGTGCAGTACCCGGGGACGAAGGGGGTGCTGCCGGGCTACGGCCACCAGAACCCCAACGACTGGGGTCTCGGCTTCGAGATCCGCGACGCCAAGTCCCCGCACTGGACGGGCGCTTCCTCCTCGCCGCGCACCTTCGGGCACTTCGGCCAGGCGGGCACGTTCCTGTGGATCGACCCCGCGGCCGGGGTGGCGTGCACCGCGCTGGCCGACCGGCCCTTCGGCCCCTGGGCGGTCGAGGCCTGGCCGGCGTTCACGGACGCGGTGCTGACGGAACTGCGCGGCGCCTGACCGTCAGTCGGCCAGCTCCCACACCAGCAGCTCGGCCCGGGACGCGGCGAGTGCCTCCAGGTTCTCCGCCCGCGTGATCCGGGCCGAGTCGCCGGCGTGCAGGGTCTCCCCCGCCAGCGTCACCTCGCCGCGTACGACATGGACGTACACCTGCGCGGCGTCCGGTACCGCCGTCCGCCCGCCCGGCTCCAGCCGCCGCACGTGCAGCGTCGCGCCCGCGGCCGGGACCGCGTAGGGCGTGGCGTCGGCGATGCCGGGGACGACCCGGTAGGAGGGCTCGCCGCCCGGCTCCCGGGGGCTCAGCCACATCTGGACGAAGGTCAGCGGGCGGTCGGTGTCGTTGCGTTCCACATGGCGGACGCCCGCCGCCGCGCTGAGGTGCTGGACGTCGCCGGGGCGGACCGTCGTCTCGTGGCCCGTGGAGTCGCGGTGGGTCAGCTCGCCCTCGACCACCCAGGTGACGATCTCGGTGTGGCTGTGCGGATGCTCGTCGAAGCCGGCGCCGGGGGCGAGCCGCTCCTCGTTGCAGGCGACGAGCGGGCCGAAGCGCAGGTTGTCGGGGTCGTAGTGCGGGCCGAAGGAGAAGGCGTGCCGGGAGTCGATCCCGGCCTCCGCGTCTCCGCCGCGGTAGCGCTCGGCGGCGCGCCGTACGTCCATCACGCCCCTCACGGTAGCCCCCGGCACGGGCCTCCCCGAGGCCCACCCCGACCCGGCGACGCACGTCCACGTCCGGATAAGGCAGTCTTGTCCCCGTGCCCGAACCCGAATCCCACCGCAGCGACCCTGCCGCACACGCCGTCCACCAGCACTCCGCGACCCTGAAGCGACTGGAGAAGTCCTCCGGGAGTCTCGCCGCGCAGGCCATCGCGCGGATGGACGAGACCCTGCCGTGGTACCGGGCCATGCCCCCGGAGAACCGTTCCTGGATCGGGCTGGTGGCCCAGGCGGGCATCGCGGCCTTCACCGAGTGGTTCCGGCACCCGGACGCCCCGCAGGCCATCTCGACCGATGTGTTCGGGACCGCCCCGCGCGAGCTGACCCGGGCCATCACGCTGCGGCAGACCGTGGAGATGGTGCGCACCACCATCGAGGTCATGGAGTCGGCCATCGACGAGGTGGCGGCCCCCGGGGACGAGAACGTGCTGCGTGAGGCGCTGCTCGTGTACGCCCGGGAGATCGCCTTCGCCACCGCCCAGGTGTACGCCCAGGCCGCCGAGGCACGCGGTGCCTGGGACGCGCGGCTGGAGTCCCTGGTCGTCAACGCCGTACTGAGCGGGGAGGCCGATGAGGGGGCCGTCAGCCGGGCCGCCGCGCTCGGCTGGAACTCCCCGGAGCATGTGTGCGTGGTGCTCGGTACGGCGCCCGACGGGGACAGCGAGCTGACCGTCGAGGCCATCCGGCGGGCGGCGCGGCACGCCAAGCTCCAGGTGCTCACGGGGGTCCTCGGGGACCGGCTGGTGGTGATCGCGGGCGGCAGCCCCCATCCGCTCGCCGTCGCCAAGTCGCTGATCGGGCCGTACGCGGCCGGGCCGGTGGTGGCCGGGCCCGTGGTGCCGGACCTGCTGGCCGCGACCCGGTCCGCGCAGGCCGCCGCCGCGGGGCTGAAGGCCTGTTCCGCCTGGCAGGACGCGCCGCGGCCGGTGCTGGCCGACGACCTGCTGCCGGAGCGCGCGATCGCTGGTGATCCCAGCGCCCGCGAGCAGTTGGTGGAGGAGATCTACAGACCTCTGGAGGAGGCCGGTTCCGCACTCCTGGAGACCCTGAGCGTCTATCTGGAGCAGGCGAGCAGCCTGGAGGGCGCTGCCCGGATGCTCTTCGTTCACCCGAACACCGTGCGCTACCGGCTTCGACGTGTGACTGACGTCACCGGTTGGTCGCCTTCCGATGTACGATCCGCGTTCACGCTGCGGATCGCGCTCATCCTCGGGCGTCTGGCCGATGGCGAACCTCAGTCATAGGGCTTTGTCGGGGGCCCACAAAAGCCCTTCGTGTTCTTCGTCCCTGTCCCCACGGGCGGCCGTGCCCGTCCCCAAGAGAGAGTGTGAGAGTGCTCGTACTCGTCGCTCCCGGCCAGGGCGCCCAGACGCCCGGCTTCCTGACTCCCTGGCTCGAACTGCCCGGTGCCGCTGACCGCGTCGCCGCCTGGTCGGACGCCATCGGCCTGGACCTTGTGCACTACGGCACCCAGGCCGACGCCGACGCCATCCGGGACACCGCGGTGGCCCAGCCGCTGCTGGTCGCCGCCGGGCTGCTGTCCGCCGCGGCACTCGGTGACATCTCCGAGATCGCGCCGGGCGCGGTCGCCGGTCACAGCGTCGGTGAGATCACCGCCGCCGCCTTCGCGGGCGTTCTGGACGACGCGGCCGCGCTGGCCCTGGTCCGCAAGCGGGGTCTGGCCATGGCCGACGCCGCCGCGATCACCGAGACCGGTATGTCGGCGCTGCTCGGCGGCGACCCGGAGACGTCCGTCGCGCACCTGGAGAAGCTGGGCCTGACCCCGGCGAACATCAACGGCGCGGGCCAGATCGTCGCCGCGGGCACGCTGGAGCAGCTGGCCGCGCTGAACGAGGACAAGCCCGAGGGCGTCCGCAAGGTCGTCGCGCTGAAGGTCGCCGGCGCCTTCCACACGCGCCACATGGCGCCCGCCGTGGAGACGCTGGCCAAGGCCGCCGCGCAGCTGTCCCCGGCGGACCCGAAGGTGCCCTACGTCTCCAACAAGGACGGGCGGACCGTCGCGGCCGGCGCCGAGGTGCTGGAGCGGCTGGTCGGCCAGGTCGCCAACCCGGTGCGCTGGGACCTGTGCATGGAGACCTTCAAGGAGCTGGGCGTCACCGCGCTCATCGAGGTGTGCCCGGGCGGCACGCTGACCGGACTGGCCAAGCGTGCGCTGCCCGGCGTGAAGACGCTGGCCCTGAAGACCCCCGACGACCTCGACGCGGCCCGCGAGCTCATCTCCGAGCACGCAGGCACCGGCGCCTAAGGAGCCGTACATGGCGAAGATCAAGCCCAGCAAGGGCGCCCCGTACGCGCGCATCCTCGGTGTCGGCGGCTACCGGCCGACCCGGGTGGTGCCCAACGAGGTGATCCTCGAGACGATCGACTCGTCCGACGAGTGGATCCGCTCGCGCTCCGGCATCGAGACCCGGCACTGGGCGAGCCCCGAGGAGACCGTCGCCGCGATGGCGATCGAGGCCTCCGGCAAGGCGATCGCGGACTCCGGTATCGCCGCGCACCAGATCGGCGCCGTGGTGGTCTCGACCGTCTCGCACTTCAGCCAGACCCCGGCCATCGCCACCGAGATCGCCGACAGGCTCGGCACGGACAAGGCCGCCGCCTTCGACATCTCGGCCGGCTGCGCGGGCTTCGGCTACGGCCTGACGCTCGCCAAGGGCATGGTGGTGGAAGGTTCCGCCGAGTACGTCCTGGTGATCGGCGTGGAGCGGCTGAGCGACCTGACCGACCTGGAGGACCGCGCGACGGCCTTCCTGTTCGGCGACGGTGCCGGCGCGGTCGTCGTCGGCCCCTCCCAGGAGCCCGCGATCGGTCCGACCGTGTGGGGCTCCGAGGGCGACAAGGCCGGCACCATCAAGCAGACCGTCCCCTGGGACCGGTTCCACATCGGTGACGTGTCGGAGCTGCCCCTGGACAGCGCGGGCAACATCAAGTTCCCCGCGATCACGCAGGAGGGCCAGGCGGTGTTCCGCTGGGCCGTGTTCGAGATGGCGAAGGTCGCCCAGCAGGCGCTGGACGCGGCCGGGATCAGCGCGGACGACCTGGACGTCTTCATCCCGCACCAGGCGAATGTGCGGATCATCGACTCGATGGTGAAGACTCTCAAGCTGCCGGAGCATGTCACGGTCGCCCGTGACATCCGCACCACCGGCAACACCTCGGCCGCCTCCATTCCGCTCGCTATGGAGCGGATGCTGGCGACCGGGGAGGCGAAGAGCGGCGACACCGCGCTCGTCATCGGATTCGGGGCGGGTCTCGTGTACGCCGCCACGGTCGTTACCCTCCCTTAGGCACTCCGTGCCGGATCTTGTGGTCCGACTCGGGGACAACTGCCACCAACCGTCTGGATTATCGAAGAAGGAGCGCCCGACATGGCCGCCACTCAGGATGAGATCGTCAAGGGTCTCGCGGAGATTGTGAACGAGATCGCTGGCATCCCGGTTGAGGACGTCCAGCTGGACAAGTCCTTCACCGACGACCTGGACGTCGACTCGCTGTCCATGGTCGAGGTCGTCGTCGCCGCCGAAGAGCGCTTCGACGTCAAGATCCCGGACGAGGACGTCAAGAACCTCAAGACCGTCGGCGACGCTGCCGACTACATCCTCAAGCACCAGGCCTGAGTCACCTCTTAGGCAGTCAGGCTGCTGGCCCCGCCACCCGGCGGTGGCGCCGTCGAATCCCGTATCCGTTGGAGAAAGAATTCCCGTGAGCCCGACCAATCGCACCGTGGTCGTCACCGGTATCGGCGCAACCACACCGCTGGGTGGCGACGCAGCCTCGACATGGGAGGGCCTGATCGCCGGCAAGTCCGGCGTCAAGCCTCTGGAAGAAGACTGGGCGGCCGACCAGGCCGTCAAGATCGCGGCCCGGGTCGCCGTGGAGCCGACCGAGGTCATCCCCCGCCCGCAGGCCCGCAAGCTGGACCGCTCGGCGCAGTTCGCGCTGATCGCGGCTCAGGAGGCCTGGAAGGACGCAGGCTTCACCGGCAAGGCCGGTGAGGACGGAAGCGTCGACCCGGACCGGCTGGGCACCGTCATCGCCTCCGGCATCGGCGGTGTGACCACGCTCCTCGACCAGTACGACGTGCTGAAGGAGAAGGGCGTCCGCCGCGTCTCCCCGCACACCGTCCCCATGCTCATGCCGAACGGCCCCTCGGCCAACGTGGGCCTGCTCGTGGGCGCCCGCGCGGGCGTGCACACGCCGGTCTCCGCGTGCGCGTCGGGTGCCGAGGCCATCGGCTACGCCATCGAGATGATCCGCACCGGCCGGGCCGACGTCGTCGTCGCCGGTGGTACGGAGGCGGCCATCCACCCGCTGCCGATCGCCGCGTTCGGCAACATGATGGCGATGTCCAAGAACAACGACGACCCGCAGGGCGCCTCGCGTCCCTACGACACCGCCCGCGACGGCTTCGTCCTCGGCGAGGGCGCCGGTGTGCTGGTCCTGGAGTCCGCCGAGCACGCGGCCAAGCGCGGGGCGCGGGTCTACGCGGAGGCGGTCGGCCAGGGCATCTCCGCCGACAGCCACGACATCGTGCAGCCGGAGCCCGAGGGCCGCGGCATCTCCGCCGCGCTCCAGCACCTGCTGGACAACACCGACCTGGACCCGGCCGAGATCGTGCACGTCAACGCGCACGCCACCTCGACGCCGGCCGGTGACGTCGCCGAGCTGAAGGCGCTGCGGAAGGTGTTCGGCGACGACGCCGACCACATGGCCGTGTCCGCGACCAAGTCGATGACCGGTCACCTGCTGGGCGGCGCGGGCGGTATCGAGTCCGTCGCGACCGTGCTGGCGCTGTACCACCGGCTGGCGCCGCCGACGATCAACGTCGACAACCTCGACCCCGAGGCCGAGGCCAACGCGGACGTCGTCCGCGGTGAGGCGCGCAAGCTTCCCGTCGAGGGGCGCATCGCCGCGCTGAACGACTCCTTCGGGTTCGGCGGTCACAACGTGGTGCTGGCGTTCCGTTCCGTGTGACGTCGCGTCAGCCGAAAGCGGGGCCCCCGCGGCGGGGGGGAGGGCGGCGCCGCCCGGGGGGGGGGGTGTCCTGGCGGGCCCCGGGGGCGGGGGGCGGGCGGGCGGGCCCGGGCCGCCGCCGGTGGCCGCGGGCATCGCCGC
>NZ_JBHXVE010000018.1:0-40777 GCF_042672505.1 Streptomyces sp. NPDC127190
CGGATCGGGGGCATCAGCTCCAAGGTCCTCACCGAGACTCTGCGCCGGCTGCAGTTCAACGGACTGGTCGACCGGCAGGCAGACAACGACCACCCCTCACGGGTCGAGTACCAGCTCACCGCTTTGGGCCGGACCTTGCTGGCGCCCATCGACGCCGTCGGCGCATGGGCCTTCGAGCACGGCGATGAGGTTATGGCCGCCCAGGAAGCAGCATGCGCTCCCGACCCGCCGTCCCCTCGTCCAACGTGCTAGACAGATCAACAGCATGAGCGCAGCCGTCGCCAGCAGATGAGTGCACATCCCGGGGTGAGGAAGGCTTCGTGGATGTCGAGCGGTCCGTCTTCGCTGTCACAGGCCAGCCTGTTCCCGCCCGAGGCGGTGAAACAGGCCCTGTGTCATCACCCCTGATGGGTCGGGCCGCCGTTGCGGTTTCAAGGTTTCGGCATGGGCGGCGCGCCTGGCAGGAGTAGTCCTGCGGGTGGGGCTGTTAGGAGGCCGTCGTCGAGGGACGGAGGCCTCGACCAGGTTGCCACGTCTCGCATGTCGACGACACCGCCATCGAACTGTGCTGCATGGGATGTCACCGTGGCACCGGAGAACCTGGCGCGGTCGAAGTTGACCGTGCCGCTGGAGAACTTGGCGCGGTCGAAGTTCACCGTGCCGCTGGAGAACGTGGCGCCGTAGAAGCTCACCTCGCCGCCCGAGAACGCGGCGCGGTCGAAGTTCACCACGTCGCTGGAGAACGTGGCTCCGCGGAAGTTCACCGAGCCGCCGGAGAACGTAGCTCCGCGGAAGAGCACCTCGCTGCCGGAGAACGTAGCTCCGTAGAAGCCCACCGAGCCGCCGGAGAAGGTGGCTCCGTAGAAGCTCACCAGGCCGCCGGAGAACGTGGCTCCGGTGAAACGCACCTTGCCGCCGGAGAACCTGGCGTTGGAGAAGTCGCCGCCATCGAATACGGCGCCGGTGAAGTCGAGGTCGTATCCGCTCCAGGACGTCTCGGCTGGGTTGGCGGGTAGGAGGTGGTCACGGATTGTCCGAATGACAGTGAGGCGGACTTCGCGGTTGGCTTGTCCGTTTGGGTCCTCGTCGTCTGGTGTGTTCTCTGCCAGGCCTCGTGGATAGGGCATGCGTAGGTACGCGCAGAGAACGTCGATGCAGGTTTGTCGGCGTTCGGTCCAGTCGTCGGCGAGGCCGGCCATGGCGTGGACGCCTGCGAGGCGACAGGCTGCTTCGTTGTGGCCGAGGAGTTCGGCTGCGGTGCTGAAGCGTTCGTTGAGCAGGCGGGTTCGTTCGTGTTCCAGGGTTCTTTCGGTGTTCTGGCGGAGGGCTCTTGAGGAGCGCCAGGCGCCGGCGAACGCTCCTGCGCTCGCGAGCAGGGCGCCGGCGAGGCCCACAAGGAGCGTCGCCCAAACGGGGCGCCCCTGCACCGGCCAGGTGGCGTGCCAAATCGAAGTTCTGATGACACTCGGATTGGGGACTGCCTTCCCACGACAGGCCGGGGCCACGGTCACTCTCCGATGCATGTCCCGCCTACCGTAGCTATACGAGAACAGGGCCAACTTCGTTGGCACAAAGCAGCGCTTTCCCAACTTCGGTGACAAGCGGTCCGTCTTCGCTGTCGCAGGTCAAGGAGGCCCCGGGCGCCACCGCTCCGTCGGTGCCGACCGACGGCAGCCCGGCCACGACTGCGGACTTCGGCTCGCACAACCAGCCGGCGCAGGTGCCTCCCCCGGCCCCTCCAGGAACCCGACGGCAAGCACCACACCAGGTACGGGCCCCTCCCCCATCCGGCCCACCGGGCACCCTTCCGAGACCCAGCCAAGGCCCGGACTCCACATCACAGCCACCCGCCCCTGCCTGGGACATCGGCGCCGGGTGGCCGGCCACCTCCGCACCCGTTCCCGACGCCGCCCCGCGGGGCGGCAGCACACCGGGGCGCAGCACGGCAATCAGTCCCCTGCCGAACGCAGCAGCAGCTCCTGGGCTCGGCCAGGGCCGGCGAGGTGCTGCTGCGGCGCGGAAGGTGCTGCTGCTCGCCCGGCTGCTGCTGTCGTTACGCATGCTGCTGGTGCCACGGGTACTGCGTGCAGCACGAGGAGCGCGGACACAGCAGCAAGCAGCCGGGCAGCGGCCGGACCAGCACAACCGGACAGGCGCGGGACAACGGGCCCCAGCCCGGCTCGCCGAGGCCAATGCGGCAACACGACGGCGAGCCGGGCAAGGACGCCAGCACGCCCGCCAGCCGTCGCCCGGCCCGCCTCCTATGACGGACGCCGCCCGCAGGCCGGCGCGCGGCAGGCTCCATCGAGTACGCCATCGAACTCGCTGAATCGTCTCGCAGCCGACGCAAATCACCCGCTTCGAAAGCGATCTCGCCATCGTCGGCGGACAACGAAGAAAAAGCCGTGCTCCGCCAGATCGCCCACTACGCCACCACCAGACCGCTGCGGGCGGCCTGCTCCCCGGCGATCGCGGTGTTGAGCCCGCTGCGCGCGGTCAACGGACTGACCCGGTCCGGGCTGTGCACGCCGGCCCGGCACGGCGCGGCTGTGCCGGGGGGGCGACTCCGAACGGCGGCCCGCCTCACCGACATCCTTCCTGCCTGGCCGCTGTTCAAGGGCGGCCAGTTCCTGGGCGACCTGCTAGAGCGGAGGAGTTCATGCTCGACGGCGATCGCGTGCCGTTGTGGCCGGCCGGTGAGGCGGCCATGGTCCTGGCCGCTCCAGTGGCGTGGCCGCGCGGTGTGCTGGGTCCATCTCCACCCGGCCGCAGCGCAGACCAGCCCACGGCCGCCACGCCGACCGGGTCGTATGCGATGCCTGACTAGCAGAGGTCGCCGTAGAACTGCCAACGGAATGCGGTTCGCAGGCGGAGGCAGACCTCAAAGTTGTTTCAGTTCCGCAGCCTGAGTTCACTAGCCACGGCTGCGGCGGGCATCTGGCCGATTCTGCCGCGGGAGCCGACTGGCTACGTGCCCTGTGCGGTGATGATAACCGGACGTGAGGCGCAAGTTGAGGACTTCGCCGGTAGCTTCTACCCTTGGAATAAAGAGCATCCAATCCGAGATTGTAACCATTTCAACGAAGTACCAGTTGGGGCATCATGACAATCTGGTCGGATTTCGGTTTTACTCAAAGCCCCTATGACACTGACTCCCTCCCTCCGACGGCGACAGGGGAAAGGCTACTCGTGGGGCGTGAGCATCACATACGACGATTGATTAATCGACTGGCCTCCTCCTCAAGTCACGTCACCATAGAGGGCGAGGCCGGGGCTGGAAAAACTAGCCTCATAACCATAGCCAACTATCGCATGAAGCGGAATAGCGATAAGGCCAGGAGTCCACTACTACTGCCTCTTGGGGAGGAATTCCAGCTCACCACGAAAGATGGCATAACGGCTCTTGAATTTAAGGTCTATCGGGCGGTGGCCGAAGCGTTCATCCGGTACAGGGATGAATTGCGTAGCTGGGGCTATGATGCGCCTAAGGTGAGAGACGTAAACAAGTGGATGAACTCACCTACAGTAAAGTCGGTATCCGCTGGCGCTTCAATCGCCGGCTTTGGCGTGACAGGTGCGAGAAGTGAATCCCTGAATACTTCAGTCGGGTTTGCGGAATCAGGGCTCGCCAAAACGGTTCGAAACTGGATGCGCAAATGCTTCGATCCTCAGGGATGCGGATACTTCGTCTGCGTATTGGATAATTTGGAACTTCTGGTTAGCTCTGCGTCAGCGCGACAGGCGCTCGAGGAAATGCGCGACACGATCCTCGCCGAATCAGGCTTGAGGTGGGTTATCTGCGGCGCACGAGGGGTGGTGCGCACAGCAGCATCCTCACCTCGGCTCCAAGGCCGCTTGTGTCATCCGATCGAAGTGGATCCATTGTCCATGGATGACGCCATAAGAGCCCTCGAGGCTAGGATCGGCGAGTACTCGACTGGCGGGACAGCCCCGGTCGGGCCCATCGGTTTTCGGCATCTCTACGAGATACTAAAATGCAACCTCAGAAACACTCTCCAGAAGTGTGAGGATTTTAGTTTCCGGCTGCACGACGAGGGCATCTTGGATGCGGATGATTTGGAATGTATTGCACTATTGGAATCCTGGTTGACGCTCCGTTCGGATGAATATGCCCACAACTCCAACATTTCAACAGTCGGCTGGAGGCTGCTGGATGAGATGGTCGATAATGGGGGATCTTGTAATTTTGAAGACTTCGAGTCCTTCAATTTTACGGATGTTCGAGACATGAGGCAACACGCAGAGGAGCTTGAGCGTCAAAATCTTATTGAAATGAGCCCTGGAGATACGGGAATGGATGCAGCCATCGTAGCTCCCAATGGGTGGCTCGCTCGATTTTCAAGGTCTGGGTATAAAATTCCACGCACCTGAGCGGAATCTGCGGTAAGCCTGCCAACGAGTGAACGAGTCAAGTCCCTATCTAGCGTCGATATGGGGTGGCAGCCGGTGGCCACAGCGGCCTCTCGGGCGTCAGCCAGCCCGCCGGCGCGCACGCCTCCATCACCTCGGCCAGGTCGCTGCGGAATACTTGAAGGAGTCGCCATCGGTGAACAGTTCTGCCTCGTCACCCTCCATCACGCCATCCAACCTGACATCACCATGTGACATCAATGACAACGGGCCGAGGTGTACTTGAGCGAGCACGAGTGGTGTTTCATCGCGAGGAGCGGGGCCCACGGGGCCCTGCGATCGAACTCCTGAAGCAGTGGTCGGCAGCCGCCTCGGAACCTTCCGGTACCCACCCGGGCAGGACGCCGCGCGGAGCCGGCGCTCCGTGGCCGCACAACAAGCGCACCAGATCGAACGGGGAACAGCGGGCATCACAGTGAAAGCCAGCGGCTCCGGCGACAGCGCAGATCAACCATCAGCGCCTGAACCGACCGCAAATGATCTCAGCTTCCCCAGCTGTCTGCTCAAAGGAACCTCGGCAACGTGGCTGAGGCCGGTGGGGGCGCAGCAGACGCACGCGCGCTTGATCGGTCGGCTGGCCAACCCGATCGAGGCGCACTTCGGACCGCTGCGGCAGTTCACTCTGGCCAACTCCCACCACCGCAGCCACCCCGAGCAGACCCGGGCCCTGCACCGCTATCTGCGCTGGCGCAACGCCAACACCCGTCACCCCGACATGCTCGCCGCCCAGCGCAAGGACCGCGCCCGCATCCGCAGCGAGAAGGGCATCCGCTGGGGCGGACGCCCCCTCACCACCGCCGCCCGACTCGCCCCGGCCTCACAGCGGCAGACAGCCTGGCTGTCGATCACTTGACATGCCCGGCGATGGTCCGTGCGCACTCCATCGCCTCTGCGTGTGTGGTGTCCACCACCAGGTCATAGGCCACGCCCTGGTGGACCACTTCCGCCTGGGGTGCAGCCATCCCGATGGTCCGATCGCCTCGTGCGACGTCACGGCCTGCGGCCACCGAGACCTCATAGCCGGGGCTTGTGCGCGAAGACCCACCGGTTCCCCTCCAGCGCGTCGTTCGGCTCGGGGAGGGGGCCGCGTCCGTGCTGGTGGGTGAAGTCGAAGGGGGTGTGTACCGAGGTGGACCAGCCCTTGGCCGTCAGGTCGCCTGCGGAGTCGGGTCGTGGTCCCTTGTCGAAGAGGTGGAGCAGGTCGATGCCGATGTGTTCTCGCGTCGCCGTGTAGATCGCGCTGTCGCGGTACTCGAGCAGGTCCTTTTCCAGCTTGGCCTCGAAGGCCAGTGCGCTGCCTTCGGTGGTCAGCCGGTCCACCGTGTCGATGAGGTAGGTCTCGGCGGGCCCCGGCAGGTAGAAGAGCAGTCCCTCGGCCAGCCAGACGCTCGGTGCGACCGGGTCGAAGCCGGCGGTGGTCAGCGCGGTGACCCAGTCAGCGCGCAGGTCGGCCGGTACGGGGACGCGCTTGGCTTTCGGGGTGGCCGACAGGTCCGTGAGCACTTGGTGCTTGAACGCCAGCACCCCCGCTCTGTCGATCTCGAAGACCACGCAGCCGGACGGCCAGTCCAGCCGGAAGGCGCGGGTATCCAACCCGGCGCCCAGCAGGACCACTTGGCGGGCGCTCCTGCGGACCGACCCGAGGAGGAAGTCGTCGAGGACCCTGGTCCGCAGGCCGAAGTAGCGGGCGAACCGCCCCCACAGGGGGTTGCCGTCCCCGTCCTGGACCTGCTGGATGCGCACCGGCCAGTTTGCGCACCCGGGGGCGGCACGCACGAAGTGTTCCGCGTATACGTCCTGGGCCAGGCTGTCGTGGCGGTGGGTCTCGATCGCCCGTGCCGCGGCGACCAGGAGGGCGGTCAGGCCCACGCCTCCGTCCACGCCTTCCACGTTTGTGTGCTGCGGCGCCGTGCCGACCATGTTTCCTCCGCCTGCGGGAGTGGGGACTGCCGGGTGCCTGCTTGTCGGATGCGGTGAGTCTGCGGTGCTGCGTGCCTCGCTCATCGGCTTCTCCCCTCGGGGAGCAGGACGGGTTTGACCACGCGGCCCGCGTTGCAGTCGCGTTCGGCCTCGTTGATGTCGGCCAGCGGGTAGGTGCGGATCAGCTGGTCGAAGGGGAAGCGTCCGGCCTGCCACAGCCCGGTCAACCGGGGTATCAGCAGTCCGGGTACGGCGTCCCCTTCGCAGATGTGGCGGATGCTGCGGCCTCCCTCCAGCGTGCCCGGTACGAGCGGCAGCGCGGTGTGCAGCCGTGCCACCAGGCCGAGGCTGCCGGTGGGGCGCAGGGCCCGGAGCGCGTCGTTGATGAGCGGGGGCCAGGCTGTGGTGTCCAGCGCGTACTGCGCGCCGCCGTCGGTCAGCCGCCGTATCTGCTCGGGCAGTCCGGCCGTTTCAGCGGGCAGCGGGATTGCGCCGAACCGTTCGGCCAGGGCCAGCCGCCCGGGATGCCGGTCGACGGCGACGGTGAGCGCGCCGGCGGCGGTGGCCGCCATCACCGCGGCCAGGCCCACCGCTCCGGCGCCGAAGACCGCGAGGGTGGCGCCGGGGCCGGCGCCGAAGGCGTTCAGCACGGCTCCGGCGCCGGTGAGGAAGCCGCAGCCGAGCGGCCCGAGCAGTTCGACGGGCAGTGCGGCATCGACCCGGACGGCGTTGCGGACCGGGACGAGCGCGTACTGGGCGAACGAGGACTGGCCGAACCACCGGGGGGCCAGCGCTTCCCCGGTCGCGTCGGTGAGCCGCGGTGCGTCCTCCTTGCGTCCTCCGAAGAGGTTGAGGGAGGCGAAGGAGTCGCAATAGGCGGGCGCCGCGCCGCGGCAGTTGCGGCAGTGTCCGCAGGAGTCGAAGCTCAGCACGACGTGGTCACCGACGCCGATCGCGGTGTCCGGGCCGCAGCCCGTCCGCACCACGACCCCGGCCCCCTCGTGGCCGAGCACCGCCGGCAGCGGGCTGCGGCCGGCCGATCGCCGGACCGCGAGATCCGTCCGGCACATCCCGCAGCCCGCGATCTCGACCAGGATCTCGCCAGCGGCGGGTTCCGTGCGCAGGGTCACCTCCTCGACCGTGAACGGGTCCTCGTAGGAGCGCAGTACGGCCGCCTGGAACCTCATCGTCATGCCTCCTGCGGGCGGTGGACGACGAACGGCCGGAGGTTGCCGTAGAGCCCCCACGGCCCGCCCGCTACGCCGACACCGCTGTTCTTGACGCCTGCGAAGGGCTGGGCAAGGGACAGTTCGCCATGGTGGTTGATCCAGGCCGTGCCGCATTCGAGCCGGTCGGCCACCGCCTCGGCCCGGTCGAGATCGGTGCCCCATACGGAGCCGCCCAGTCCGAAGCCGGTGCCGTTGGCCGCGTCGACGGCTTCGTCGAGGCTCCGGTACGGCAGCACCGGCAGGACCGGTCCGAACTGTTCCTCGGTCACCACCGGGCTGCCGGGTGGGACATCGGTAAGGATCGTGGGGGCGAAGAAGTAGCCCAGCCCGTCCAGCCGGTGCCCGCCGGCCGCGGCCCGGGCTCCGTCCGTCAGGGCCTGCTTCACGACCTGTTCGACCCGGGCCAGCTGGGGGGCGTTGTTGACCGGGCTCAGCCGGGTGTCAGGGGCGAGGCCGGCTCCGACAGGGACGGTCTTCGCGCGCTGGGCGAGGGCTTCGACGACCTCGGCGTGGAGCCGGGCCGGGGCGTAGACGCGTTTGACCGCCATGCAGACCTGCCCGCAGTTACGGAACGCGGCCCAGAACAGCCGGTCCGCGATCCGGTCCACCTCGACGTCCTCGAGCAGGACGGCGGCGTCGTTGCCGCCCAGTTCCAGGGTGACCCGGGCGAGCGAGGCCGCCGCCGCTTCGGCGACGGCCCGCCCGGTGGGCACTGAGCCGGTAAAGGTGACGTGGCGGATGCCCGGGTGGGAGGCCAGGCGGGCGCCGAGGGGTTCGCGGCCGGTGACGACGGTCAGTACGTCCTCGGGCAGGGCGGTGGCGAGGACGGAGCCGAGCAGTCGGGTGGCGAGGGGGGTGAATGGGGATGGTTTGAGGACGATGGTGTTGCCCGCTGCGAGCGCGGGCGCGAACTTCGCCGCCGCGAGCTGGAGGGGAAAGTTCCACGGCACGATCGCGGCGACGGGTCCGAGAGGTCGCCAGCGGATCTCGCTGTGCACGGGCCGGCCGTCGGTGATCCGCCGCGTTCTGGGGGCCAGGTCGGCGAAGTAGCGCAGGCGGGCCGCCGTACGGGCGATCTCCGCGTACGACTCGGCCAGGGGCTTGCCCTGTTCTCGGGTGAGCAACCGGGCGAGGTCGTCGCCGGCCGTGTCCACGGCGTCGGCCGCCGCACGCAGCGCGGCGGTGCGGGCGGCGGGCTCGGTACGCCAGCCGTGCCAGGCCCGGTGGGCCCGGTCGACCACGGCGTCCAACTCGTCCGGCTGCTGGTCAGGGGCCTCATCGAAGGTCTCCCCGGTGGCCGGGTCGACGACGGAGAAACGCGCGGCCCGGCGTCCGGGGCCGCGGTCGGGCTCAGAGGTCGGCATGCCGGTGGTCAGTTCACGGCGGGGACGCCCGCCGCGTACTCTCGGGCGTTCCGGTCCATCTCCGTCCGGAAGGCGGCCACCAGATGCGGCTGAATCCTTCCGGCATTGCGGTCGCCGCCCTCGCAGACCGCTCCGCGCACGCCCACGATGTCCGTACCGATGCGGGTCAGCGGGCCGAGGTCGGTCTGTTTGACACTGCCCGCGAGGGCGGCGAGCAGACCGGACGTGTGGGCCAACCGGACGAACTCGGCGCAGACGTCCTGCGGAACGTGGTCGAACAACCGCGTCCCGTCCTTAATGGCGGTGTCCAGCATGGCCGCGTCGGCGCCGGAGCGGGCGGCGATGTCGGGCACGGCGAGCGGGTTGATACAGCCGATGCGGTGGGCGTCGGCGTAGCCGGAGGCGACGACGAGCGCTTCGGGGCGGTGGTCCTTCACTGCCCGGACGACCGCGCGCATGACCTCGATGCCCTGATCGGGCGTCGTGCATCCGTAGAGGCCGACCTTGATGTACGTGGCGCCGGAGACGACCGCGCCGAGCGCGGCCTGGGCCACGGTGCCGGGCTTGTACGGGACGTCTCCCACGGTGGCGGACACCGGTTTGTCCGCCGGGACCGCGTCGCGGATCTCTCTGATGACCCAGGGGAAGTTGGCGCCGAGCGAGCCCTCGTCGGGCTTCTTGACGTCGACGATGTCGAGGTGCTCCGCTGCCTTCGCACAGTCGAGGGCCTCCTCCACGCTGTCCGGGGAGATGAGAAGCAACACCAACGGGCTCCTTCCGCCGCATGTCCGCCTTGCGGACAGGGGTGCGGATTATCTGGTTCACGTACGGTGCGCTCATCATTTCCGTCCCCCAGGGGTCCCGGTAGAGCGTGCGGAGGTTCCCATCGGGCGCTCGTGCCCCCACGGGGTGCGCCGCGCACACCGGCGTGAACCGGCGTTACTCATCATTTCGGCACGAGTTCGGCTAACTGGCCCTAACAGAAGTCGTTGATCATGTGACTATCGGCGGGGCTGCTCGTGGGTCTGGTCGTGGGGAAGCGTCAGTCGCGGCCGTGGGTCGTGTCGGATGAACTGTGGTCGTCGATCGAGCCGTTGCTGCCCGAACCCGGCCCCAAGCTGGTCGCGGGCCGGCTTCGGGTGCCGGACCGGCAAGCGCTGTGCGGGATCCTGTTCGTGCTGCACACCGGGATCCAGTGGGAGTACCTGCCCCAGGAGCTGGGCTTCGGCTCGGGCATGACCTGCTGGCGGCGTCTGGCCGCATGGAACGAGGCAGGTGTGTGGGACCAGCTGCACGTGGTCCTGCTGAAGAAGCTGCCGTCGGCGAAGAAGCTGGACCGGTCGCGGGCGGTGATCGATTCCTCCCACGTACGGGCGGCTCGACGCGCCCAAAAGCGGTCCCAGCCCGGTCGACCGCGCACGGCCGGGCAGCAAGCACCACGTCCTCACCGACGGGCAGGGCATTCCGCTCGCGGTGTCGCTGACCGGCGGCAACCGCAACGACGTCACCCAACTGCTGCCCCTGCTGGACAAGGTCCCGGCCGTCGCAGGGCTTGTCGGCCGGCCCAGACGACGCCCCGACATGCTCTTCGCCGACCGCGGCTACGATCACGACAAGTACCGGAGACTGCTCTGGCAGCGAGGCATCCGCCCCGTCATCGCCGAACGCGGCCGACAGCACGGCACGGGCCTGGGCACCTTCCGCTGGGTCGTGGAGCGGACCATCTCCTGGCTCCCCGGCTTCCGCCGCCTACGGATCCGCTGGGAGCGACGGGACGACATCCACGAAGCCTTCCTCGGCCTCGCTACATGCCTCATCACCCACCGCCACGTCCAACGCCTTTGTGGGGAACTCTAAGCCGTCCGAGGGCGCTGCTGCGGTACTCCGGCAGGGCCTGCTCCACGGCTTGGAGCGCGGTGAAGGCCGCTGGGCCGTCGGCCGCACACAGGCAGCTCTTCCCCGGGCGGAACTGCGGAGGAAATACGGCTGTTGTGTGCCTAAACAGTTGGTCTGTCGTTGTATGGGACGCCCGCATCACGTAAGGGGCGGACCTGCTCGCAAACGACGAGAGGACATTCGGTGCTTGCCATTCGCACCGCACGCCGCGGTGAGAGCAAGGATCTCAACCGGCTGTCAGACATTGCCATAGGAGGTCGCCCCTCCTTGCGGCAGCCGAAGGATCAGCCGCTTGGGACAATCGTGGAACGTTATGGTGGCGAGTTCTCCGTACGCCCCTTCGGACAAGCGCGAGCCGTGGTGGCCGAGAGGGAGTCGGCAGGTGAACCATGCGGGCTGGCTTTCGTGACTCCCCCAGTTCGGTTGATGCGCCAGCACGCCGAGCACGGACGTTCCGCGCTGCGTGCTCTGGCCCGGGTGCTGGCAGAGATTGACTTGCTGGCCGTCGACGCCGACGTCCGCCGACAAGGAGTGGGCAGTGCACTCCTTGAAGAGACCGAGGGGTGGTTGGGAAACCAGGGGTGCCGCGTGGTGATGGCGAAGATCGCCCGCGGGGAGTACGGAGTGATGCGCTGGTACCGCCAGCGCGGATACCTGGTAGCAGCGCAGGGGGAGCCGTTCCGGGTGTGGCTTCCAGGCCTCGAGCTCTGCTGCAACGACGGCGATGACGGCTACCAACTGGCACTGAAAGGGCTGGGCGTCTCACTCCGTCGAGCCCGACACGGATCGGACACGTTCGTTACGGTCGAGTCTGGCCAGCGCAGCACCAGCCGTTCGGCTCTCGCGGAGCGGTAGAACAGGTCGCGACAACACTGCCCACTGGCCGGCTGCTCGTCCGGCCGCCAACGCAGAAGGGGCCCGCGCTAGCGGACCCCTTCTTCTGGTAGCGGGGACAGGATTTGAACCTGCGACCTCTGGGTTATGAGCCCAGCGAGCTACCGAGCTGCTCCACCCCGCGTCGGTGATGCCACTCTACATGGTGGATCACGCGGGACTCGGGTCGGACGTCAGCCGCGGCGGACGATGCTCTGGGCCTGGGGCCTTCCGGTCCTGGGTGACGTCGAAAGTGCAGGGCCTGTTCAGCGCCTCTCTGGCTCGCCGCTGAGGGCCGGCTCCTACCCGGTGCCGCCCCTGTACGCCGAGGCCGCGCCGCCCGCCCACGGTGGCGATAGCCGGGTCGTGACTACCACTCCCCTCACCTCACCAGCCATCCTTCGTCGGCGGCCCGTCAGTGGTGGACGGCAAGATGCCGAGCATGACGACTTCTGCAGCAGTGATCGACGATGGCGCCGCCTACGCGCAAGCAGTCGAGGACGCAGGGCGTGCGGCCGCCGCCTACTACGCGGGTGGCATATCACCGCTAGATGATGACGCCTACGACCGCCTGGTACGGGGATCTCCGCGTGGGAGGCAGAACACCCCGATCAAGTGCTGCCCGACTCCCCCACGGGCACGATCGCCGGCGGTGCGGCCGAGGGCGATGTACCGCACACAGTGCCGATGCTCAGCCTGGACAACGTGTTCTCCCCGGAGGAATTCACCGCCTGGACGGTATCCCTGGACAGACGGATCGGCCCTGAGGCCACGCGCTTCCTTGTGGGGCCGAAGCTGGACGGGCTGGCGGTCGCGGCCCGCTACAGCAGTGGCCGCCTCACCCAACTGATCACTCGCGGGGACGGGACGGCTGGGGAGGACGTCTCGCACGCGATCGGCACCATAGAGGGACTGCCCGCGACCCTGGCCGAGCCGGTCACCGTGGAGGTGCGCGCGAAGTCCTCATGACCACCATCCAGTTCGAGCGCGCCATCGAGGTGCGCACGTCTCACGGCGGACAGCCGTTCGCCCATCCCCGCAACGCGGCCGCCGGCACACTGCGAGCCAAGGAGCGCGCCTACACGGTCCCGATGACCTTCTTCGGCTACGGCCTGCTTCTCATGCCGGACACCGACCCGGCCCTCGCCGAACGGCTGACCTCATGTGCACACAGCGACCTGATGAAGCTGGTCGCCGACTTCGGCGTGCACACCAGCGCCCAGACCGCCGTCCCGGACACGGTCGCCCACGGCACTGAGGCGGTGCTGGCCCGGGTAAAGGAGATCGCCGCTGCGCGGGCGGACCTGCCTTTCGACATCGACGGCATCGTCTTCAAGGCCGACTTCGCCGCTGACCAGGAGGCGGCCGGATCCGGTTCCCGCGCACCGCGATGGGCGATCGCCTACAAGCTGCCGGTTCTGCCGCAAGTTCAGAGCTGATGCACTCCGTCGAGCTCACCATGATGACCCAGGTCAGGAAGGCATCGGTTCCGCGGGTGGCAGCAACAGTCCTGTTGCATTTCTCGGGTAGTGGGGGCGATCCACGTTCTTGCGCCAGAGGGACTCCAGATGCAGCCTCGCCGGCTTGCCGTGGGTGCCAACGTTGGCGATGTGCCCTCCCGAGCGGACGGCACGCGTACAGAGCACGAAACCCTCCGGGTCGCCGGACGCCTCGACGACCACGTCGGCGCCCGGCCCCTCGGACAGTTCGGCGATCATGGTTCCCGGTGACTCGGCAGCATCCGCCCCACCCGCTTGGCGTTCTCCAGCCGGGCGCCGGCCAGGTCGACGACGATGATCCTGCGAGGCGATTAGAGCCGGGCGACGACCACCGTGGCGAGACCGACAGGGCCAGCGCCCACCACGACGACCGTGTCTCCCGGGCCGACATGTCCGTTGCGGACCCCGACCTCGTAGGCGGTGGGGAGGAGTTCGGCGAGCAAGACCGCGTCAGCGAGCGGGAGGTCGGGGGGCCGTCGGGTGGTGGAGTGATCGGCGAACGGGACGCGCACCAGTTCGGCCTGGGTGCCGTTGACCAGGCTCCCCAACATCCATCCGCCGCCCCCATGGCACTGTCCGTACCTGCGGCCCAGGACCGTCCCCGGCTTCACCTCGGGGAAGTCGCCCCGCCGGATGTGCAGGTCAGTGCCGCAGACGGTGGTGGCATCGATCCGCACGATCGCGTCGGTCGGCTCCTCGATCACCGGGTCGGGGACGGTGTCCCAGGAGGTGTGTGCCGGGCCGTGGTGGACGAGCGCTCGCACCGCATTCGCTCCCTCGCTCCCCCCACCTCCAGGGTCACCCCCGCACTGCGCTCGGGCGACACGGCCACTCGCGACACCTCAGTCCGGCTCCATGTAAGGGCGGCGGAAGACGGGTGCCTGACCGCTGCCCCACGGCCGTACGGCCGCGAGCGCCTGGGTGACCGCGGACTCCAGGGCGCCACTGGTGTCGACCGGGACGGCTTCGGGCCACGGCGGCTCCCTGGCGGCCATGGCGGTGGCGACGTCGAGGCCGGCGTCGGAGATGCCGGGGGCGCGCGTGCTCAGGCGGGCCGCCGACACTTCGCCCGGCACCTGGCAGTGGAGGGCCACCAGTTCGGCGCTGGTTCGGTCGGCCACGCGCAGAGCGGATTCGCGCTGTGCGGCGTCGGACCAGGTGGCGTCGAGGACCACCGATTCACCGGAGCAGAGCAGTGCGGACGCGCGGTCGAGCAGGGCGGCGTAGGTCCTGGCCGTCCACTCGGGCGTGTACAGCCCTTCGCCGTAGCCGGCCGCGGCGGACTGCTCCGCCGGAATGCCGGCCAGTTCCTTGCGCATGCGGTCGCTGCTGAGCAGGGCGACTCCCAGCCGGTCGGCCAAGGCTCCGGAGAGGGTGGACTTCCCGCTGCCCGGCAGTCCGCCGACGAGGGTGAGGCCGACTGCGGAGGTGCGCAGGTGGCGCAGTGCCATGGAGGCAAGCCGCCGCGCCGCCACTTCCGCGCCGGACGCACCCTGTCCGGCCTGGATCACCGAGACCTTGGCGCGGACGAAGGCGCGGTAGGCGACGTAATGGTGCCACAGGGACGGAGGCGCGGGGTCCCCTGAGTATTCGCCGTACCGGGCGAGGAAGTATGCCGCGGCTTCCGGGGCGCCGAGGTGTTCCAGGTCCATGGCGAGGAACGCGGCGTCGTCCAGGCCGTCGACGTAGCGGAGGCGGTCGTCGAACTCCAGGCAGTCCAGGACGCGGGGGCCGTCGTCGAGGCAGAAGACGTCCTCGGCCAGCAGGTCACCGTGGCCGTCGACCACCCGTCCCTGCTCGATGCGCGTGTCGAACAGCCGCTTGCGACCGGCCAGATACCGGCGCACCAGCCCCTCGATCTCTGTCAGGCAGTCGGGCACGGCGCCGTGCGCGGCCAGCTCCCGGACCTGCGCGAAACTCGCCTCCCATCGTGCCGACAGCGCGTCCCGCGTGCCCTGCTCGTCCACGTCACGGCCACGGGGTGCGTGCGCGTGCCATGCCGCCAGTTGCCGCGCGACGGCGCGAAGGACGTCGTCCACCGCAGCCCCTGCCCTTACGAGGTGGGAGAGGCGGCGCTCCTCCGGCATACGGCGCATCACCACGAGTGGTTCAGGTGACTCCGCATCGGGACTGCGGAACTCGCCGAGTCCCGCGTAGACGTCGGGGGCGAAACGACGGTTGAGCGTCAGTTCGCGCTCGCACGCGGCCCGGCGCGCCGCGACCGTGGTGTAGTCCAAGAACCCCAGATCAACTGGTTTCTTGAGCTTGTAGGCCCGGTCACCGACGAAGAACAGCGTCGCGGTGTGGGTCTCGCACACCGCCGCGCGCGACAGCCGCTCCCCCTCGTGCGGGGCACTCGCCCGGAGAGCGGACACGTCGGCACGCGGCTCGCGGAGACCGGGCTCAGTCATGGGGAACCACGGCGACCGGGCAGCGGCCATGATGGACGGCGGCCTGCGCCACCGGACCGAGGTGGGGCGCCAGACCGGCACGGTGCCTGCGGCGGCCCACGACCAGTAGTGAGGCGCCCTCCGCAGCCTGTACGACGGCCTTGGCGGGGCTTTCGAGACGGATGCTCTCGACCACGTCCACCCGCCGGTACTTCTCGTGCCACGGGTGCAGCGCTCTACTCACTTGCTCGTGCGCGTCCCGGGTCGTCTTCTCGCTGAAGCCGTGGTCCACCCCCCAGGGCGTCCGTGCGTACAGCGGCACGCTGCGGCCGTGGACGGCGAGGACGGGAACGCCCCTGGCCGCAGCGGTCTGAAAGGCGAAGTCGAGTAGGTCGTCCGGTGATCCGTTCAGCTTCAGCGCCACGAGGACAGGGCGCGCGGACGTGGCTGGTCTCCCCTCGTCCCGGGGTTCGGCGCGCACCAGCACCCCAGGCCGCTCGGCCCGTGCCACGACGGGCAGACTGACGTCCCCGAGGAAATAGCTCTCGACGGGCTCGAGTCCCCGGGAGCCCAGGACGACCATCTCCGACTCGGAGGCCGCTCGAAGCAGCGCGTGCTGGGCATCGTCGGCGACCAGGACCTTGCCGATGGCCAGGCCCGGGTGACGGTTCCGGAGTTCCGCCCGCACCGTGTCGACGAGAAGCCTCGCCCAGTAGTTCTGGTCGACCTCCGCGGGGAGACGAGCCGGTTCCGGGGCAAGCGTCGGCCACGCGTGCAGCAACCGCAGAGTGAGCTTTCGCCTTCCGGCCTCGTCGGCGGCCCAGCGAGCGGCGGCCAGGCTCGCCGGCGAGCCGTCGAGGCCCACGGTTACGACTGGTTGCATGGCGGCGGTCTCCGTCTCGTAAGAGGCTGGAGGGGACGGCGAACGAGTCCGATCGCGTGGACGCTCCGGACGTCGCCTGCATACCGGGATCGACGTGTTTCTCCCCTTCGAGGATCTCCCGGTCCTCGCCACGGCGCATGTGGATCCCGCGGGCGGCGGGCGGGGCGTGCGGGCAGGAGAGGAGTCAGGAGCGGTGACGATTCCTCTGGTGGTGGGCATCGACGGATCCGATGCGAGCCTTGAGGCCGTCGACTGGGCCGCCGACGAGGCGGCCCGGCACGGGGTCCAGCTCCACCTGCTGCACGCGGCGGCCGGTGAGCAGGAAGCCTCCGAGGTGATCGACGCTGCCGTCGAACGTGCCCGGACGGGTGCACCAGGGGTGCGGCTGCCAGCGAGGTGTCGCACGAGGACGCGGCTTCCGCCTTGGTCGGCCATGGCCGCAATGCCTACGCGCTGGTATGGGGAGACAGGGGACTCGGAGAACTTTCCGGCATGCTCCTCGGCTCGGTCAGCCTCGCCGTGGCCGCACGCGCCGACTGCCCGGTGGTCGTGGTCCGCGGCACCCCGGAGCACCGTGCTGCCCGGTTCGGAACCGTCGTCGTGGGTGTTGAGGACGGGGAGGGCAGCGGCACGGCCGTGGACTTCGCGATGCGCGAGGCCGAGGTGCGGCGCTGTGGGCTCGAGGCCGTGCACGCCTGGAGCGCACCGTCCGGTGCGTGTACTACACCCCAGGCGCCTTCATGGCAGCTGGAGGCTCATCGGCGTCCTCCGGCGCAGGTGCTGGAGGACGCTCTGCGCCGTCCTGCGGAAAGGTACCGCGACGCCACGGTGAGCCGGCGCTTGATCGAGAAACCTGCGCGCCAGGCGCTGTTGGAGGCCGCGTCGACCGCAGATCTCCTGATCCTGGGTGCGCGGCGGCGACTTGGCCATCCGGGGCTGCAACTCGGCCTGACCAACCATGCGCTGCTGCATCACGCACCGTGTCCCGTGGCCGTCGTCCCTCAGATGTGACCGCCGCAGGACCGGCTGCCAGGGCCGGTCGCCGATACTCCGGGGACCTTTGGCCCCGTGATCCCCGACGGCCGTCGTCCGATCGTGGAAACGCGGAGGCAAGGAGAGAACGATGTCGCACACAGGACAGTGGAAGGTACGTCTCGACCTCTTCGAGGACGACGACGGAACGACGAAGGCTCATCTGGTGCTGGACACCGGCACCACGGCGCTCACCGGACACGGGACCGCGCACTGCCACCCGGCGGACACGAACGTGCCGGAGATCGGCGACGAGCTGGCGGCGGGCAGGGCCCTGGTGGATCTCGCTCACCAGCTGCTGGAGACCGCCGAACACGACATCGAGGGCATGGCGGCCCCGCGGCCCGGCATCCGTCAGACCGCCGGTCAACCCTTGTGAAACCCAGTCGCCTCACAAGGTCCCGGTAGGTGTGTCCCGGGCGTCGTCCGTCCGGGACGCGATCTGCGCGGTGACCGAGACGACGCCGTCGACGCCCCGGCACAACTGCTCGATGACGGGGATCAGACTCCTGTACTCCACGGTGCCCGTCAGGGCGACCCGCCCGTCGTGCACCTCCGCGGTCACGTCCCTCGGATCGAGCCCCAGGGTGCGCCGCAGAACGTCTCCGGTGATCTCCTCGCGGATGGCCTCGTCACGGCGGAGGAAGACCCGCAGCAGATCACCACGGCTGATGATGCCCAGCAGCCGATCGGCTTCGTCGACCACGGGCAGGCGTTTGACGTTCTGGGTTTCCATGAGGCGGGCGGCCTCGACCACCGTCCACTCGGGCCGTGCGCACACCGCGGGAGCGGACATCAGTTCCTCGGCCCGGGCCCCCTCGGCCTTGGCCCGCTCCCAGGCCTCCAGATGCGGGATGGGGGTTCGGCCGGACGGGTCGGTCTGGTCGGCACTCTTACGCAGCAGGTCGGCCTCGGACACCACGCCCATCGGGCGGCCGAGCTCGTCCACCACCGGTACGGCGGTGACCCCGTTCTCCTCCAGCAGCCTGACGAGCTCCTTGAACGGCGTGTCGGGCCGTGCCCGAACGACGTTCCGGGACATGAGCTCCTCGACTGTTCGGTGATGCATGGTGCCTCCCGGGTGCGGGGCACCCACCTCGCGGACACCAGGCCACCCCGTGCGGCGGTGTGGCCCGCGTGGCAGGTTGGATACAGCACCATTCTGAGGAGAGGGCGGCGATCATGCGAGCTCACCTCGGCGACCAACTCGTCATCGAGAGTCCGGCGACCGGCGGCGCCAGGCGCGACGGCGAGATCGTCGGACTGCACCACGACGACGGAACACCCCCCTACGACGTGCGCTGGTCCGACACGCACGACGTGACGCTCGTGTTTCCAGGGCCGGACGCCCACATCCGCCATCTCGAGGATGTGCAGCAGCCTACGGAAGCGGGCGGGGCGGCGACGACGGCCGACGAGGCGGCGGCCGCGTCCACGGCGTACAGGCCGCCCGGGACGGCCCATGCCGGTGACATCGGCCGGCGGGTAGCCGTCGAACGCCGAAGGCGGGGGCTCAGCCGAGAAGAAACTGCCGGCCGCGCACGCATGTCGCCCTACTATTTGGCCTACCTGGAGGAACGGCCCGCCGATCCGACCTTGGCGACGCTTATCAGGCTGGCCGACGCGCTCGGCACCTCGGTCGCCGAGCTGCGTGGCGGAGGCACCGGTCTCCCACCGGGTCAGGGCCGCGCACTGCTGCACCCCCGGCTTCGAGACCTCAGCCCGCAGGAATGCCGCAGCCTGCTCTCCACGCACGGGGTGGGGCGCGTCGCGGTGTCCACATCCGACGGCCGTCCGGTGGTCGTCCCGGTCAATTACGAGGTCGTCGATGACGCCATCGTCTTCCGGACCGCGCCAGACTCCGTGGCGGCGCTGGCAGCGGAGAGGGAGGTCGCGTTCGAGGTCGACCACGTGGACGACGCCCTGAGTCAGGGCTGGAGCGTGCTCGCCGTCGGACCGGCACGTGTGGTGACGGACCCCGAGGCGGTACGCGGGCTCGCCCGACACGCGCACACCACGCCGTGGGCGGGCGGCGAGCGCGAGATGTGGGTGTCGATCGAGCCCACAGATCTCACGGGCCGCCGGATCACCCCTGCCGATCAGTAGACGATCATGCCTCGGGCTCAGGGCTGTCCGGTTCGGAGCCCTCGCAGCTCAGGCGGGACTCGACGCCCACCACGCCTTCCAACCCGTTCACGAGGCGCTCGGCGACCCAGATGAGCGAGGTGTCGTGGACGGGTCCGCGGAGCCTGACGACGCCGTCTCGCACCGACACGTGGATGGCGTGGGCGTGCTTGGGGAACAGATAGGACACCACCGTGCGGCGGACCTCCTCCTCGATGTCCTCGTCCGAGCGCAGGAAGACCCTCAACAGGTCGCCACGGCTGACGATGCCGAGCAATCCGTCCTCGGCATCGACGACGGGGAGCCGTTTGACGTGGTGCACGGCCATGAGGCGAGCTGCCCGGGCCAAGGTTTCGTCCGAGTGGACCGTGACAGCGGGCGCGCTCATCACCTGCTCAGCGGTCGCACCTTCCGCCTTGGCCAGGTCGGACCACAGTCGCCTGCGCTCGGAGCGGGTGGGCCGGCGTTCCCGGAACTCCTCCTTGGGCAGCAGGTCGGCCTCGGACACCACGCCGACGACCCGCCCTTCACCGCTCACGACCGGCACGGCACTCACCTGCCGCTCGTCCATGACCCGCACAATCTCCTTGAACCGCGCGTCGCGCCCGACGGCGACCGCGGGCGTGGTCATCACATCGCTCACGATGTGCGGAACAGTGACGGGCATGTCTCGGTCCTCGAGGGGCGGCCGGGGAGCCCAGTTCGGCCGATGCCTCAAGCATCGCCAGGACCTCACGGCTCGCAAACCGGCCGGAGAGCCACCCCGGCCCGGGACCCGGTGGCGTGTCGCGGCGACAGGCACGCGGTGCGACGGTATGCACAGGAGGATCTCGGCTGCCGGGCGAGAAGGCGGTGGACGGCTATGGAACTCCCACTCGGCCGTCCGGCCCAGGAGGTCATGGCCGAGCACATCGTCGCGTCCTGCGTGGAACGGGCCCAGCGACGCTGTGGTCGCCGCCGATGCCGAGGATGATCGCGCCCTCCTTGTGCATGGGGTTGTAGCCGGAGACGTTGGGGCGCACGCCGCTGTAGTGGGTGGATGGGCTGCCGGACTGGGCGTTGCCGCCGCGGATGGCCCATTGGTTCGGGCCGCCCTTGACCATGGCGGTCTGGAACCGGTTGGTGACGGTGGGGTCGCCCGCGTTGAGGTGCTGGTTCACGCCGGAGAACAGGCCGTTCTCCAGGTCTGCCATGATCCAGGGGCCATTGCCGCTGCCGGTGCCCCAGTGGTTCTCGGTGCCGAAGTAGATGGCCTCCATGTGACCGTTGCCGTTGTCGTGGTTGTTGGTCTCGGTGTTGCCGTAGTCGAAGCAGCAGCCGTTGTTGACGTGGGTGCCGCTGGTGATCATGTACGCGCCCTCGGGTGAGCTGCCGGTGGGCACGCCGCCGGCGGAGTTGTACGCGAAGTAGCTGTTGCCGGGGTTGATGTACAGCGCGTAGGCCTTCTGGCCGCCGACGTTGAGTGCTTCGGTGGTCGCGGTGGCGGCCGTGTCGGCGCCGCCGGTACCGCCGGGTCCCTGGTAGACCAGGGTTTTGCCGTGGCCGGTCTGGTCGTAGATGCGGGTGATGGTGCAGGTGGTGCCTGCGCAGAACGAGTCCTGCGCCACCGCGTCGGCGACACCACCGGCGGACAGCACCCCGATGTTCTTGAACGCGTTGTCCGAGGTGCGCTGCAACTGGTAGAGCGGGCCGTTGTAGGCGGCGAACAGCGCGCGGGTGGTGCTGTGCGCCGCCGCACACGGCGTACCACCCGCCGCGTAGATGTCACACGGCCCCTGCGAGGCAGCCTGCGAGGCACCGCCGAAGGCGACCAGACCGGCGAACGCGAGCGCCACCGCCGCCAGGAAGACGACCAGCCTTCGCTGCAGCCGATGGCGAATGTGCAGCACAGGCATGAGCGCTCACAGCCCGGGGGCCCCTGCCCTCCCGTCCGCTCAGACCTTGGTGAAGGTCCATTGCACGTTGGTGCTGCTGTTCCCGGACCACTGCTTGGTCACGGAGCCCGAGGGCACGCTGCCGCCGCCGTCGAGGACGAGGTTGGTGGCGCGGTTGACGATCCAGTACCAGCCGCCACCCTGGTACTTGAGCTGCCACTGCTGGCTGTTGCCGCCGTCCCAGGGAGCTTCCACGGCGGGGGAGCCGTTCGTGGTGGCGCCGCCGCCGTCGGCGACCATGCCGTTGGCTCGGTTGACCAGCTTGTAGTACCCGGTGCCGAGCTCGACGGCCTGCCACTGCAGGTTGCTGCTGCCGTTCCAGGTCCACTGCTTGAGGTTGGAGCCGCTGGGGACGTTACCGCCGCTGTCCAGCACCAGCCCGTCGGTGACGTTGGTGATCTTGAACCACGCCGAGGGGTTGAGCTGCACCTTCATCGACACGACGGCGTCATTGTTGCCGGTGACCCGCAGGTCGGCGTTGTCGTCGGTGAAGGTCCAGGCGGCGCCGGTGAAGTTGTCACCGGAGTAGCCGATGATCTGGTAGCCGGGGGCCAGCTTCAGCGAGGACAGGCTGCGGCTGGGCAGGCCGGCGAGCGTCAGCTGGTCGGCGGTGTAGGAGCCGACCTGGAGCACGGAGGAGCCGCCCAGGTAGTTGACGTCCTGGTAGACCACGGCGCCGGTCAGTGGCTTCAGAACCGGGATCGAGCCGGAGAAGGTCAGCTTCACGACGTAGGCGAGGGCGGAGAACGGCGCCGACGACGACGGCAGGGTCACGTGCAGCCCGGCCGAGTCCTGCGTCGGCGTGGGCAGGTTCGTGTACGTGCCGGCGGTGGGGTTCAGCAGCTGCGCCGAGGCCAGGGAACCGACGTCGATCCGGTCGGAGCTGAGCGTCGATATGTTCAGAGTGCTGCCCGGCCAGCTGAGGACCGTGGCGTACAGGACGGTGTTGTTCTTGTTGCGGGTGAAGCGGATATCCTGCGCCGTTCCGACCTTCGGGGCGGTGAAGGCGCCGCCGCCCATGTGCGTGGGACCTTCGCCGTACGTGGTCCAGGCCCGGGTCGAGTACACCGACTCGCCGAAGCGGCGCAGGTAGTCGCCGATGCCGAGGAGGATGTCCTTCTGGGCCTGGGGGATCGTGCCGTCCGCCATCGGGGCGATGTTGAGCAGCATGTTGCCGTTCTTGCTGACCCGGTCGATCAGCGAGTGCAGCATCTGCTGGACGCTGTAGTAGCCGATGCCGTCCGTGTAGCACCAGCTGGAGCTGGAGATGCTGTCGTCGGTGAGCCAGTAGGGAGCGGTGATGTCGCTGGGGCCGCCGCGCTCGTAGTCGAACACCTCGCCGTGCGGGTTGAAGCCGTCCTTGTAGGTGGCGACGACTTCGCGGCCCCAGGTGTTCGCCTGGTTGTAGTAGTACGACAGGAAGTTCAGCTGCTGCGTCTGGTCGATCTTGTTGAGATCGAAGTCCTGCCAGATGATGTCCGGCTGGGCGAGGTCGATGACCTCCTTGAGCTTGCCGTACCACAGCTGGTTCTCGGCCGTGGTGCCCAACTGCCCGTACAGCTTCTGCAGGCTCGGGTCGGACTGCGCGGGCGCGTGGTCGTAATAGCCGTTGAAGTTGTACGCGTGGTGCATGGCCACCAGGAGCTTCAGCCCCTTGGCGCGGATGGAGTCGGTGAACAGCTGGAGCAGGTTGAGCTGGGGGCCCTTGGCGACCGAGTTCCACTCGTTGACCGAACTGTTCCACATGGAGAACCCGTCGTGGTGCTCGGCGACCGGGCCGGCGAACTTCGCGCCCGCGTCGACGAACAACTGCGCCCACTCGTCCGGGTCGAAGTTCCCGCCGGCGGACTTCAGCTTCGGGGCGAACTTGGTGAAGTTGCCGTTCAGGTCCTTCGCGCCGTTGATGAAGTTGTGGTACGGCCACGCCGACGGGTCGCCGTACGTGGCGATGTGGTGCTGGTTGCACACATCGCCGCTGATGTACATGCGACGCGGATACCACTCGTTCCCGTAGGCGGGCACGCTGAACACGCCCCAGTGGTAGTAGATACCGAACTTGGCGTCCTTGAACCACTCGGGAGCCGCGTTGTGCTGATCCACCGAGGCCCAGGTAGGGGTGTACGTGGTCGCGGCGCGGGCGGTGCCGGCGGCGAGGACGTTGCCTGCGGCCACCGCCGCCGCGACACCTGTAGCGCTCGCCAGGAAATGGCGTCTACTGATCATGGTGGTACCTCCGTCAGAGCTGTGGTGGAAGACCAGGGCGGGTGGCCGGTTGCACTTGTGCCGGCGAGGAGCGCGCCACCGGCTGTGACGGCGACGGCGTCCGCGGGCCCCGGGGAACTCGCGGCGGAGCGGTTTCCCGACCGCACCTCCTCACTCGGTTCCCGTACGGCAGCACCGCCGCATGACTCTTTCGCCGCCCGGAGCCTCTCGTGCGACCCTGCGCCGTGCGTGCCTGTGTCTCGCATGAAGTTGCGGCACACACCATGCCCCTGTCAACGGGCATGCAGGGATGAATACGGTCTTTCGACTGCCCCTTTTTTACCTTTATCTATAGCTATCCGACTATTAATCCCCGATCATACATAGCATGTCTGCCCGCTAAGGCCTGCCCGGCCGATCATGTGACTGTCTAGGCCGACCCTCTTTGGGGAGGGGTGGCTGTGACGGTGACAGCTCGTGCAACGGCCGTTGCGTTGGTGGAGAAGATGATGGATGCGGACTATGCCGGCGAGGACGAGGCGTACGGCGTACTGGAGGCGCCCCGCTCGAAACGCATCCCTCAAGATCGAAAAGACGCTCACCCTCGACGCGAGCGACGACAAACCGCTCGCGATTGAAACCGTCGCCGACCGCGCCCGCGCCCGCTACGGGCGTCAAGTGCTCTACCCCGCCACCCCCCTCGCCCTCAGCTCCCCTCCCCCGTCAGCCCGGCAGTGGGACCGAGGCGATCGCCCAGACGACGCGCATGGACGTCGTGCCACATAGGCGGGACAGACCTAGGGATGGTGGGCATCCCCAGCGCTGCACCCGCACCGACTACCTCCACGTCGCCGACAACGAGCTCGAAGTCGCGCCTGCTCTCAGGCCAGAGGAAGCTGCCCGAGCGGCCGACCACGATCAGCCTGAGCCTCCAGCTCAGCGGCAACGTCCGGCCCCGTGGTGAAGGTGGGGCCGTCCCAGGACGCCGGGACCGCCATGGGCGTGAGGCGCACCTCGGTGCCGTGGATGCGCGCGGCGTCGAAGAGGGTCTGCAGCAGCTGCACGCCCGCCAGGTCGAGCGCACCGAGACGGGCATGCCACGTCTGGGTCTCCGGGTCGTACGTGGCTACTTGGCGGAGCCTGTCGAGTTGTTCCTGCCATTGAGGATCGGCGGCCGGAGCTGTCCGGATGGCGGCCTCCAACACCCATGCTCGGTCGGGGGAGTTCGGCGAACTGGTCATACAGGGAACGGTAGGCGTCGCCACTGACAACTCACCCGGCCAGGTGAATCCGGAGTCTGGACAGAACCCGGGCCGTCCACGAACACGTAGTGACAGACGTGGACCCGATCCGAGAAGCGCACCTGTCCGAGCCCGGCCTGCTGGTATCGACACCCGGGATGCTGGCCAGCCCGTACGGCTGCGGATGTACACCGATCTGCGGCAGGGCCTCGAGGAGGTGTGACCCAGATACACGTCGCAGTCCGCTTCAGCCGGTGGCCCGCAGCCGCTCGAGGAGGTCGTCCACGGCTGCGGTGTGAGCGTAGGGAGACAGCGCTGGCTCCAGGTCACGGACCATCGTGACGCACCAAGGAGCGTTGATGCGGTTGGCCAAGTCCAGGGAACGGGTGGCGGTCTCCGCTGCGATCTCCACTTCGCCGTCGCGGAGGTAGGTCTCGGCCTGGTAGGTGAGGAACACCGCGCGCGTTTTGGAGCGGGTGGCTGGGAGAAGGGCGATGCCCTCGTTCATGAGCTGGTGAGCCCGCCGTCGCTGGCCGAGATCGGCAAGGCACCTGTGAGGAGGGAGCGTGCGGTGGGGTGTTGGGCGCGCGGGATGGCGTGTTCGAGGATGGCCACGGCACCACGGGCGTCGGTGAGCCACAGCAGCTCGTAGGCGAGGTCGGACAGGATGCCCGCGCCAGCAGATCGTGCCGAAGGCTTCTCGGGCGCATTGGCGCTACCGGGCCTTCGGTGAGGGTCCCGCAGAGGCGTTGACACGGCCCGCGGCGAGTGTGCCGAAGCCGGTCACGGGGCGGGCCGCGCCGGGCTTGCTCTATTGGCGTCGACGCGGGCGCACTGCGAGACCGTGCTGAGATCGTTCTACGACTTCCATCTGGAGGAGGGCACCGGCCCGATCACCAACCCGCTTCCCTCAGCTCGGGAACGCCGCCGGTTGCCGACGGCAGCTGGCCGGACGACCCGGCAGTCGGCGGGAGGCAGGTACCGGCCCTCGCTTCCTCAGCGTCTGCCGCGGCGGCTGCCCGACAATTGCTTCAACGAGCTGTTCGCCGCGCTGCGTTACAACCGTGACGGTGCTTGACTGAGCAGTTCAATTGGCGAGTTGCGCGTTGGCCGGGCACCTGTCGTTTGGCCGGGCACCTGTCGTTGAGGGAATCGGCCAGACCCGTGGCCTCGCCTGCGATGACGTCACCCTCCTTCGCGGGGTACTGGAAACCAGCGGCGTGCTCACCGCCAGGCGGTGGTGGCGGCGATGACTGCTTGGGCCAAGGCCACGGGCTGACTGCGGGCGATGAGGTGCCCGGCGCCACGGATGGGCCGGACTGTGGTGTGAGGAGCCAGGTGCAGCAACTGGTCGATGTCCTCGTCGGTGAGCGACGAGCCCTCGTCGCCATGGACGAGCAGGAGGGGCAGGTCGAGTTCCGCGGTGACCTGCCGTAGCCGTGGGACCTGGGCGAGGATGTCCTCGACGAGCTCGGTGTGGGCGCCGAGCGGACCGACGGACGCGAGGAAGCGGCGGACCCTGGAGGGGGCGAGGCAGGGTACGACGTCGACCAGCACCAGCCCCGCCACCCTGGCTCGCACTGCCGGATCCGCGAGAGCGGCGATGGCGGCGAGCCCGCCGAGTGAGGCACCGACGACCACGCTTTCCGGTGGCTCGGTGTGCACCATCGCGGCGACGTCATCCGCGCACGCGGACAGCGTGCGAGCACTGCCCTCGCTGTCGCCGTGGCCTCGCTGGTCGAAGGCCACACACCGGTACCCGGCGTCGACGAGGACCTCGCTGACCGGTCCCCACACCTGACGGCGTTCGCCACCGGCGTGAAGGAGCAGGAAGGTCGGTCCGGCACCGACTTCCTCTCCGCGCAGGATCACATCGGGGCGAGTGATCCGCCGTCCTCGTGGGGCGGTAGGGCCGATCATGAAACTGACACCTCCCCTCCTCCTACCGCACGGGGCCTTGGCCAGGCCGTCAGGGCCGGCCAGTGCCCCAACGGCACGCGGCACTGCGTAGTGCCCGCAGGGCACGTTGGGAACGGTACCGCCACCTGTGCAGGTGTTCACCCAAGGCGGCGCAAGCACACGCCCATCCGGCGCGGCGGCAGATGCCAGCAGCCCCAGCAGGATGCCAACCTGGCACATCGCAACCTGTCAACGCGCGGAAACGCAACTCGCCAATTCAACCGCTCATCCGCCAAGTGAAGGGCCCAGTTGTGACTGAGCGCGTGAGTTGGCCAGTTGAGCGCGGCCTACTTCACCGCGCGAGCGACCCTCGCATGATCCGAGTGCTCTGGGGCAGAGGAGCTGGAGGCCCCATACAAGGGAGGCCAGGAGGCCATGTTCGAGGGGTTCCAGCTGACTCGAGTTGAAGGGAACGGGGCGCAGCTGCGGGTGCGTTACGGCGGCAGTGGGCCAGCGGTGTTGCTCTTGCATGGCCACCCGCGTACGCACGTGACCTGGCACCGCGTCGCTCCGCGGCTTGTCGCAGCAGGTCACACGGTGGTCTGCCCCGACCTGCGCGGCTACGGCGAGTCCGAAAAGCCGCCGACCGACGAGTTGCACAGGCCGTACTCCAAGCGGGCCATGGCCGGTGACTGCCTGGCGGTCATGCGCCAACTGGGGCACGAACGGTTCGCCGTCGTCGGACACGACCGGGGCGCGTACGTGGCCACCCGCCTCGCCCTGGACCATCCGGAGGCCGTGTCCGCCGTCAGCGTGCTGGACGCCGTCCCCATCGGGGAGGCACTGCAGCGCTGCGACGCCACGTTCGCCGCAAGCTGGTGGCACTGGTTCTTCCTCGGACAGACCGACAAGCCCGCCGAACGCATCATCAACGCCGACCCCGACGCCTGGTACAAGGCCACACCTGAGCAGATGGGCACCGAAGCGTACGAGGACTACCGCCGTGCGATCCACGACCCGGCCACCGTGCACGCCATGTGCGAGGACTACCGAGCCGGACTCGGTGTCGACCGTGAGCACGACGACGCCGACCGGCAGACCGGGCGACGCATCGGCTCTCCGCTGCAGGTCCTGTGGGCCACCCATGACGACATGGCCGACCTGTACGGCGACGTGAGAAGCGTCTGGCGCGACTGGGCGGGCGACCGGCTGGTCGGTGGCCCGATCGTTTCCGGGCACCACATCGCCGAAGAGGCACCCGAGGCACTCGTCACCGCGCTCCGCGAGTTCTGGCGGAGCATCGGAGAGCACCGTCCTCGCGCGGAAAGCACAGCTGGCCAGTTCGAACGCAAACTTGGCAGGTGAAGCGCTCAGTCACACCGGGGCTCTGGCTGCTCAGGGCGCAGGCCACTACAGGTCGAACTCGAGGTGCTCGATGTCTGTGAAGTGGACCTCCTCGAGGCTGCCGGCGCGGCGGCCGCCGTCCTGGAGTAACACTCCTTGAGTCCTTCGGCCACGATCTGCTGGAGCTGCTGGTCGGTGGCGCCCTGTTCCTGGGCCTCGAAGAGGCGGGCGGCGTAGGCGGGCGGCAGGGCGACGGTCAGGTGCCGGACGCGGTCCTCGTCCGTGGAGCCGATCGGCGCGGTGTAGCCCATGCGCGCCTGGGTGTCGATGACGATGCCACCGGTGGTGGCCGCCTTCCGCCGGGCCTTGGCCCGGATCTGCGGCTGCCACCGCTTCTTCACCTCGCGCTCCAGGCGCTCGGCGAAGTTCGGGGCGCGGCTTCTTGATCTGGTCCTTCACGTACCGCTCGACGGTGCGCTGGGAGACCCGCAGCATCTGGGCGACCACCTTCGTGCCCTTGAGCTGCTTGACCAGGTACCGCTTCTGCGCACCGGCCGGCTTCGGCGCCGGGCGGGTGAACGCCTTCTGCACCGCCTTCTCCAGGCCGTCCCCGAGCAGGCTCATCGTGGCCTGCTCCTGCTCTCCGTTGTCGACGTCGGTGACGGTGCCGTCCTTGATGTACCGGGCGAGGTCAAGCTCCGGGGCGTTGAACCGCTCCCGGATCTCTTCGCCCCACAGGACGTCCTGGGTGCCCTCGTGCTTGACCAGGCCGGGTTGACGCCGAGCTTGAAACCACCGGGCAGCGGCTTGCCGTCCCGGTACGGCAGGAAGTCCAACGGGCTCGGACCGTTGGCCGCGTAGACCACGCAGTCGGACAGGATCGCGACGGGGTACTGGCCGGTGAACGCGGCGTGCTTGACGATCTTGCGGTGGAGGTTGCTCCGGGTGCGGGAGATGACCGCCGCGCACATGTCCGGCCGCCACGTCGGGCGGGACAGGGCGCGCCATGGCTGGCCCGGCCGCCAGCCTTCGCCCCGGGGCCGTTCGCGCAGCTTGCCCCGGCCGCCGTGACCGTCGCCTTGATCGCCGAGACGACGATCGCAGGCTCCGGGTCGCGGTCCTTGTAGCCGTCCATCGCGGCGAGGAAGCCGGCCGGGGCGAGGTCGGCCATCGTGGCGAGGTAGGCGTCGCGGAGCCGGTTGTACCAGCCGTTCAGGTAGCGGCCGTTGTCGTAGCGGACCCACGCCTCGATCGGCCGCGCCTCGTAGCCGAGCTCCTGGGCGTAGGCGACGGTGGGCGTCGCGTACCAGGCCGGCCCTTGCGGGCGCTCGCCCTTCGGCGTGAACGGGCTGGGGAGCAGCGAGCCGTCCAGCTCCACCCATTCCTTGCCGACCTTCACTCTTGACAGGTCGACGTGGGACAGGTCGACCAGCCACGAGCCGGGCAGCTTCGGGTCGAACGCGGGGGCCTTGACGTGCGTCGCCTGGCCGAGGCCGACGTTGAGCCCGTTCGCGCCGGCGGCGGAGGCCATATTGACGTCGATGCCGACCAGATAGCGCTGGCCGGGGCGCTGACCGCGCGGTGCGGCCACCGCCACCCGCACCGCACCCCCAGGGAACCCGCCAGCACCGGTACGGCGCCCGTGCTCCCGGGCTGCCGAGCCGTCACCGTGGTTGGGCCCCGGTCCGGCAGCCCCGCCAGTCAGTCACCCGGCCCCGGGGCATGCAACGGCGCCCGGCACGACGAAGGCCCTGACCGCTCGGGGATGATCAGGACCTTGTAGGCCTCGGAGGGAAGCTGACGCGGCCCCGACGCCAGAGCGCGGAATCGAAGGGCCGCGGACCGCACCGGCCCAACGTGGGGCGTCCAGACCAGCGCGCGTCACCGGCTCAACACCCAGCCGGCCCGCAAGGTCACGCGCTGTGCGGTGGAAAACAGGCCGGTGCGCGCGGGCGAAGGGGCGTAGACCGTAGGTATGGCTGGAGGAGCGGGCCCACCTGCCCGGTGTGCGGCCACCGTCTGGCCCCCCGCTACTTCACCCGCTCTGACCAGGTGTTCTGCTCCAGTCGGTGCCGTACGGCCGCGTGGGTGGGAACGCAAAGGGGCGGCGCCGGCCGGGTGACGGCTACGCGATCCGATCGCCCCCAGGCGAACATCTGGTTCCTTGGTCGTGTCGGCAGCCGTGTGGAGGTGGCGTTGCGGGGTAGAACGGCTGTTGGTTCGTGTGGTTGCGCGAGCCGGAGCATGCCCGGTGGTAGGGCTGTTCCTGGGCCTGAATGAAGGATCAACCGGTATGGCCAGCGGCACCGTGAAGTGGTTCAACGCCGAAAAGGGTTTCGGCTTCATCGAGCAGGACGGCGGGGGTCCGGACGTCTTCGCGCACTACTCCGAGATCAAGGGCAGCGGGTACCGCGAGCTGACCGAGGGGGAGCACGTCACGTTCGACATCGGCCAGGGCCAGAAGGGCCCGCAGGCGCAGAACATCGTCCGCGGCTGAGCGGGCAGGAGAGCGTAGAGCGAGGCGGCTGTCCGGTCCGGCAGCCGCCTCGCTCATGCAGTCGGCCGTACAGCCCTGAGCGCTGCCTGGCACGATGCTGTTCACGCAGCCGCCGCCCGTTCCGTGCCCCGCCGGCCTGGTCCCGGATGCCACCGGCGTCGATGCCTTCAACGCCGCATACCGGCGGGCCAAGCAACAGCGCGCGGTGTTCGTCGGGGTGGAGCGCCAGGGCCCTCGGTGGACGGTGAAGGCGGACACGCTCACCGCCCCGGACCCCACAGTCAACGACAGCGTGCACGACGCGGTCCGCAACACGGTGATTCCGCTGATCCGCTCGCGCCAGATCCGCCGCGGCTCCTCCGCCGGTCCGGTGTACTTCGTGCTGTACGACATCGACGGGGATCTTGCTCAGGGTGGGCTCGGTGCGCGGTCGGGGCTTGGGCCGGTGTCTCCATTTGATCATCGGCGCAGTACAGGTGCCGATGCAGTGGCTGGAACTGTCGAGAGAGTCGAACCGCTCAAGGGCCGGCAGCGTGATCCAGCGATTCGCGGTCCGGCGGGAGGGTGCGGGCGGGGCCTGGGCGGGCGGCCCGAAGCCCCGCCGGGGCGGCGTTAAGCCCCTCGGTGATGGTGTGCGGGACGCGGTGCAGGGCCCCGCTGCAGGGTGGCCGGCAGACGGGGGCGGTGACGGACCAGGTTCAGGTGCAGCCCGGTCGCCATCACCGGCACCCAGCTTCAAGCCGCCCAGCTCCTGGGCGCTGAGGGCCGCTCGGATGAGGTGCGCGGGGCGCGGCTCGCCGCGCTGCAGACGGCGCTTGTGGCGTCGGCCGAGGAAGGGTTCCGCAGGACGCTGGTCTTCCACCACGTCGTCGAGGAGACCGAAGCCTTCGCGGCCGGCCTCCCCCGCGTCGTCGGCCGACTGCAAAGTGCGGATCCTGAGCTGTACCCGCGTGTGGTGTAGGCCGACTGGCCGGGCGGCGAGCACAAACGACTCCCCCAGCGTCGAGTGCTCGGCGAGTTCGCGGCCGGGATCGCCAGGGACGGCGCGGTCATGGAGAAGAGCTTCCTGGGCTCGGTGCGGGTGCTTGGCGAGGGCTTCGGCACCAGGAACTGCGACTGCGTCTCCTTCGCTGACGTCTGCGGCTCTATGCCCGACCTCGTCCAGGCCGTGGGCCGGGCACTGCGGATGCAGCCCGGCGAGGGGAAGGTGGCCCCGCTGGGGGTGCCGGACCTGCTCGGCCCCGGGGAGACGGTCGACAGCATGCTGCCCTCGCGAGCTGCCCGCCCCCCCCGATCCGCCTCGTGGGCTGCGCGCCGCGACACGTGGCGCCTGCGCTCGATTCGGCTCAGTGCGCGGCGGCGTCCGGATGGACAGCGTCGCGGACGATGCGCAGAGCGCTGTTCAGCGCGTCGAGTTGTTCGGTGGTCAGCCGACTGGTGAACCAGTGCTCGATCGCCTCGAGATGGCCGGGAAGGATCCGCTCCAGGAGGTCCACGCCCTCGGCGGTCAGCACGGCGTAGGTGCTGCGGCGGTCGTCGACGCGGGCCTCGCGCCGGACCTCGCCGCGGCGCTGGAGGCGGTCGACGACACGGGTCACTCCGCTGGTCGAGAGGGAGGTCTGGGCGGCCAGGTCGCTCAGCCGCAGCCGCCGGCCGGGTGAACGGCTCAGCCGTACCAGGACGTCGAAGTCCAGCGGCGACATACCTCCCAGGCTGGGCGCCAGCCGGGCGAGCAGCCCGTCGTGGGTTTCCAGGAGCAGGCCCATGGCGGTGAAGCGGGCGTCGTCGAAGAGATCGGGTGCGGGCATGGCAGAAGGCTAGCAGGAGTGCTTGCGCTGCGGATAGTTGACATGAGGAATATCGTCATGCATAGAATCCCGCATCGAAACTTCCGCGCCGCAACTAAACCGGGCGCGCCCATCCTCAGGGGGAGAGACGACCATGGCAACAGTCACCGCAGGCAACGCCCAGGTCCACTACGACGTGACCGGCACCGGACCGACCCTCGTTCTGGTGCACGGCACCGGCTCCGCGGGCGCCGAGCTGACGTGGGGCCAGATCGTGCCCGCGTTCGCCGATCGGCACACCGTCATCACGCCCGACCTTTCCGGCACCGAGCGGACCACTGACGACGGCGCGCCGCTGACTGTCGACGGCCTGGCCCAGCAGGTCATCGCCGTCATCGAGGACGCCGGGGCGCGCCCGGTCGACCTGCTGGGCTTCTCCATGGGGGCACCCGTGGTCGCCGCCGTCGCGGCCACCCGGCCCGATCTCGTGCGGCGCCTGATCACAGTGGCAGGCTGGGCGCACACCGACGCCGACGAATACATGAGGAACCTCTTCACGTTGTGGCGGCGGCTGGGCCAGGTGGACGCCGAGGGCTTCGGCCGCAGCGTCACCATGACCGGCTTCAGCCGCGGCTTCCTCAACGCCATCGGCCGCGACGAGGTCGAGAAGCTCGTGCCCAACATGCCGCCCACCCCCGGCACCCTGCGCCATGTCGACCTGGATCTGCGCGTGGACATCCGTCACCTGCTGCCACGCATCCAGGCACCGACGCTGGTGGTGGGCTGCTCTCAGGACGCCACCGTGCCGGTGGAGCACAGCCGGGCCCTGCACGCGGCGATAGCGGGCAGCGCCTACGCCGAGATCGACGCCGGTCACGTCGCATTCTTCGAGAAGCGGGACGACTTCACCAAGCTGGTCCGCGAGTTCATCGCCGACTGACGCCGTACCCGCATAAATCACTTGGTCAGGCAGCGGCAAGAGTACCGAGGTACCCGGCCTCCGACGGTCGCCCGAAGGGGCAAGGCGCGCTACCTCTCCCCCACACGGCCGGGCCTGGACGATGGCCGGCGATCGTCCGCCGGATGCAGCGCAGGATGCGTTCCGGGTGTCGGTGAGGTTGGTGTAGCCGCCCTTGCGGCAGATAGTCGAAGCCAGGTTCGCCTGCGCCACCGCCGGCGACGTAGCACCCGGGGTGCACTTCAGGTCCTGGAGCGGCTCGCCCTGCTCGTGCCGGTAGTGGCAGCTGCCCGCGGGCGGCCGCTGCTGCACCGTGTACGTCTTCTGCGGACCCGCAGCCACCGGGATCTCTCCGACCGACCCGCGGGCACCGCCGAAACCGACGACGGCGCCCCGCTCTTCCCCGCCCCACCCGAATGAGTGGTCGAGGAAGAGCACCCCGCCACGACCAGAGAAGACAGCACCACCAGCGGAACCACACGACCACCCGAACCCATGACGACCCCTCACCCGTGACCAGCACCTGGGCAGACACTGCCCCACTCCCCCACCCCATGGGCCGGAGACCCCAGCGCTCAGGAGCACTGTCCTCACAACGGAGCCGCCGCCGCGCACCGCTGTCATGCGGTGACCGCGCCGGCGGACCGAGGAGGCGGTGAGGACATGCGGGTCTGGTCTGCCTGGTGAGCCTGGCAGTGCGGGGCGGCGAGCGGCACCGCTCCCGGGACGGCGCTGTCATGCCCGGGGCAGACCAGGCGGGCTCGGTGACCGGGGCAGAGACCGGACGTCATCAGACGGCCGGCATGGCCGACCGGTCAGCCGCCGTTCAGTTCGAGGCCTTCGCCGCCGCAGACGATGCGACCGCCCTCCTGGCGGGCGAGGGCGACGTACTCCTCGACCTTCTTCAGATGCCGGTCGCCGGCCATCGGCCCGACCACGGTGTCCGGGTCCCGGGGGGGCGCCGACCGGGACGCCGGGGACGGCCTCCGCGAGGATCCCCAGCACCGTCTCGTACAGCAGCCGGGGCCCGCCCATGCAGAACTGGCCGGTGTTGAAGACGAAGCCCCTTGATGACGGCGCCGATCGCCTTGTTCAGGTCGGCGTCCTCGAAGACGAGATGAGCCGCGTTGCCGCCGAGTTCGAAGGTGACCGGCTTGAGCGCCTCGCCGCCCACGCTCGCGGCGTGCCGGCCGATCGCCGTCGAGCCGGTGAAGGCGACCTCGTCGATCCCGGGGTGCCCGAGCAGGGCCTCACCCGCCACCGGGCCGGTGCCGGTGACGACGTTGACGACGCCGTCGGGCAGGCCGGCTCGCTGGAACAGGCCGGCCATGAACAGCGCGCTCAGCGGCGTCTCGTCGGCGGGCTTGTGGACGACCGTGTTGCCGGCCGCGAGAGCGGGCGCGATCTTCGAACTGGAGAGGATCAGCGGGAAGTTGAAGGGGGTGATGGCCGCCACGACGCCGAGCGGACCGCGCCGGGTGTGGGCGAAGGCGTTGAGCGGGGTGTCGCGGTTCGCTCCGTCCAAGGTCTGGGCGAGGGCGGCGTAGTACTCGTACTGGTCGGCGGCGGTCTCGACGTCCACGGGCCGATAGAGGGAGACGGGCTTGCCGACGTCCAGGCTCTCCAGGGCGGTGAGCTCATCGGCGTTCTCCCTGATCAGCTGAGCGATCCGGTGCAGCACCCGGCCGCGCCCGCGCCCGCTTGTCGCGGCCCACGGGCCCTGCTCGAAGGCCTCCCGGGCGGCGCGGACCGCCGCGTCGACGTCGGTCGCGTCGGCCTCGGCGACGGTGGCGGCCACCCGGCCGGTGGACGGGTCGATCACCTCGGTCAGCGTGCCGCGTCCGACTCATGCCACTGCCCGCCGACGAACAGTCGGCCGGGCTCGATCCCGAAGGCACTCATGGCGACTTGGATCCTCACAACGATCTGAAAGCAACGTGCCGAGTTGGAGCAACGCGTGGTCCACGAACTGACCGGCTGACAGATCCAACACTTCCGCGGAGCCCTCTCCAAGGCTGGCGTGCCCTGTCATGACTCGTTTCCCAGGTCGCCGCCGCGCAGGACGAGGGCGACCGCCGGGGCGGCGGCGAGGGCCGAGAACGCGTTGAATGTAGGGCGATTTTTTGGCGAGGGTCAAGATATTGCCCAAGATCTGCCGATGGCCATGCCGCGGACCGACATCGCGGGAGATTGCGTCAGTGCACCGGGATCGTGTCCAGAACTCGCTGGGCCTCCGCCCGCGCGGCGGAGGCGCAGCGCCCAGCCAGCGCGCGGAAGAGCTCCTCGGCGCGGATCGCGGGCCAGTCGCCGGGCAGGTGTTCCGCGGGCAGGTGCGGGTCGCGGCGGACCAGCTCGAGCCAGTCGGTGTGCAGCAGCAGCTGCCCGCCCAGCGGGTCCGCACCGCCGGCGTCGGACTCGCTCCAGCGGTCCAGGAAGGCGTGGTACTCGGCAGCGATCGAGGCGGTGTCGAAGGCCGACTCCACCACCTGCGCCGCCTCCGTCGGCTCCAGGACGGTCCCGCGGAACACCCGGAGGTGGGCGGCGAGGGATAGGTCCGCCAGGAGCGCTTTGACGTCCACGACGCCCGGCGCGACCCACAGGCCGCTCTGCAGCGGACCGAAGCCGCCCCAGGTCAGGCGGGAGCGCAGATCGTGCCGCTCGCGCCGCCAGGCCTCGGGAAGGGAGAAGCCGACCAGCGTCCACTGGCCGTCCCAGTCGCGGTTGACCGCGCCGGTGCGCCAGACGCGGTCGTGCCCGTCCTGCAGTACGGCGACGGCGCGAGGGGTCAGCGCGAAGTACATCTTCCGGCCCTGGCGGTGCCGCTCGAGCAGGCCGCGGTTGACCATGCGGGTGAGGGTCGAGCGAACGGCCTCCTCGGTGACGCCGATCCTCGCGAACACGTCGATCACGCAGGCGGAGGACAGGGCGATGTCCCGGCCGAGCACATGGATGCCGAAGAAGGTGAGCATCAGCGACTGGGGGCGCGGGGCGAGATCGGGACTGGTCACGGGCACAGCGTAGGGCGCCCGGCGACCCGCGTGTGAATGCGCCCAAATATTGGGCAGATCCATTGACCGTCGACAGGAACCTGCCTAAGTTGAGCGCACCGCCCCCTAGCCAAGGAGCACTCCCATGGATCTGAGCGGCAAGGTCGCCGTCGTCACCGGCAGCGGTCGCGGACTCGGACTCGCCTATGCCAAGGCCCTCGCCGCTGCGGGCGCGGCCGTCGTGGTGAACGATGTGGACGGCGACGCGGCGGCCACCGCCGTCAAGGAGATCGGGTCCGCCGGCGGTCGAGCCGTCGCCGAGGTCGCCGCGGTCGGCACCACCGAGGCCGCCGAGGCCCTGGTCGCGCGCGCGGTCGAGGCCTTCGGGCGGCTGGACGTCATGGTCACCAACGCGGGCGTGCTGCGCGATCGGGTGCTGTGGAAGATGACCGACGAGGACTTCGACACCGTGGTCCAGGTCCATCTGCGCGGCACCTTCACCTGCGTCCGGGCAGCCGTGGAGCGGATGCGCGAGCAGGGAGGGGGCGGGCGGATCATCGTCGCCGGCTCCCCCGCCGGGCAGCGCGGCAACTTCGGCCAGACCAACTACGCGGCTGCCAAGGCCGGCATCGCCGCCATGGTGCGCACCTGGGCGATGGAGCTGGCCAAGGCCGGCATCACCGCCAACGCCGTGATCCCCGTCGCCGCCACGGCGATGACCAAGACCATCCCGGTCTTCGCCCCGCACGTCGAGGCTCTGGAGCAGCACGGCACCCCGCTGCCCGACAGCCTGCGCAAGGGCGAGGGCTTCGGCACCGCGGAGGACGTCGCCCCGCTGATCACCTTCCTCGCCTCCGACGCCTCGGCCGCGATCACCGGGCAGTGCATCGGCATCGGCGGGGACAAGCTGGCCCTGTGGTCGCACCCGCAGGAGATCTCCGTCGCCTACGCGGACGGCGGCTGGAGCGCGGAGGCCATCGCCGCCGCCTGGCCGGTCACCGTCGGGCGCGTGCCGGAGACCTACGGCATCCCGGCCCCGAGGATCTGAAGGCCAGAGAATACGAAGGGAGTCACCCCATGAACGTGGACGAACTCGTCGCCATCGACGTCCATACGCACGCCGAGGTGTCCTCGCGCGGCCAGGGTTCGCTCTCCGAGGAGCTGGACGCCGCCGCCGGGGCGTACTTCAAGGCGGAGCACCGCCGCCCGACCCTCCCGGAGATCGCCGCGTACTACCGCGAGCGGAGGATGGCCTGCGTGGTCTTCACCGTGGACGCCGAGGCCGCCACGGGCACCCCGGCCGTCCCCAACGAGGAGGTCGCCGAGGCCGCGCGGGAGAACCCCGATGTGATCATTCCCTTCGCCAGCGTCGACCCGTACAAGGGGAAGATGGCCGTGCGGCAGATCCGCAGGCTGGTCGAGGAGTTCGGGGTCAAGGGCTTCAAGTTCCACCCCAACGTCCAGGCATTCCACCCCGATGACCGCATGGCCTACCCGCTGTACGAGGCCATCGAGGAGGCCGGCGCGATCGCCGTCTTCCACACCGGCCAGACCGGGATCGGCGCCGGCGCCCCCGGCGGTGGCGGCATCCGGCTCAAGTATTCCAACCCGATGCTGGTCGACGACGTCGCCGCCGACTTCCCCGGGATGCCGATCATCCTCGCCCACCCGTCCTTCCCCTGGCAGGACGAGGCGTTGGCGGTGGCCACCCACAAGCCGCAGGTGTACATCGACCTTTCGGGATGGTCGCCGAAGTACTTCCCGCCGCAGCTGGTCCAGTACGCCAACAGCCTGCTCAAGGACAAGGTGCTGTTCGGCTCCGACTACCCGCTGATCAGCCCGGACCGCTGGCTCGCCGACTTCGCCGGGCTCCCGGTCAAGGACGAGGTCCGTCCGAAGATCCTCAAGGAGAACGCCGCCAGGCTGCTCGGCCTCGACAAGCAGCAGTGACGCCAGACAAGGGAGTCCCGCGTTGCAGAACCAAGGCATCGGGTCCTGGCCCGCCCGCAGGGCCCGCAAGACCCCCCACCGCACCGCCCTGCTCCACGAGGAGCGCGCCACCAGCTACGCCGAGCTGCACGACCGGACCACCCGCCTCGCCCACCTGCTGCGCGCACGCGGCGTGCGGCAGGGCGATCGTGTGGCCTTCCTGGGGCCGAACCACCCCGCCTTCCTGGAGACCCTCTTCGCCGCCGGGCGGCTCGGCGCGGTCTTCGTCCCGCTCAACACCCGACTCGCCGCACCGGAGCTGCGCTACCAACTGCGGGACTCGGGCAGCCGCCTGCTACTGACGGTGCGTCAGCCCGGGTCCGCCGAACTCTCCGCGCACGTGGAAGTGCTGGAGGCTGAGGGTGACGGTTACGAGACGCTCCTGGCCGGGGCTTCGACCGATCCGCTCGACGTGCCGGTCGGTCCGGACGACCTGTGCATGATCATGTACACCTCGGGGACGACCGGCCGCCCCAAGGGCGCCATGCTCACCCACGGCAACATCCTCTGGAACAGCCTCAACGTCCTGGTCGACGTGGACCTGTCGACCGACGAGGTCACCCTGGTCAGCGCACCGCTGTTCCACACCGCCGCACTCAACATGACCTGCCTGCCCACCCTGCTCAAGGGCGGCACGGCCGTGCTGGAGTCCGCCTTCGACCCGGCCCGCACCCTGGAGCTGATCGAACGCCACCGGATCACCTGCCTGTTCGGCGTCCCGGCGATGTACGACGCGGTAGCCGCGGAGCCCGGCTGGGCGGAGGCGGACCTCGGCAGCCTGCGCAACCTGCTGTGCGGGGGCGCGCCCGTGCCGACCCGGACCATCCGCCGCTACCTCGAGGGGGGCCTGGCCTTCGTCCAGGGCTACGGCATGACCGAGGCCTCGCCCGGCGTCCTGCTCCTGGACCGGCAGGACGCGCTCTCCCACGCCGGAACGGCGGGCGTACCGCACTTCTTCACCGACGTACGGCTGGCGGACCCGGCGGGCGATCCGGTCGGGGTGGACGAGCCGGGAGAGGTGCTGATCGCCGGGCCCCATGTCACGCCCGGCTACTGGGAGCGCCCGGAAGAGACCGCTGCCGCCTTCCGGGACGGCCACTGGTTCCGCTCCGGCGACATCGCCACGGTGGACGCGGAGGGCTACATCCGGCTGGTGGACCGGCTGAAGGACATGTTCATCTCGGGCGGCGAGAACGTCTACCCGGCCGAGGTCGAGGACGCCCTGCTGGAGCACCCGGCCGTCGCCGAGTGCGCGGTCTTCGGCGTACCCGACGAGAAGTGGGGCGAGGTCGGCCGCGCCGTCGTCGTCCTGCGGCCGGGCGCCGAAGCCGGTGTCGAGGAACTGATCGCCCACCTGGACGGGCGACTCGCCCGCTACAAGATCCCCAAGTCGGTGCTGTTCGCCGACGCCCTCCCGCGCAGCGGCGCGGGCAAGCTGCTCAAGGGCCCGCTCCGGGCCACCTACAGCCAGCGCTGACCACCCTTTGACCCCTCGGAGAGGCCTCCCCATGTCCCGTACCGTCAACGGCATCGCCGAACTGCTCGAGCTCGGCGGCGCCGACCTCGGCCACAGCGAGTGGCTGGAGATCACGCAGGAGCGGGTGAACACCTTCGCCGACGCGACCGGCGACCACCAGTGGATCCACGTCGACGTCGAACGCGCCAGGACCGGCCCCTTCGGCGGCACCATCGCCCATGGCTACCTGAGCCTCTCGCTGCTCATCCCGCTGTGGAGCGAGCTGCTGAAGGTCCAGGGCGTCGGCATGGCCGTCAACTACGGCCTCAACAAGGTCCGTTTCCCCTCACCGGTACGCGTCGGCGCCAAGATCCGCGCCCAGGGCGCAATCGCGTCAGTCGTCGAGGTCAAGGGCGGCGCGGAGGTCACCGTCGATCTGACCGTCGAGATCGACGGACAGCCCAAGCCCGCCGTCGTCGCCCAGGCCGTCTACCGTTTCTACGCATGACCGACCCGGCCCCCCGTTCGGCCGCCGACCGGCTGCTCGCCGTACTGGCGGCCTTCGGGCATGCCGGCCCGGCGCTGTCGCTGACCGAGATCAGCAGGCGCGCCGGCCTCACCCTGCCGACCACGCACCGCCTCGTCGGCCTACTGACGGCCTGGGGTGCACTCGAGCGCGACCCTGGGGGCGTCTACCACATCGGCCTGCGGCTGTGGGAGCTCGGCGCCCTCGCCCCGCGGGGGGGCGGGCGGCGGCCGGGCGCGGGCGGCGGTGTGCTGTGTCAGTTTGTAAGGCGCCCAAAATTAATAGATAAAAAGGGGGGTGGGGTGTGTGACGGTGT
>NZ_JBHXVE010000018.1:40787-70334 GCF_042672505.1 Streptomyces sp. NPDC127190
GGGTGGTGTGCGTTCGCTGGGCGGGGGGTGAGATCCTCTGGTGGGTGGGGTTGTTTTGTGGTGGTGGAGCCCGCTCGCCGCGCGGCGGCTCGCCCCCGCCCCCGCCGCCGGGCCCCCGATGCCGTTTCTGGAGGACCTGTACGAGGCCACCCATGAGAACGTCCAACTCGCGGTGCGGGACGGTCTCGAGGTGGTCTACATCGAGCGGATCTCCGGCCGCTCGGCCGTGGGCGTGCGCACCGAGGTCGGCGCGCGATGGCCGCTGCACGCGACAGGAGTCGGTCTCGTGTTGCTCGCCCACAGCGCCGCCGAGGTACAGGAGAAGTATCTGTCAGGGGAGTTGGCCGGCTTCACTCCGTTCACCACGACCGATCCGGTGCGGCTGCGCAGGATGCTCGCCGAGGTCCGCCGCGCCGGCTTAGCCGTGAGTGACCGTCAGATAACCGCTGACGCACTGTCGGTGGCGGCGCCGGTGCGGAACGCGCGGGGAGAGGTGGTGGCTTCGGTGTCCGTCGTGGTGCCGGTCGAGGGTTCGGCGCCGAGCGCGCTGGTTCTCGCCGTCCGGGTCGCCGGGCTGGGCATCTCCCGCGCTCTCGGACGGACTTCCACCTGACGGAAGTCCCGTTGTGGGCGGTGTCGCGGCCCTGCGAACCTCGTCGCACCCACACCCAGTTGTCAGTGACGGGAGCGCCCCATGGCCACCGCATTCGCCCGCAACCAGTGGTACGTCGCCGCCTACGGCAGCGAGATCGGCCGCGAGCTGCTCGGACGGACGATCCTCGGCGAGCCGCTCGTCCTCTACCGCACCGAGGAGGACGGGCGTGTCGTCGCTCTCGCCGACCGCTGCGTGCACCGCCGCTACCCGCTCTCGGCGAGCCGCCTGGACGGCGACCGGATCGTCTGCGGCTACCACGGCTTCACCTATGACACCACCGGCACCTGTGTGTTCGTCCCCGGCCAGCAGCGCATCCCGCGCACCGCCCGGGTCGCCGCCTATCCCGCGGTCGAGCTCGACTCCTTCGTCTGGGTCTGGGTCGGCGATCCGGCGCTGGCCGACGAGAAGCTGATCCCGCGCGCCCCGCACCTGGCGGACCCGGAGATGGTCACAGTCTGCGGCATGGAACCGATCGACGGCGACTACGGGCTGCTGGTCGACAACCTGATGGACCTCTCCCACGAGACCTATCTGCACGCCGGCCACATCGGCACGCCGGAGGTCGCCGAGACGCCCATCACCACCGAGGTCGACGAGGCCGCCGGGATCGTCCGGGTCTCCCGCCACATGCCGAACGCCGAGTGCCCGCCCTTCTACGCCCGTTCGACGGGCATCGAGGGCCGGATCACCCGCCTGCAGGACATCGAGTACTTCGCTCCCTGCCTCTACCTGCTGCACAGCCGGATCATGCCGGTCGGGCAGGACGCGCCGGTGTTCCGCACCGAGATCACCTACGCCATCACCCCTTCCGAACCCGGCAAGGTCTACGACTTCTGGGCCGTCTCCCGCGACTTCGCGACCGACGACGCCGAAGTCACCGCTTTCCTGCGGGACTTCAACCACCAGGTGGTGATGCAGGACGTCGACGCCCTGAACCTGCTGCAGCGCGCACTGGACAGCGAGCCGGCCGGCTACCAGGAGCTCAGCATCAACATCGACACCGGCGGCCTCGCCGCCCGCCGCATCCTCGCCAAGCTGGCCGCCGAATGACCGGCCCCTCCAGCGGCACGGTCAACCGCATCGACTGGCAGCCGGGCACCGACCTGCTGCACGGCACCTGCCACTGCGGCGCGCAGCACACAGCCGACGATCCGGTCGAGCTGTGGAGCTGGCTGCTGGCCCACCCGGAAGGACACCCGAGCGAGGCTCCGGATGACTGAGAACCTGCACACCGTCGTCGTCACCGACCGCCGCCGGGAGGCCGACGGCGTCATCTCCCTGGCCCTGCGGGGCAGCGGCCTTCCCCCCTGGGAGCCGGGCGCGCACCTCGATCTCATCCTCGCCGACGGGTTGGAGCGCCAATACTCGCTGTGCGGGGACCCGGCGGAACGGGACGTCTGGCGGATCGCCGTGCTGCGCGAACCCGAGGGACGGGGAGGATCGGCCTTCGTGCACGAGCGGCTAAGGGTCGGCGAGACCATACGGGTGCGGGGACCGCGCAACAACTTCCCGCTGCGGCCCGCCGATCGGTACCTCTTCATCGCCGGTGGGATCGGCATCACCCCCATCCTGCCGATGCTGCGGGCGGTGGAAGCGGCCGGCGCCGACTGGTCCCTGCTCTACGGCGGACGCACACGAGGTTCCATGGCCTTCCTCGACGAGCTGACCGGCCGCTACGGCCAGCGGGTGGCAGTCCGGCCGCAGGACGAGACCGGACTGCTGGACCTGTCCGCCTATCTGGGCGCCCCGCAACCGGACACCGCCGTCTACTGCTGCGGTCCGGGCCCGCTGCTTGACGCCGTCGAGCAATACTGTGCGGCGAACGGCGGGCCGGAGCCACGGATGGAACGCTTCCAGCCGCGGGCTCAGGCTGCCTCTCCTGACGCCCCGTTCGAACTCGTGCTGGCCCGCTCCGGCCTGACCCTGTCCGTCCCGGAGCACACCTCCGTCCTGGAGACCGTTCGAGCCGCGGGTGTCGAGGTGCTCTTCTCCTGCGCCGAGGGCACCTGCGGGACCTGCGAGACGGACGTCCTGGAGGGCGTCCCCGACCACCGCGACTCACTGCTCACGGCGGAGGAGCGGGCGGCCGGGGAGACCATGATGATCTGCGTCTCCCGCTGCCGGGGAGAGCGGCTGGTCCTGGACCTCTGAGTCGAGGAACCCATACCTGATCGTACGTCAGAAGCAGATGGTACGAGAAGCGCTCGGCCCGCCAGACGCGTTCGAGGCAGGTGTCGGAGTAGGTGTCGAGCAGTTCGGTGGATCCGGTCCTGTGGAGTTCGGCGAACGCCTGGGCGAGCACGATGACCTCGGTGGCGGGGAGGTTGAGGCCCTTGGCGCCGGTCGGGGGATGATGTGGGCCGCGTCGCCGGCCAGGAGCACCCGCTCGGGGCGCATCGGTTCGGTGACGTGGGCGCGCATCGGCAGCACCGACTTGGCGGTGATCGGGCCGCGCGCCGGCTTCCAGCCCGGTTCCTGGCGGGTGGGAGCCGGGCGTCGAGCTCGTCCCAGATCCGTTCGTCGGACCAGTCGGCCGCATCGGTGCCGCCGGTGGCTGCCTGCTCCCCCGTGTCCAGGATGAAGACGCCTTCCACCCAGCGATGGCTTCCCAGCAGAAAGGCCCAGAGCGGTCAGCACAGCGCTTCCCCCGCCGTCGTTGTGACCGGCCAGGATGGTCGGGCTACTGACCGGGATGTCCTCCACACGAGCCAGAGAGCGGAATCCGCGCACGGAGAGGCTTACAGGTACCGAGGAGGCGTGTGAGGCACCGAAGCAGAACGTCACGCTAGAGGCACACCAGGCAAGGGCCGGGCCATTTCCCCCGGTTGAGCCTATGACGGCATGACTGGCACCATCGGTCCTGCCCCGTCCCGTCATTGCCTTGCTTTGCCAGGTCACCGAACCTCGCCTGCGGGCACGGCGGCCGCGACCTTTGCCTTGGCGGCGATGGCCCGGGCCCCATGCCATGGGCAGAGCACGCAGAGGAGGAGGGCTGCTGACGCGGTGCCGATCATCGTGCGTTTCGTCGACCGCCTAGGGCGAGTACTCGGACCGCAGGGCGCTGCCAGGGGCTCGCTCCGTGGTTTTACGATCAGCCAGTCTGCACCGGGCGGTCCGGCCTGGTGCCCCGCCCACAGGACAGGTGCATGTTCTTCGACTCTCGCGCCCCCGAGCCGTTCCTTGACGCCTTGATAGAGGAGTTGCCCTACGCGTGGAACGGATCCTGCACGGGTCCTCAACTGCCCGACAGCCGCCAGGAGACGCTGCGTCAACGGGATCTGGCTCACGACGCCCGGGCCTGGGCTCGCTTTCTTTGGCCGGGTGAAGCCACGGGGCCCGGCGAACGGCTGATGCTGTCCTTGGGTGACGACGTAGTCCGCTACGGAGTCACTGTGGGATCGCTGTCGAGACCGGACGACGCACCGTCCTTGTTCATCTCCTCTTCTGGCGGGCTAGCGGATGAGGAGGGGGAGTTCCACAGGCTGCCCCGCACCAGCACTCCCGGCGAGGTGGCGCACGTCCTGTGCCGGATGGCCCGTGCCGCGGACCGGCGTGCGATCGAGAAAGAGCTGCAGGAGGCCTCAGCCGAGGGACGCCACAGGGCCGGATGGTTCCCTGGCGGACGGATCATCGTTCTCGATCTGGAGACGACCGGTCTCAACACAGAGACGGCCCGCGTCGTGGAGGCTGCCTGGCTGCTGGCCGACCATCGTGCGCTGGCCTGGGACAGCATGCTGATCAATCCGGGTGTCCCTATCCCCGAGGACGCCTACAACGTCCACAGCATCATCGACAGACTGGCCCGCAGCGAAGGTGCGGCCCCCCTTGAAGCCCTTGACGCACTCGTCAGCGTCCTGGCCAAGCACATCAGCAACGGCGCCACGCTGGTGATCTTCAACCGCACCTTCGACCTGCCACTGCTGGACGCGGAATGCCGGCGCCACGGACTTCCCACGCTAGCCGACCGACTCGGTCAGCATGTCCAGGCCGTGGATCCGATGCGGATCAGCCAGCAAACCAGGCGTCGAGGCAGTCACGCACTGAGCGATCTGGCGGCCCTGTACTCCCCCGGAAACCTCGCCGCGCACACCGCTCTGGGCGACTGCCTGGCCACCTGGGACGTCCTGGCCGCGCTGTGCCGCGGCGAACACGCCAGCCGCATCGTACGGCTGCTGTCACGCTGGCACGAGAACCCTCGCATTGACGAGCCGCTCACGGTACGGCACCTGCTCGCCTGCAGCAGCGGCTGGTGAAGAACCACCGCGGTTCACGCCTGGAACTCGGTGAGATCGATGGCGTGCACATGCAGGGGGTAGCCGTACACCGGGTGTGCCGTCTCCCGCTCGGGCACCATGCCGAGCTTGCGGATGACGTTCTCGGAGGCGTTGTCCCCCACCCGGTTGATGCTGATGACGCGGTCCAGGCCGCGGTCCTGGAGCGCGAACTCAAGCGTGGCGTGCGCGGCTTCGGACGCATATCCCTGGCCCCAAAACTGTGAGCCGATCCGCCAGCTGATCGCCACGGCGGGCATCACCTCCGGCAGGAACTCGGGCACGGTCAGTCCCGTGAAGCCGATCAGTTCGCCCGAGGCCAGCAGCTCGACTGCGAAGAGCCCGAAGCCCTCTTCGTCCCACTCCTCCTCCCACCGCTCGATGTCCTCGGCCGTGTGGTCCAGGTCGCGCACCGAGCCGTCGTCGATCCAGCGCATAACCCGTGGGTCCGCATTGATGTCCGCCATCGGCGCAAGGTCGTCGTCGTGCCAGCTACGAAGGAGGAGGCGGGGTGTGCGGATCTCGGTCATGCGCCCATCCTGCCGAAAGCAAGCGCCTCATCGGTAATCCGCGGGTCGCCGCGAGTCGCGACGAGGCGGCCGAACTCCTCTTCGTGAGCCCTGTCTACCGCCGATCCTCCCGGGCACGGGTGTGCGCCGGGCCCACCGGCCAAGCGCGGCTTGCCGAGATGCGCCGTAACCGCTCCGCAGCCTGAATAGTGGGAAGCAGCGCTCACCGGCCTTGGCCTCACGGATCTTCTCCAGCTGATCCGCATCGACTCCCAGGTCCGCGGCGAGCGCGCGCACGACCTCCAGCACGTCTGCGAGTTCCTCAGGCGCCGAGTCCTCATCCGCCTCAGGGAACTCGGCGACTTCCTCGCCGAGCTTGTCCCGCAGCCGGCTGCGGTATTCCTCCCGGCCCGCGGTGTAGGTGACCGGCTCGGCACCGTCCTCCCGGATAACCTGCGGAAACCGGTCCCGCACCAACGTGCCGTGCCTGCTGTAGGGCTCCACCCGTGCTCTCCCACAGCCTTCGTGAGGCGGTCGCCGGACGCCGCCCCTTCATGCCGCCACAGCCCAGGGAAGTCGCCTCACCACTCGCCATACGAACCGCCAATCCCACCCGTTTGCAAGCAGGTGCCGCTCCTCGGTCCGCCGGTCGGCGTGACGCGATCGCTCTTGAGCCGGAAGCGTCTTCGCATCTGCAGGGAACAGGGGTTCCTCAAGGCGCTCCATGCCTACAGTGCGGCGGACGAGCACGCCCTGAAGAACTTCCTCCTCGGCCGGATCCCCCCGGCTATCAGTACCGCCTGGGTCGAACTTCAGGACTGGGTGGACAGGACCCACGACCAGATGAAAGGCGGCGGCCAGCGAGCCGTTACGCCCCGCGCGCCCCAGCCGACCACCTGGTTCCAGTCGACCTCGTCAGGGAGCACGTACCACCGGAGGAGGCGGCGGTCAGCGAGAGGCCGGCCCGCCTCGCCGCACCGGCCGCAGGCTACGGGCCCAGCGGGGCGTCGTCGGCGGCCAGGCTGCTGGCCGGGGCGGGCGCGGGGAGCTGCTGGTAGGCGTCCTCACCGCGGGCCTGCTCGATCGCGTGGAACAGCGGCAGAAGGTAGGCGCCGTGGAAGGCCTGCGTGCTCATGCCCGGCAACGGTAGAACGCAAGGGCCGCGCGAGGTAGCCGTTTCGATGCCCTTGGTCGGGGCGCGCCGGTGAGACGTGAGCTGGCCTGGTGCCAGCCGCTCGTCCGGGGGGGCAAGGCGCGCTTTCTGGCCAGTACTCACAGGTAGCGGTACGGGAGACCGGCTGGTGGGGGCATGATCGCGGTTGTGGTGCGCGACGACATGCCCGCTTGCGTGCGGTGGGAGATCCTGATGCACGAACGGTTCAGCGGCGTGTGGATCTGCAAAGACCTCGGCCGCGCGACCACCCGTGCGGACCCCGCCGAGGTGGGCCGGGCCGTTCTGGCCGCCTACCTGGCCGGCCTGGACAGCCGGGGCGAAACGTTCCGCGTCGTCGTCCGCACCGACCACGGCAACCACGTCGTCATCACGGCCGACCAACTCACCGCCCCCGGCTGGGAAGCAGACCCGGCCGTCTGCCAGGCGCTGCCCGCCTACCTTCGCAGCGCCCTCACCTGACGTCGGGCCCACGACGACCACATCATCCGTCCTGCCCCGGCCGCCGAAAGGATCCGTTTGGGCCGGGGCCGGCCTGCCGAGGGTGGTCGAGGCCGTCGAAGCCGCCCACCCGGACCTGCGGGAGCGTTTCCGCGCGCAGCTGGCCGAAGAGTTGGAGCAGGAGTCGGACGAGGACGGCCGGGACTACCTCGTCGAGCAGCTGTGGCCCGCGGTGATCGCCTAGGCGGTCATCCTGGCCACCCAGGAGCAGGAACGCCCGGGGTATCGCCCGCCCTGGCACGTACTGTCCGACTCCTTCGAGCCGGGGACGCTGGCCGGCCACTTCCGTCAGATCGGCAGCAGCCTCGACGCCCACGATCTGGGGTCTGCTTCACCCTGGAGGTCGGTCTCCAGGTCGTCGCCGAGGCGCTGGGCTGGAACATCCACTACTGACCAGTGTCATGCGGCCGGTAGTCCTGATGCGCGGGCCACGCCGCGGGTACACGCCACCGCCGCCGAGCCCCTTCAGGACGGGCACAGCAACCCGGTAGGAGCAGCACATCACGGAGTCGGGGAGGGCTGGGTGACCAGCCGGACCTGCCTGACCGCACAGCGCCGGGCGGCCAGGCGGGAGGGGGACGGCCGCATGCCTGTGTGCTGCTCTCCGGGGGCAACGGTCGCCGGCCTACAGGGCGCTGGGAAGCTGCTTCGGCTCGAAGACGTTCTGCGGGGTGCTCCGCTGGGAGGTGGACGCCAGGAACAGGACCTGTGCCAAGTCGCGCTGTATCCGGTCGGCTTCCCCGCGGACCTGGACGGGGATGTCGCCGCGCTCGGCGACGAGGCGGTCGTAGACGGGAGTCTGCGAGAACACGGTGGAGAATTCCTTTCAGCAGGCGGTTCGCCGGGCTAGCGCAGCATACGGGCCCGGCGATCATTCCCCCCTTGCCGGGGCACAGCATTCAGGCCAGGACGGCGGGAACGGCGTCGTCGAACGTCCAGTCGCCGTCGAAGAGGGTGGCGAGCAGGCGGGCATGGTCGTCGGGGAGCTGGCCTGAGCGGTGCCGGTGGCCGGTCTTGGCGAGCCAGGCGCCGATCTTGACGGTGTCGCCGTCGACGCGGATCGTCTCGCGGGCGGCGGGGGCGCGGCCTTCGCGGTGCAGGAAGAGTTCCAGGAACTGGACGGTCTCGGCGAAGGTGCGGCGGGCTCGGCGGGCGGGGGTGAGCGGGTTGGTGTCGGGGGTGAGGTCGAGGGCGGTCATCAGCTGCTGCTGGCCGGGGGTGAGGGCGGGCCAGGCGGCCAGCTGGCGGTGCGGCCAGGAGCCGATCTTCACGCCGGCGAGCCGGGTGTCGCGGGTGAGGGTGGCGGGGTCGTCGCCGGTGGCGAGGTGGATGCGCAGCAGGTGGTATGTGCGGTGCCAGTCCGGGGGTGGGCACGCCTGGCGCCCTGCCGTCTACGCCGTTCCCAGGGATCGGCGACGCCCCGGTCTTCCACCGGACTGCCTTCCTTCTCCCCATGCGCCACCGAATCCCGGCCGTGTCCAGCACACAAGAGTAGACAGCCACCGTCCACCCGGTCCGAGGGTGAGCCGAGGCCCCCGTTGTTCGGGCGGCCTCGGGTCACTCAAGCCTCGGCGTCGCGTCACGCTGGACAACACGCAGAAGCTCCTCCCCTGTCCTATCCGCCGCCCAGCGGCTTACGGGGTACACGATCTGTCACTTCCCGAACCGTGACGGCAAGTCACGCCACGGGATACCGGTCCGTACGTCGCACAGAATTCCGTTGATCACCATGCGATGGCACTTTCACCGACCGCCCCGACCGACCGACGTCGGCACGCTGAAGGGCGTCGCGCAGCGGGGTGTTGGTTCTTTCCAGCAGCCATGCCGACGGAAGCCTGGTTGACCAGGGCGCCGTCTGGGAGGCGGAAGTCGCCGCCGGAGCCCCTGGTCTCGTGGACGGCGCACGGAAGGTCGAACCCAGGTCTTGAGGGGACTTCCGGGGACAGCGACCTGCGAGTGCGAACCTCATTCCACGATCAGGTACCGCTGCGCACTCCCCCCGCTGATGCAGGTGCCGACGACGCAGGCGACGTTGTCCGCAGTGTGCACCGTCCAGACGTAGATCCCGGGCGAGGGCGGGGTGTATGTGTAGGTCGACATCTTCTGCCAGGGCATGGTCTGCCACTTCCCGCCGGGCAGCAGCACAGAGACGTACGAATTGCCGCCGCTCGCCATCCATCTCAGGGTGATCGGCTGGCCAGCCTTGACCACCGTCTGGTCCGCCGGGGCCACCGGACGGGGGACGTCCGGAGCGTCGCGCACCGGATTGGGTGTCGAGGAGCCCTTCGGCCTGACGAACAGGTACCGATCCTGCGACCATGCGCTGCCCGCCTGTCCTTCGGCTGCGTTCGCGCTGCTCACCTCCCAGTGGTAGACGCCGGCAGCGTTGGGCGTGAAAGTGCAGGATGTGGTGGTCAGCCAGGCGGAAAACCGGGGGGCGTCGCCGAGCATGGCGGCGACCTGTGACACGGCGCCGGCGTGGTCCCAGCTGAGCGTGACCGACTGGCCGAGCTCGATGGTCGTCCGGTCGGCGGGCCCGACGGGTTCGGGCGGGTGCGGCGTCCCCATCGGAAGACTGGTCACCTCGTGCCGAGAGCCGTCCCCGCTGGCGCTGGACGGGAAGCAGTTCGGTGGCCGGGAGCCGTCGCCGTCCAGCACGAACAGGGAGACGCAGATGGCAGCGGCGATGAGCACGAGGGCGAGCGGCACCAAGAGCCAGTAAAGCCAACGCTTCCGGCCCCCGGGCGCCTGTGAGCCGAGAGTATCCCGGGGCTCGGTGATCGCGGTCAGGGTCCGGTTGTCGGGGCGCCCGGCTGGCGGCGATGCACGGCTGATCGGGTCCGGATCAACCGACCGAACATCCCCCGCAACCCCCGCCGGCACCGGAGCCGGCACCGTCCGTAGCTGCGCAGGCAGCCACGCCTTGCCGGGTTCGTCGTGGGCGGGCGATGCGAACCGCTCCAACAGCTGAGCGGGTGTGGGCCGGTCTGCGGGGTTCCGTGCGAGGCAGGCGGCGATCGTCGGCCGCAGGGGCTCCGGGACGGCGCTCAGGTCGGGCTCGGTGTGCATGACCCGGTAGAGCATCACCTGCGCTTCGCCGTGACCGAACGGCGCGCACCCGGCGGCGTGGCAGAGGACGTGGCCGAGGCTGAACACGTCACAGGCCGGGCTGATCGCGCCGCCCGCGATCTGTTCCGGCGCCATATAGCCAGGTGTGCCGATGACGACCTGCGTCCGCGTGATCGCCGTCCCGTCCAGCGCGCGGGCGATACCGAAGTCGATGACGCGCGGCCCGTCGTCGGCGAGCAGTACGTTCGCCGGCTTGAGGTCTCGGTGGACCAGCCCGACGGCATGGATGGCGTCCAGCGCCTCGGCCAGTCCTGCGCCGAGCACCCGTAACGCCGGCTCCGGCAGTGGGCCGTGGGTGGCGACCGCCTCGGCCAGGGACGGTCCCGGAATATAGGCGGTGACCAGCCATGGCGGGTCACCTTCCGGGGCAGCGTCGACGACCTGTGCCGTATGGAACCCGCCGACCTGCCTCACGGCTTCCAGCTCGTGGGCGAAGCGACGGCGGAACTCCGGGTCGGCGGCGAGCTCCCGGTGCACACACTTCACGGCTACCAGCCGCCCGCCCGGCGATCGCCCGAGGTATACGACGCCCATCCCACCGCTGCCCAGTCGCCCGAGCAGCCGATACCGGCCGCCGACCACCGTTGGATCAGTGGCTAGCAACTCCTCCATCACACCCCCGTTGAGCCACCATGCACCGGCCGGTCCCATCCAGCGGTAGATCCGTGATGAGCGCCACACCTCGTCACATCCCAGCCTTCGCGCACCAGGCTGTCAATGCCGGCGACTACCTCACCAACCGGCGCTGAGAGGCAGTGATGTCCTCTGAGCGCCAAAGCCAGCCTCTTCGACAACGATCCGGCAGGCCGCTGACAACTCCCCTCAGCCGCCGCAGGGTTCACCCCTCCGCCGCGCCCCAGCGCCGCACAAACGCGGCCCGGGCGCGGCGTTGTTCTTCCTCGCGGGCGATCTGCGGGCAGAGGCGTTCTAGGAAGCGGGCGGCTTGGGGAGGGCATCGCGTAGGCGCTCGAGGAGAACCCGGGCTGCGGGACTCGAAGGATCGTTGGCCTGCCAGGCGAGCGCGATGCGGGCACGCATCTCGGGCTGGACGATCCGCAGGGTGCGAAGCCGCCCGTCAAGGAGGGAATCGTCCTCACCGGCAGGTAGCACGGCAATGCCCAGGCCCCGCGCGGCCAGGCGCGAGAGTACGTGTGGGGCCGCCGCCTCGAAGGCAATCCGTGGCCGGAATCCTGAATGCGCGCAGCCGTGTTCGAGCGCCGCGCGCACCCCGGTGCCGCGCGGCAGGCAGATCAGCGGCCGATCCCGCAGATCGACAAGCGGGACACTCGTACCGTCGAGGCGATCGAGAACCGGATCACCGGGCGCGACAGCGGCAACCAGCGGGACATCGATCACCGTCTGAAAGGCCAATCCGGGCGGGGGCGCCTCCTCCGCCGTTCCAAGGACGGCGATATCGAGCTCGCCGGCGAGGAGAGCGGCCTGCATCCGATCCGTGGCGTCCTCGGTGAGAGCCACCTCCACCGAGGGATGGGCGTCGTGGAAGTCCGCGAGTAAAGCGGCGATGTCGAAGGCGTGGTTGGTGGCGCCGGAGACCAGCCCGAGCCTGACCCGGCCGCGCAGCAGTCCGGTGTACGCATCGACCGTCTGCCGCACCGACTCCGCCGCCGCCAGTGCGGCGCGGGCGTAGGGCAGGACCGCCCGGCCCACCTCGGTCGGCGTCACCGACCGGCCTGAGCGGTCGAGCAGGGGCTGCCCCAACTCCTTCTCCAGCTGGCGGATCTGGGCGCTCAGGCCGGGCTGAGCCAGATGCAGCCGGGCGGCGGCGCGAGTGAAACCGCCGCTCAGCACATCCGCGAGCACCGCCTGCTCCGCAACCGAACGCCAATCGCGACATGCTCCACCCGGCCCCGTGTTGTCAGCGCCGACGCAGGTAGCTCTCCAGGGCGTGGGCGGGACGGTCGTGGGACGGCCGCCGCAGCCGTCAGGCGGCGGCCGTCTTCCGGCGGCGCCCGCTGCCGGCGAGTGCATCGATGAGTTCCTCACGGCTCCTCTTCCACCCGCCAGGAAGGCACTGCCGGTCACCCGCTGGTACAGCTCCGCCTTGCTCAGCTTCTGCAACTCCCCCTTGCGGTCTGGGGAGAAATTCGCTTCGGGCGTGCCGACCTGGCGGTTCGGCTGGTGGGTGATCAGCGGACGGTGTCGCGGCCGAGGACGAGTTCGGTGCCCGTCCGGCGGTGGGTGGCCCGCTGCGCGGATCGGTCGGAGATGAGTGAGGCGATCCCGAGATGGGTCTCGGCGTAGGTATCGCGGCGTCCGGTGAAACGGCGCAGGGGTGCCCAGTGGCGGAGTTCGGCGTTGGTGTGCTCCACACAGATCCTTGCCGAGGACTGCCGTCGCCGTGTCTCGCGCCAGGCATGCTCGTCACCGTCGCACGCCTCGTCCTTGGGCTTCTTCGGTGGGGCGCTGACCGGCCCGGGGAACTCTTTGGCCAGCCCGGGGTAGCCGGAATCGACCTTCGCCTTCACGCCGGGACGGGTGCGGAACTGCTCGGCAATGCCCTCGGTCCGCACGGCGGTCTGGTCGTGCATCCGGCCCGGGCGGACCAAGCCGGACAGCAGCGGGCGGCCCTGGCCGTCGCTGAACGTGGTGGTCTTGATGGTGTTCTGCTTGCGTTTGCCGGAGACGAACGCCCGGCGCCCAGGACGGTCGGCCTGCGGTCGGCGGGCCTGGGTCTCGGCCCCGTCGAGTCGCAGGCCAACGCCCTCCGCCTCGGCATAGGCGAAGACGTCCTCCAGCGTCTTCAGCCGCAGGCGGGGCCGGTCGGCCACAGCGAAACCACGGGCTGCCAGCAGCGGGCGGACCTGGCGGATGGCCGCGGAGACGGTGGAGCGATCCACCTCGAAGAGCTCGGCGAGCACCACATGCGGCAACTGATGGCGCAGATGGACCAGGGTGACCAGCAGCCGATCGAGGAAGACCAGCTTGGGCTTTCTGCCGGCACCCTCCGCCCTCCGACGCTCTCCGCCCCGGGCCTCGCGGAGCGCGGACTGCCGCGCAGCCTCCCCTGCCGTGGCCAGTTCGGCGAACAACTCGCCGGAATGTGCGCGTCAGACGCGGGACAGGGCAGGATGGGAACAGGCCGTACGGCCCAGCTCAGTTTCACAACTCACCCAACCCGTATGGCCCTTCTCATGTCACGGCCCGACCGGGACGATCACCATGTCCGCCGAGACCGTACAGCTACCCGGCCTGAATGGCGTCTGCCGGGACCTCGAAGACGATCGTGAGTCCGTCGCGCTCGTCCCCCTGCTCGCCGATGCGCGTGAAGCCGAAGCCCTCGATGCACGCCAGGGAGGCGGCGTTGTCGGATCCGATCCTGGCGCGCACGGTCCTGACGTCGGGGTCGGCCGCGGCCCTGACGAGCAAGGCCCTCGGCATGGCGCGGGCATAGCCCTGGCGGCGGTACCCGGGCACGACGGTATAGCCAACCTCGACCATGCCGGCCTCATCCGGCGGCCCGTGGAACCCGGCGTCGCCAACGACGACCCCGTCCGGCTCGGACACCGCGGCACGCGTGATCCAGGGCGCGGCAGAGGGGTCCTTGGCGAGCTGGTCGGCGCGGTAGCCGAAGATCCAGCGGGCTCGCTCACCGACGAAGTGTTCGTCAAGGGCGACCCCGGCCTCGGCGCTGCCGCCAGCGAGGTCACCGTCGGCAAGCGCCCGCAGTGCCTTTGCGCTGAGCTCGACGAAACGGACGCGTTTGGGCGCGGAGAGAGGTTCGTTGTTCATCGCGGTGATGCTCACCCAGAGCCGGAGAGCTGTCCACCGGTTTACGGCCTTGGCGGACATGCAGACGGCCACACGGACGCCGCGCCACCCACGCCGAGACCCATCTCGCGATCGCCTCACTCGTCTCCGACCGATCCGCGCAGCGGGCCGCCCGCCGCCGACGAGCACCGGACTCGTCCTCGTCCGCGACACCGCCTGCTGATCACCCACCAGCCCAGCACGCCCGAAGCGCAATTTCCCCAGGCCCGTTAGCCCTGTCGACGCGCTGCGTGCCGCTGCGTGGGGCTGGCGGCAGGCGGCGCGGTCATGTCGAGCAGAAGCAGCGCATCGTGGTCGGGGCTACCGGGCTCGGCGGTATAGACGCCGATGCGCTGGCCAGGGGTGCCTTCCACGTGCAGGGACTGCGAGGTGAGCGTGAGCGTTCCTACCTGGGGGTGCCGGAACGTCTTGTGAGCAGGCTTGCGTCCGGTCACTTCGTAGCGTTCCCACAGCCGGGCGAAGTCGGGGCTCTTGAGGAGGAGCTCGCCGACCAGGTTGGTCAGGTCGGGGGCGTCGGGGGCGGTGCCGGCGACGGCGCGCAGGCGGGCGACGCAGCCGGTGATCTGCCGGTCCCAGTCAGTGAAAAGGTCGCGAGCCGCGGGGTGGAGGAAGAGGTAGCGGGCGAGGTTGCGGTTCTTGACCGGCCAGTCCGCCAGGCCCGCGTACAGGGCGAGGCCGCCGGGATTCCAGCCGAGCATGTCCATGCTGCGGCTGATGACGTAGGCCGGGTTCGGTCGCAGCGACTCCAGCAGCAGCTTCAGGTGGGGGCGCACGGTGCGGCTCGGGGCCGGCGGTGGCTCGGGCGCGTAGCGGGCGGCACGCGCGGCGAGCTCACGCAGGTGCTGATGCTCCTGGTCGTCCATGTGCAGAGCACGGGCGAGGGAGTCGAGGACGGCGGGGCTGGGGCGGGTCTCCTTGCCGCGTTCCAGGCGCACGTAGTAGTCGATGCTGATCCCGGCGAGGGTGGCCAGCTCCTCACGGCGGAGCCCCGGGGTACGGCGGATACCGGCGCCGACGGTGAGGCCGACGTGCTCGGGACTGGTCTGGGTGCGGCGGGCACGCAGGAAGCGGCCAAGCTCGGCGCCCTCGCTGTGCGCACTCGTCGAAGTCATGACTCCAGTCTCACCCGCCGGGCACCCACTACGCGGGCGGAGGGGGGCCCTGCCATTACCCCCGAAGAGCCCGCCCTGCCACCCCCGAGCCATCCGGGCGAAGGTGAATGAGGAAGACGCCGGCCCCTCGCGCCGCCCGGACTTCAACCGGCTCGGCCTGCCGGGCCGGACGACAGTGAGAGGCCAGGCAACACCATGATCGGAAGAGGGCGAGATGCGCTACATCAAACTGCGTGACCTGGAGGTTTCCCGGATCGGGCTGGGCGCGATGGGCATGTCCCACGGCTATACCGGCTCAGGCACCGACGACGCGGAGTCGGTCAGGACCGTGCACCGAGCCCTTGAGGCTGGGCGTCACGCTCATCGAGACCGCCGAGATCTACGGCCCCTACACCAATGAGGAGTTGCTCGGGCGGACGCTCCAGGGCCGCTGGGACAAGGTGGTGCTGGCCACCAAGTTCGGCCTGGTCTCGCACGGCGGCGACGGCTCCTGGAACCTGGACTCCAGCCCGGCCGACATCCGCACCGCCATCGAGGGCTCCCTCAAGCGCCTGGGCACGGACCACATCGACCTGCACTACCAGCACCGGGTGGACCCGAACACGCCGATCGATGAGACCGCCGCCGCCGATGCCGTCACGCTGACCGCCGAGCAGCTCGGCAAGCTCTCCAGCCTGCCGCCCGCCGCCGGCGACACCCACACCGAGGCCCAGGCGCAGATGCTCGAACGCTGACCCCAACCCCCGCACGCCGCGCTTCGCGTGGTGCCCCCCCGCCTATCATTTGGAGTAACACCTTTCATGCGTGCAGCAGTGATGTACGGAGCCGGCGACGTCCGCGTCGAGGACCGGCCCGACCCGAAGATCCTCCAGCCCACCGACGCCGTGGTGCGCGTCGTCGCGTCCTGTGTGTGCGGCAGCGACCTGTGGCCTTACGCCTCGATGTCCGCCACCGGCACCGGGCGCCCCATGGGGCACGAGTTCCTCGGCGTCGTGGAGGACACCGGCGCGGACGTGACCGGCCTGAAGACCGGTGATCTGGTCGTCGCCCCGTTCACCTACAGCGACAACACCTGCGACTACTGCGCCAAGGGCCTGCACATCTCCTGCCGCAACGGCGGCCGGTACGGCTTCGACGGCGTCGACGGCGGGCAGGGCGAAGCCGTTCGCGTCCCGTACGCGGACGGCACCCTGGTGAAGCTGCCGGTGGCCGCCGACTCCGCGCTGCTGCCGTCGCTGCTCGCCCTCTGCGATGTGATGACCACCGGCCACCACGGCGCCGTCACCGCCGGCGTCGGCCGCGGAGATGCGGTGCTGGTGGTCGGGGACGGCGCGGTCGGCCTGTGCGCAGTGATCGCGGCCAAGCGGCTGGGGGCCGAGCGGATCGTGCTCGCCGGCCGCCACGAGGCCCGCACCGGCCTGGGCCGTGAGTTCGGTGCCACGGACGTGGTCGCCGAGCGCGGCGAGGAGGGCATCGCCCGCATCCGCGAGCTGACCGGCGGCGTGGACAAGGTCATCGAGGCCGTGGGCACCCGCCAGGCCCTCGACACCGCACTCGGGGCGGTCCTGGACGGGGGCACCATCAGCCGCCTGGGCGTCCCCCAGTACGAGCAGGGACCGATCGGTCCGGCCGAGTTCATGCGCAACATCACTCAGACCGGCGGCGCCAGCCCCGCCCGCGCCTACATCCCGGAACTGCTGCCCGACGTCCTGGGCGGCACCATCACCCCCGGCCGCGTCTTCGACCAGGAATTCACCCTCGACCGGACACCGGACGCCTACCGGGCCATGGCCGACCGCCAGGTCCTCAAGGCCCTCATCCGCCCCTGACCGCCCGCCTCCGCGCTCCGGCGAAGGACATCCCGCTCATGCAGACCGTCACCCTCAGCAACGGCGTCGAGATGCCGCTCCTCGGTTTCGGCGTGTACCAGATCCCCGCCGAGGACACCGAGTGCACCGTCTGCGAGGCCCTGGTCGCCGGCTACCGCCGTGCTGGACACCGCCGTCTACGGCAAAGAAGAGGCCGTCGGCCGCGCCATCAAGGCCAGCGGCGGGTTCACCGTTGACGATCCGCAGATCGGCACCGGCCGGGAGGCCGCCGTGGCGCAGGCACGGTGGCGGGGCCGGCTGCGTTCGGGTGCCGGTTGGGCACCGCGTCACCCGGGTCGCCCACCGGGGCCAGGGCGTGAGCAACGTCCACCCTGCCGACGCTGTGCTGTCGCTGCCGGCGGGCCGGCACTCGACGGGATGACGACGGCTCGCGGTGACCGAAGCCGTCCGCGGTTCGTTCGACCAGGCCCACGCTGCAGTGACTCGCCGCTGCGGGAACGTGCTCGGCAAGCGCAGACTCGAAGAGCTCGTGGTCGCCGCCGCGGTCGACGTCGACGGCTTCTACCCGACCACGATCCCTGTCCCGTGCAGCCACGAGATGCCACTGGTGGTCCAGGTGGACGGCAAGGGCGTGGTCATGCGCCCGGCGGCCCTGCGGGAGGCCACCCGCCGGGCCGCCGAGAAAGCTGCTGTTGGCCACCGCGCTCGGCTCGCGCCGGGCGAGAAGCCGAACCGGGAGCAGACGGCGACCGTGGAAACCCGGCACCACCGAGGCCGAGTCCTGGGCAGCCGACTGTCTGACAGCGATCCTGGCAGGCCACGCCGCCCGGGAAGCCGCCGAGTCGGCGCCCGCTGGGGCCTTCCCGGAGCCCGAACGCCTCTACCCCACCGCCGACCAGCGAACTTACGCCCTCACCTCTTGATCGCGGCTGTCGATCCGAGCAAACCGGACACAATCCCTTTGAGGCGACCGGACAGCATCTCTAGGGTGCGGACGTGACCATCGAGCTGCCCTTTCGTCCGCTCCCCATCGACCAGCAAGACGTTCGCTACGCCTACGGGCCCGATTCGGAATTACAGCCGGGCGTCCCCGCCGGCTCGACCTTGGAGTTCCGCTGGTGCGAGAGCACGATCTACCCCGGCACCACGAGACGGTACTGGGTTCATGTGCCCGCGCAATACGACCCCTCCGAACCCGCGTCACTGATGGTGTTCCAGGACGGATGGTGGTACCTGGACCCGGACGGGCAGGTCCGCGGTGCCATCGTGTTGGACAACCTCATCCATCGCGGCGAAATCCCGGTCACGATCGGTGTCTTCGTCGATCCCGGCGTCCTCAAGAACGCCGAACAATCGAAGAACCGCAACACCGAGTACGACGCGTTCGACGACCGCTACGTCACCTTCCTCCTGACTGAGATCATCCCCCAGGTCACACGGCGCTACTCGATCGCCGAGGACGCCGACCAATGGGGCATCTGCGGCGGCAGCAGCGGCGGCAACTGCGCCTTCACGGCTGCGTGGATGCGCCCGGACAAGTTCCGGCGAGTCATCTGCTACCTCTCCAGCTTCACGCAGATGCCGAACGGAAACCCCTACCCTGCCCTGATCCCCAACGCCCCCCGCAAACCGCTGCGCATCTTCATGCAAGCAGGCCACCGCGACCTCAACTGGAACGGGCCGGAAAGGAACTGGCTCGCCAACAATCTGCGTGTGGCAGCCGCTCTCGCGGAAGCAGGCTACGACTTCCGTCTCGTCCTCGGCGACGGTGGCCACAGCCCCAACCACGGCGGAGTACTACTCCCCGATGCGCTCCGCTGGCTATGGCACTCAGCCACGACCTGACGAAACCCGCCCGAACGATCACTCCATCCGAGCTGCACCCATCGCCTTTCGTTCGCACTTTGGCATCGAGAGTTTCTCCTGCCGCCCGGGCATCGACGGCGCCCACGAGAAGGGCGGGGTCGAGGGGCAGAGCCTCTGCGCGGCCATCGTCGACCGGCTCACCTTCAACGGCACCATCATCGAGACCGGCACCGACTCCTACCGCCTCGCCGGCACCCGCGCGCGAGCAGAAGTGCCGGCCACGGTCAGCTGAACCGGGGACGCCTGCTCGGCAGGGGCAGGGCGCGGGTGGGGCGAGCAGGTCGTCTCCGGCTTGAGTACAGCGAGGTCACGACGGGGCTGCCGCTCGCGGGCCTCCCAGTCGCGGCGGTGATCCGCTCCGAGAAGTGCCTATACGCCCGGCCCGTCTCCGGCAGGCCCGCAGCCCAGGGGGCGGGGATGCCGAACGCCGGCGCCGCGGCTGCAGGGGCAACCCGGCCAAGCGTTGAGAACCGAAGTTGTCCGGCTGTCACCGATCGATCAGGGGTCCGGTCACCCGGCCCGCTGAGTTGTCTCCCCGGCCTGGGCGGGTACCGCGGGCAGGGGGACGGTGCAGGAGGCGCAGCGTCGGGCCTGGGCCGGGACGGGGCTGAGGCACTCGGGGCAGTCCCGCTTGGGGGCCTGGACGTCGTGGTGGGGAGCGAGGCGCTCGTGCAGCTTGTTGATCGGGAGTACGACGAGGAAGTACAGGGCGCTGGCGATGAGGAGGAAGCTGATCGCCGCGTTGATGAAAGCTCCGTAAGGGAACTTGGTGGCGCCTACGGTGAAGGTCTTGTGGGCCATGTCGCCGGTGGCACCGGTGGCCAGCCCCACGAGCGGGGTCAAAAAGGCGCTGACGAAGCCGTTGACGACTGCGGTGAACGCCGCTCCGATGACGATGCCGACCGCCAGGTCGACCACATTGCCGCGCAGGATGAAGCTGCGGAAGCCCTTCACCTTTTCGCACCTCCTAGGGCCATGACGTCGAGGGGCGGCAACCCCGGCTCCTCCCCCGGATGCCCTGCCACCTCTCGCCCATGCCTGCTGGGCGACGGCACCACGGCGGCCGCCGGCTCGCCGAGGCCATCCTCAGCATCGGCGTCGTCCGTCTCACCCGGCTCGGGCCAGTGGCCGTACGGTCCCTCCTGGCCGGGCAGCGCACCCAGGGCTGGCGTGCCTTCGGCGCGGTGACTGCCGTAGATCATTCACCTCTTCTCCTCGCTGACCGGCCGGAAGGCCGCCGACAGTCTGCGACCGACCGCGTAAGTCTTACCCGCAGGCGGGCCGGTGCCGGGCTCGTCGTTCCCGGTGGGCCTCCTTGCAGGGACGCGGCACGGGCTCGGCCGCTGGTTGTCGGCCACGAGGTGCGTGGCCTGGTGGCTCGATGGATGCCACGACCATGCTGATCACCGTGCTTGGAGGCGCCGCTCGGTGCGGCAGTCTGCCCGCCGGCCGATCCCGGTGCCGGCCCCGGTGACGGCGACGATCCTGCTGACCTGGGGTGCGGTGCTGCTGTCCATGCCGGTCATCGTTCAGCCCTGCCACCAGCGGTAAGGTCAAGCGGCGCCTGGTGGGCTTGTGATCAGCGAGTGTGGTCACCGGGCGCATTGTGACGCCAGGTTCCTCCGGCCTCTTCGGCGAGCCGGGGCGCATCGGGCATTGGGATTGGTCGCGGCCTTGGTGTTGGGTCGCTGCCCCAGGCCGGGCTGCGGTACGCGGCTCCGCGCGGCGGACCGCTGGTGCCGGAGACGGCTGGCAGACCGCTCAACGGCGTCGTCGAAGACGCCGGAACAGGGCTGCCGGCGTCGCGTTGCGCCGAATCGGGCACGCTCCTTCCGCGCGCGGGCCAGCATGGGCAGGAGCAGTGCTGCGATCGTCCACGACGGCGTCGGAGGCCGGAGGCAACATGAGTGCTGAGCGAGAACAGCAACCGAGGACGACCCCGATCCTTCCCCACCAACGGCGTGCCTCCGGGAACACGTTGACCGTGACGGGCCGCACCCTGCGATTCCTGGGGTACGCCCTGGCCACCGGATGCGGGTCCCTGCTGTTGAAGCACTTCGTCATCGCGCCCGGACCGCCGGTCAGCCACATCCCCTGGGTCCTGCGCCTGCTGATCATGCTGGGCATCCTGGAGGGCGGATGGCTCGTCTTCCGCGCCAGTCGCAGGGTGGTGGTCCGGGGCAGACGGCACCGCATCCGCGTCATCACCGCCTTCGAGGAGTTACGGGGCGAGCGCTACATCCTGTATCTACGGCCGTTCGCTCTCGACACCCGGATGTCGCTGCCCCCTCCCGAGGCTCCAGGATGGTGGACGCGCTCCCCGTATGAGCTTCCCGGACTGACCATGGAGGACTTCCTCGTCCGCCAGTTCACCCGGCACGGCAGGGTCGTCGCGGTGGGGGAACCCGGCGAAGAACTGCCTCTGCTCGGCGCACAGCGGGGCTACCTGCCGCTCGACGGCTGGGAGAGGACCGTGAGCGAGCTGATCCAGGGGGCTCACTCCGTCCTCATGTCCGTGGCGCCGGGCCCGGGAACGGTGTGGGAGTTCACCGAGGCACTGCGCACGATGCCTCCGGAACGGCTGGTGCTCATGGTCTGCTGCGGACCCGAGGAGTACGACGCCTTCCGTACGGCCGTCGTGGAGAAGTACGCCGTCCGGAAATCCGAGGAGCCGGGCAGCACGTGGGCTCCGCTACCACGGCTGCCCGACTGTCCCGCGCGGCTCCCGGCCTCGAAGCGTGAGTGGCAGTCGCCGCTCAGGGCCTTCGTCACCTTCGACCAGCAGTGGCAGCCGAGCCTGCACTGGTTCGTCGTCACGGTCCCGCGGATTCGTCACGTCTGGACCATGCGCAGGCTGGTGCGCGAACGCATCGACGCGGTAGTGGGCGCGTGGGCGGCTCTGCCGCAGCGGCAGGCTTCCCCGGTCACGATCCCTCCGCCGGCACCGGTCGTCGCCACCCCTCCCCCGCTGCCCGTCCCCTCCCCGCTGCCGCAGCAGCCCCTGCTGGGCAGCACAGTGGTCGGGCTGAACGTCAGACCACCAGAGCGCAGAACGCGACGACGTAGGCGACAGTGAAAATGACCGGCACCCACTGCTCGACGTGGGTCAACGGCACGTACCGGCTCCAGTCGCGCCCCGCGCCAAGGGCCGCCCACTCCGCCCTGGAGTCGGCCTACGCCGGCAACCTATGCTCGAAGGCGCCGAAGACCTCGAACGTGGCCGCGTTGAGCTGCCGGCACAAACGGACCATGACGAACCAGGCGGCACACTGGGCGACCAGGATCACCATGCCCACGTCATGATGGGTGGCCGGGCGGCGGTTCTTCGAGCCCGGCCGCCTGCCTGGCCCGGGACGTGACGGTTTCGGTGCACCGGCCGGAGACCCGGTCTGCGTGTGCAGGTTTCTGAACCCCGCGCGGACGCGGGCGGGTGTCAGTTTGTTCGGCTCCGTCGGCTTCTCCCAGGGTCGGCGGAGGTCGGTGGCCCGGCGGCTCAGCGGCGGCGGGTCCAGGAAGTAGCGAGTGGAGCGGCCCGGTAGCCGGGGACCGATGCCGCGCTGAGGTTTTGTGCGACCGCTGCCGGCTCAACGGGCGCGGGGGCCATCTGCACGCAGGCGGTCTTGGGCTGCGTGGTGCTCTGTCCGAATCGGCAGGCCACACCTGTCAGTCGGATAGTGATGAAGTCAGCGATCTGCGCGCCGAACTCGATGCGCTTCCCGTTGATCTTGATGTCACCAACAGTGAAGCCCTTGTCCTGGGGTACCTCGTAGACGAACCGCACAGGGTGGGTCTCGTCGCCGCGCTGCCTGATCCAGTAGTCCTTGGGATCGGAGCCGTCCGGGGTGGCCCAGCCGTCCGTGGCCAGTTTGTCGAAGTAGAGACCGACCGGGTCGGCGAGGGAGACGTCCGCCTTCTGTCGGGCGAGGTCGTTCACGGCTCCGCCGATGTGCGGGTCGCTGTTGCGCTCGGGCTCGCCGTACTTGCTGCAGTGGATGAGTTCCTGCTCGGTGGTCAGCTCGTTGCCGTTGATGACCCGCACGATGGTCGCTGCGGCAGCGAGTTCGATCTCGGCGCCCAGGGTGTTGTTGGACTGGATCAGATGCATGGCGCCGTCCGTCGTGGAGTCGTTCCACCGGTTACGGGGGTTGTAGGTGCCGGTGGCTCCGAAGAGGTCGCTGTGCTGGACGTTCGGGTTGATATGCCTCTGGTAGAGCTCAAGAACCTTGGCGGGGTTCGACTGGGCGAGCAGATGCCAGTACTCGGGGCCCTCGCAGGTGAACATGACCTTGGTGATCTTCCCCGCGGCATTGCGGGTGACGCTCCACTCGCAGTACTCGTCCTGGACGTCCCGGCTGGCGTCGGCCCGCTTCCACCGCTGGGCGTCGGCGAGAGACTGGATCTTGACCAGACGGGGGAAGGCCGTCCAGGTGACGGTGGCCTCCTGGGCGTCGGCCGCTGTGTCGGTCTTGGTGAGGTTGTAGAACTGGCTGCGAGGGCTGTCGTTGAGCACCTCATGGGGATGGGGGCCCGTGATCGAGTTCTCGACCCGGTCGCTGATGAACATGTTCCAGGCCTTCAGGCCGGTCTCGTCGAGATCGTCGAGGTGTCCGGGCGGGCCGTAGGAGGCGAGTAGGCTCATGGGGCACTCCTTCGCTGAAAGGTGGCCGGGGGCGGATGAGCCGCGGATGGCGGCTGTCAGGAGGTGGACGCGACCGTGCCGTCGCCGTTCATCCTGAGCCGCGGTGCGCTCGCGGGGATGTTGGTCGTCGGCAGTGTCAGCTCGAACTCGTTGAGCCGCATCGCCTTGAAGGCTCGTCGGCGGGACTCTGCCAGCCGGACGTAGTCGTCGAAGCCGGCAGACTCCCGGATTCGTTGGCCGATGTGACCGAGGTAGTCGTCGATCCGCTGGGCGAAGGCCTTGGGCCAGGTGTCGTCGGCGAGGACCCAGTCGGCGGCGAAACGGCGTTCAGGGCTGCTGGGCGGCAGACTCGTGGCGGCTTCCAGGATCGCCTGTGCGATGTGTTCCTGTAGCTCGGTCACGGCGGTCGGCGTGGTGGGGACATGGTTCATCAACTGCTCCCGGTCCGGGCTGAAGACCGGGTTGGTGAAATCGACCATGAACGCGCAGGCGGCGAACTTGGCCGTGATCAGGCCCTGTTCCACCATCTGCCGTACCACGTCGTTGTCCTCGCAGGCCGGCTCCGGTACGACGAAAGCGAAGAAGGTGTCGCCCGGCTGGGAGAAGCCGCTGCTCTTCTCCTTCAGGGAGAAGCCGAAGGTTGCAAGGCTCTCAACGTAGTGGGCGGCCGGGGCCATGGGAGGAAGGGCGGCCGTGACGGGCAGTTCGAGATCACTCAGGAGCGCATCGCTGTTCAGCCAGAAGCTCGGGGGCAGCAGCAGGTCACCGCTGGAGGGGGTGATCGTCGAACTCTGGGTCGCCGTGCTCGCCAGGTTCACGGCGGTCGTGGTGAACAGATGGCGCATCAGCTGCTCGGGATGCTCCACGGTGCCGTCCTGTGTGACGGCTGCCAGGCGGGCGGCGGTCCAGCGGCTGATCAGCGCACGGACGGTCAGTTCCAGGTTCTCGGCACCGATGACCTGCTGATAGAGCGGGTCGTCACGGAAAGGGTCGTCCGGGGCCAGCCGAATCCCCGCCGCCTGGGACTGCCAGTTACTCCAGGGCGCCTTCAGCTCCTTCATCACGACGCTGCCATTGATGTGGCTGTCGAAGCAGCCATGGCCGCGGGAGCCGGGGGCCAGAGCGGACCACGAGTTGCCCGCCCACACCCACACGGGGCTGATCCGCATGTAGTAGTTGAAGACCTTCGCGGCCGCATCCCAGGCGGCAACCTGCAGAAACGTCGCCGCCGGATCCTCGTTCGCCCCCGTGCTCACCAGCAGGTCCACGTCCTGGCCGGTGGCGGCGCGAGCGACAGCGAACCGCATGGCACGCGGCAGCTCGGGGGCGGAGCCGAGCGGGATCTGCCCGGCCTCACCGATCAGATACACGGACTGGTTCGCTTTCGTCGCCGGCTCGGGCAGCCCAGCGAGGAGATCCTGCACCGTCAACGGGAAGGTGCCCTTGCGGAAGAACAACTCCGCCATCGGATCCCCCAGCTCCGCCAGCTCTTGGGCGGCCAGAGGACGGGCGTGCTGGTCGACGCCCACCACGAAGCGGTATAGCCTCGGCGCTTCCCGGTCGTCGACGTCCGCGTCGCCCAGGGCGGCCACGACCGCGCGGCTGGTGGGGCATGTGATTCCAGGCGAGGAGCCGCTGGTCCCGGCGGTGCGAGTCTTGTGCAACCAGGCGGTTGCCCGACGATGCTCTCGTATGCCGTCCACTGACTCGACCTTTCGTCGCCCGCCTCTGTCCAGCGAGGTGTGAGCGGTGTGTCAGGAGGGGCTTGAGCCTCGCACTCCATGAACAGTCTGCATCGCCCGAGGCCATGACGCATCCGTACCCGTGGCAGACTGCGTACGTGGCTAGTGGTGGCCCTCGGGCCCGCCCGTGCACATGGAGACGTTCAGCTCCTGAAGTACGGTGGCGATCGGATTGCCGACCGTGTTCGACCCTGCGCCGGCGAAGAGTAGCGCCACCACCAACCCTTGGTCGTCGACGATGACGGAACCCGAGTCAACCATGGTCGGAGAAGACGGCGTCAGGGGACGTGGCGGCCGTGATGCTCACCCGGTCGCGCAAGGCGTGCAGCCGATGCTGCCGCCGTAGTCCACCTGGATGGTGGCCGAGATACCGTCGACTGAGCCGTGCGTCAGCTCCGTCGTCCGCCCGCGCTTGCGTACGGCCATCCCGAGTAGGCGGTCCAGGCAGGTGCCGCACTTCGAACGAAAGTGGGCGGCACACCGCCGCGACAGGTCGTGACGCGGTCTGGGTGCCGGCGAGATTGACAGCCACCTCACCCTTCTGATCGCCGACACGGGCATCCAGGACGACGGCCTGTGGAGGTGCGCCGACGACACCAGCCGGCTTCTCGGCGTTCCGCTGACGAAGGTCGCGGTTGAACGCGCTTTGAAGGGATACATCCGTTGGCGACGGGGCAACGGCTGGCGGCAGGCCGGGTCCGGCGATCTGGATGACTTCAAGTACTCGCGGCGGCGGGCTCCGCAGAACCCGCAGACGGTGGGCGGATCGAAGTGGAACCGGGAGTCGGCCACCGTCTCGGGCCTGCACCGGCTGTCCGGCCCGGGGCGGCCCCGTTCCAGTCGGCGGCCCCGATCGTGGGGGCGCTCCGGCCCGCCGTTCCCGAGGCCTTGGCCGTGAAGGTAGGAGAGCCCCAGGTCGCCGTCGAGGACGCGGACCAGGATGGTGCAGGCCAGAGCACCGCGACAAGTCGCAGCACGAGGTCTCGCAAGAGAAGTGGCGCGCTTCCCGGGGATCCCGATCAGGAAGCACGCCACTCTTTACCACCGAATTGTTTTCGGCCTCATTTCCAGGTGTAACGACACAGTTACACCTGGATACCCGCACGTCAGGGCACCATTCAGTGCGGCGTGTTCCCAACCGTGCCAAGCCGCCCGCAGCTGCCCATCCTGTATCCAAGGGCATATGGGTAGTGCATACGCCGCCCAGCACTGAGGCCCTACCTCCCGCAGAGCAGCGGACGCCGTCTACCACGAGCGTCTGCTGGAAGTTCGAGAACCGGCGGATCCACCACGGGCGAAAGGCTCAGATGCAAGTTCTTGTTGTCAGCCCTCCGAACTCGAACACCGTGATCGACGGTTCCTCGTGCACGGTCACGAACCCCGAGGAGCACACCGATTGGTCCGACTTTCCGAACCTGGGCATCCTGACGCTGGTCTCGGCCCTGCGTGACGTTCCCGGCGTCCAACCGATCTACATCGACGGCACCGTGGTTCCCTGGCCGGATGTCCTGAAGTACGTCGAGGACAACGCTTCCGACATCCTGGCGTTATGTATCAGCGCCCTGACCGCGACGTACGAGGCGGGCCTTGGCCTCTGCTCGGCAGCGAAGAGCCTGAACAGCCGAATTGTCACGATCTTCGGAAATGATCACGTCACGGCGCTCACCCGCGAGTGCATGAGCTCACAGAGCGGGGTGATCGACTACGCGTTCGTGGGCAACGAAGTTGTAGGGAGCTTCGTCAACCTGATCACCGCCCTCAGTGTCGGCGCGGACATCGACACGCAGCCCCTGCCCGGACTGAGCTGGTACGGCGGGCCTCACGTGGCGACCACTCCTCAGCAGCCGGAGCCCCTGTACACGCAGGTCGACTACACCCTGATCGACCGGGTCTTCAAGCACTCCACGCTGTACCAGGAGAACTTCAACAGGCGGATCGTGCCCACCTTCGCCCGAGAGACCGGGCGGCAGGTCCACCGCGGGATGCCCGTCGAAATCGGGCGAGGTTGCATCAAGTTCGCCCGAAATGATGCATGCTCCTTCTGCTCCATACAATTCGGCGGCATGTGGCGCAATGCCGTGCCCTCCGCGGAAGCCGCATGGGAGGTGATCCGTGCCGCGCACCAGGGCGGCTACGACTACCTGTACTTGACCGCAGACGAACTGCCGTTGACGTTCGGCCGGCTTCTGCGGGACATGGAGGAAGCCCCGCCCGCCTGGTGGCGGTCCCTGCCGGAGGACGACCGCCCGGTCATGGTCGGCTACGCAAGGGCAGACGGCCTGTCCAACGAGCGGCACGCCGCCATGCTGCGCTCCCTTGGAGTGCGGCAGTTGATGGTCGGCCTGGACGCCGGAACGGCCACCTCTCTGCACGCCATGAAGAAGCCGCTCGCCTCCATGCGGGACGTGAAGTCCGCCTTCCGCGCCGACCGCATGTTCGAGCACAACGTCCAAGCGATGCGCGCGGCGAAAAACACGGGTCTGCTCCTCAAGGTGGGCTTCGTCATAGGCCACCTGGGCATGGACGAGGCACTGCTGCGTGAGAACGTCGACTCGATGAAGACGCTGCTCGAGTCAGGGGCCGGCAGCATCGCCTCGCTGGATGTCGAGGTGCTGTCGCCCGAACCGGGCTCGCTCGACTTCACCATGCTCCTGGACCCCGGCCTGGCGCGTGCGCGAGCTGAGGAATTGGCTCTCTCCCTGCCCGATCGCCGTGTGCACGAGCAGCGCGCAGCCAAGTGGCGGGACAAGGACATCATCGATCGGGAGCAGGCCATGGCCGATTACGTCGAATCAGTCATGCCTGGACTCACCCTCGCAGACCTGGCGCAGGCCCGCGCAGAGGTGCGCGCCCACGGTGCGAGGATGGGGATCACCATCGGAGGGTGACCCGTGACCACCTCGACACTCCTGGCCTTCGCGGGCTTGTGCCTGCTCCTTTCGATAACGCCGGGCCCGGACACATTCCTCGTGCTCAGGTACAGCCTGTCCGGCAGCCGATCCGGGATCGCGGTGGCCGTCGGCTCCGGCCTGGGCTCGATGCTGTGGGCGCTGGCCGTCGCACTGGGTGTCAGTGCCTTGCTGCATGACGCCGGCATGGCATTCCTGCTGGTCAAGGTCGCGGGGGGTCTTTACCTCCTCTACCTGGGACTGCAAGGCTTGCGCCGAACACGCGGCACCACGCTGGACGCCCGGAGCGAAGCTCCCGGAGTGAGGGCAGGACTTTGGGCCGGCCTGGTGTCCTGCCTGCTCAACCCGAAGGTCGGGCTCTTCTTCCTGGCGGTCGTCCCTCAATTCCTCACCGCTGACGGAGCCGACTTCGGCTCAGTCATGGCTCTTGGCGCGATCGACGCAGTGGTCGCCGTCATCTGGCTCGCGGCCGTCGCCGTCGGTGCCGCCCGCGCCATGGCATGGCTCAAGCGCCCTCGGGTGGCGCGCGCCCTGGAAGTCGCCAGTTCCTCATTCCTCGCGCTCGTCGGGGTCGGCATCCTCGTCACTGCTGCTCGCGAAGGTACATAACCCAGCAGCCGACGACGCTCGTGATCCTGAGTAGTTGTCCGTGAAGGCCGTCACGGACAGCGATTCTCATAAATGACCGGTAGCGAGAGTTCTGCGAGAGCCCGCGAGTTGATCACGTTTCCGCGGGTCGCCGTTCAGTGACGGCACCTGGCGCGCCACCGACACCACCAACAGTCTCTTCCAACTCGCCACTGATGGCACCGTCACCTACCCCGACCTCCTGCTCGTCAATGTCCCCCACACCTGGGCCGCCGGCCCCGCCGGACGCTTCGGCAAGGACGACCGAACCGGAACTCCGCCCGTCCGAGCAACGCTTCGTGAAGGCCCTGCTGGGTGCCGGGCTGGTGGGCGAAGTGGCTGGAAGCCCCGCTCGGTCCGGACCGTCGCTGAAACCCTCGGCATGTTGTGATCACCGAACGCCAACGGAGGACGTGTGGGACCAGCCGGAACAGCCCTGGCAGCCGGGCCCGAATGATCTGTTCTTCACCACCCACCTGATCAGCCCGTACGGCGACCGGCACCTCGGCTTCAACGACGCCGACGGTCGCTTCTACCGGCTGTGGCAGCACCACCAGCCCGAGCCGCTCCACACCGGTGACGCGACCCTGCTGCGCCCCAGCGATATCGACCAGATCATCAAGTTCCTCCCGCCGCGCCCCAGCCCTTCTATGAAGGCTTCCAGGGCGCGGCGCTGAAGGCGAGGTGGTGAGCCGCCGTGGCGGGGCGGGCAGCGCCCGCCGGCGCGCCAACCCCCGCCGGGCTGGTGTGCACGGGCCGCGGCGAGCAGAACGCGCCCAGCCCGCACGGGGGGGCCCC
>NZ_JBHXVE010000018.1:70344-198012 GCF_042672505.1 Streptomyces sp. NPDC127190
CCCGTCGGCCCCCCCGCGTTTGTGGTGGTGGTCCCGGGGGGGGTCCGCGGGGGCGTGGTGGGGCGCCTCGTGTCTGTTGCCTTCCGGCACCGGCGGCCGAACAAGCGCGGCGTGCATGTTCGGCACGGGCCGCTTCGAGCAGACTGCGCCAGGACGTCACGGTGGGCCGCCGGCGCAGCAGGGCACGGCGTTCTCGCTCTGTCATGCCTCCCCAAATGCCGTGCTGGATGCGACGGTCCAGAGCGAATGCCAGACATTCCGTGCGTACCGTACAACCGCTGCACACAGCTTTCGCTTCATTTTGGGCCGCCCCTTCAACGAACAGTTCGTCCGGGGCACTGCTGCGGCATGCCGCGTAGGCTCCCCATTCGTCATCCGCGATCATCCGATTCCGTCCTCTTCCCCAGGGCGTGCCGCCGTTCTTACCTGTGCCTGACCGGTGACGGCCGCAGCCAACTGGGTGGTATGCCACGCGGCGGCACGGTCATCGCTGCCATGCCGCCGCGTCACTCCACCACTACCCCACACGCGCATGCCCAGTGGGAGGCGATCTACGCGCTTCACGTGCTGTGACGTGCTGCAATGTATGGCGAGAGGCGACCGGGGCAGGGGCGGAACAAGCCCTCCGCCCACTTCTGAAGCGGTGTATGCCATGTCCTCATCGATGTCTCCGGGACCGCTGTCGACCAGGCCATCGGCGTCCTGACCGTGCTGGGCCAGATCAGGCCGTGTGACGGGTTCACGGTGCCGCGGGAGGTCTGACAGCACACCGACATGAAGCTGTCCGGCGTCGCGGAACACGTCCTCAAGTCCGCTCAGGGCGCGGCCCTGCCCGATGTCCTGCTGGGGGAACTGCAGGCGGCGTTGGCTCGGCATGCTGTTGGCTCGGGTCCCGTTTGAGGGGCAGACGGTCGCTCTACAGGGGCTGGCGTCCGGAGATGGCGCCGCCCGGGTCGTCGGCCAGGGCGAGGCGGGCGGTGATGCGTTTGCCGACCGGTTCGCGCTGCGCTTCGAAGCCCTGGGCGACGGCCATGACGATCTCCAGGCCGTGTTGGCCGACCCGGCCGGCGTCTGTAGCGCGGGCGACCGGCAGCACGGGGTCGGAGTCCCACACGACGACCTCGATCATGTCACCGATGATCTTCAGGTCCAGCAGCACCGGGCCAGGGGCGTACTTGCGGGCGTTGGTGACCAGTTCGCTGACCACCAGCTGGGTGAGGTCCATGGCACGCTGCGAGACGGGCAGGCCGTGCTCGGCCTGAACCCGGGTGAGGAAGCCGGCGGCCAGGTGGCGGGCGTGGGCGATGTCCGTGCCGTCTCCGACCAGGGCCACGCTGGTCTGGATGACCGGCCTGCCCGGCGCCGCGCCGCCTGCCGGCGCCGGGTCTGATTCCATCACAACCGCCATTCGCTCCCCCGTTCACACAATCCCCCAGCGCGTACCCGCGCAGTCGCGGATCACGCCATGCCCTTTCTGTCGGATCGGCCACACACCGGCACCGCTCCTACCGGGCGGCACTGCGCGTGAGGGTCTGCGTGTGCCAGGATCACGGCATGTCTGAGGCAGAGATGACGGGCACGGAACACGCTGGGCAGGCCGGCCAGCTGTCGGTCGTGACCACCGCCACCGACGGCATCCGCGTGCTGACCCTGGCCGGAGAGATCGACCACCACACCGGCGACACACTCCGTCAGGCCCTGGACGCCTCCAGCACTCCCCGCCCCCGCATCGTGGTGGACATGCGCCAGGTCACCTTCATGGACTCCAGCGGCATCAACATCCTCATCGCCGCTCACCGGGCCCTCAGCGAGGCCGGCGGCTGGCTGCGTCTGGCCGCACCCGGCGAGTCCGTGATGCGCACCATCAGCATCGTCGGCGTCGACGCCGTCATCGACTGCCGCGCAACACTCCGCCAAGCCCTCACCATCTGACCTGGGACAGGTCCTCGACTATCGATCACGCGCAGGCATGGGTGCGCGGCCGAGAAGACGTCCCTACCCCAGACGCGGCGGGAGCGCCTGTAAGGGATCTGCGGGAGGGTCCGCTGCGGGGAGCCCCACCGCGACGGACGCGTGAACTGGTGAGCACGGGATACCAGCAGGTCATGAGGTTGCTGGCCGCAGTGCACGAGAGGGACCGCCGTCTGACCAAGCGCATGGCTTCCTGGCGGGAACCGGCGCTTCACCGCACGCTGTCGGCGGTGGAGGAAACGGCGGAGAGCACCAAGTTGTGGTGCGGTGCCGCGGCGATGATGGTCTGGGCCGGCGGGTGGAGGGGCCGTAAGGCGGCGGTAGCCGGTCTGGCGGCTCTCACCTTGGCGGAGCTGGTGTCCAATGGTGTGTGCAAGCAGGTGAGTGACAGGCCGCGGCCACCCAAGGAATGGATCCCTCACGACGAGGTCGAGGACCGGCCCGATTCCTCGTCGTTCCCCTCCGGGCACACCGCGGCAGCTGTGGCCTTCACCGCAGGGATCGCCCCCTCCTGGCCGCTGGCCGCTACGGTCTGCGCGGTGCCGGCCGCCCTGGTGACCGTGGAGCGGGTGCAGTCCGGCGCCCACTACCCCAGTGACGTCGCCGCCGGCGCCGCCATCGGCCTCGTCAGCGCCTGGCTGGTCAGGCGCCTGCCGCAGCTGGCCCTGCGTATGTGGCGGTGACACGAGCGGGACGTTCCGCGTGCGGGCCCGCGGTCAGGCGGCGGGCCGCCGCCGGCTGGTCTGCGGACGCGTCAGAGAACCTTGCCTGCCGCCCTCGATGAGACGCAGGTGCCGGGTACGGGCGTGGCGGGGTGGCCGCGGGGTGCGCGACAGCCAGTCCTCGACACGGTCCATGCCGTACAGCAGTACAGCCACAACCGGCAGCAGCAGGCAGGCGACGATGACCACGGTCTCGGGCTCCCTCACGGCAGACAACCGTGAACGGGTGCCCGCGCCGCACCCGGCCAACGCCTGACAGGGCCGCCGGACACCCGAGGGCGGTGAGGTAGATGTCGGTGTCGTGCGCGGCCGGCAGGACCGACTTGCCGGAGATGACGGTGGCGAGCAGGAACAGGACGGGCAGGAAGGTCGTCGTCCACCATGGCTTCCTCCAGGACCAGCTGCAGACTGGCCGCAAGGCGGGTCAGCGGGGCGCGCGGGCGGACCCTGGCCGCATCCAGGACCGCCGGCGCGATCGTCTGGATGGCGATCCCGCCGAGGAGGTTGCCGACCGCGACAACGAGCTGGCCGGCCATCGCCGCACTCACCGTGATCGCGATCTCGGACAGGTTCGTCGCGATCGCCAGCAGGCAGACCACCCAGCGCGCTGCCCAGGTGAAGCCGTTCGGCGAGCGGACGCACCCCCGGGCAGCGAAAGTCGGCTCGCGCGGCCGGCAGGCACCCGGCCGGGCGGTGTCCTTCCCGCACAGGCACGGCCCGCGTGCTTCGGGGTACATGCTGGGAGTGCGCGGCGCCCGGCACGGCAGAAGGTGTGCGAGGCGCCGTTGGCACGGTCCGTTGCGGCAACGACCGGAAGGCCGGGTGGGATGGCACGTACGCGGGCGGAAGCCAGTGCCCGGCATCCGCGGCATGAGCGCAGAGGGGAGGCACGGCTTCCGGCGGTGCTCGCGACCCTCGCCGCGATCGCCCTGTACCTGGTGCTGCCGCAGCGGCTGCTGATCGCTCCCCGGTACGTCCTGCCCGCCCTGGAATGCCTGCTGCTCATCCCGCTCATCGCCATCAACCCCAAACGGCTGACCCGGCAGACGAAGACGTTCCGCGTGCTGTCGCTGACGCTCGTGGGCGTCATCGCGGTCAGCAACCTCGTGGCGCTGGCCATCCTGATCCACGAACTGGTGTACGCCGGAGTGAAGGACGGCCGGTCCCTGCTGGTGGCCGCGCTACAGGTCTGGCTCACCAACATCATCGTCTTCGGGCTGGCCTACTGGGAGCTGGATCGGGGCGGTCCGGTCAGCCGCACCCAGGCGCCCCGCTCCGCCCTGCCCCTGGCGGACTTCCGTTTCTCCCAGGATGAGAACGACGACGCCGTCCAGGAAGTCGCCGACGGCGCGAGTGCCACCTCGGACTGGGTCCCCACCCTGATGGACTACCTGTACGTGTCCACCACCAACTCCACCGCCTTCAGCCCGACCGACACCATGCCGCTGTCGACCCGCGCCAAGATCCTGATGGCCATCCAGAGCATCTCCGCGCTCCTGACCTCGCTCCTCGTGATCGCGCGGGCCGTCAGCATCCTGCACTGAACAGGCCCCCTTCGCCCCCTTCGCGTCCACCCGGCGTACGTCCACCGCGCCTCCGGCGTACCCCGCCCACCCCCACGGCGCCGCACCGCTTCCGTGTTGCTCCCCGATGCCCGGCGAGGACACTGAAGACAAAGGCGAAGGGTCAGGAGGCGCTGTGTGGCCGCCACGCACAGGCCGGCGGGTGCTCCTGGCGGCGTTCGCCCTCCTGGCGCTGCTCGTAGCCGGCGTCGGCGGGTACGCGCTGCTCGGCTTCTCGCTGCCCGACGCCGTCTACATGACGGTGATGACGCTGACCACGGAAGGGTTCTCCGGCGCCGACCGGCTCACCGAGGCCGGCAAGCTCTTCACCGCCGCGCTGGCGGTGGTGGGGGTCGCGGTCTTCGTCGCGGCCCTGGGGCTGATCGGGACAGCACTGGTGGAGGGGCGGTTCGGGCCCGCGGGAAGGAGGCGGCGCATGCAGCACCGCATCGACACGCTGCGCGACCATTTCATCGTCTGCGCCTACGGGCGGGTCGGCCAGGCCGTGGCCCGCGAGTTCGAGGCCGAGGGCGTCCCCTTCGTCGTCATCGAGAGCAAGGCCGCCCTGGAAGAGCAGCTGCAGCGTGAGCGCGCGCCCTACCTGATCGGCAACGCCGCCTCCGAGCAGGTGCTGCGCCGCGCGGGCATCACGCACGCCCGCGGCCTGGTCTGCGCGGTCGACTCGGACGCCGAGAACGTCTACATCACCCTGATCGCCCACTCCCTCAACCCCTCGCTCGCCATCGTCTCGCGCGCCTCGGAGGCGGCGTCGGCCGAACGCCTCACCCACGCCGGCGCGAGGAGCGTGGTCTCTCCCTACATCACCAGCGGCCGGCGGATGGCTCTGCTGGCCGTCCGCCCGCACGTGGTGGACTTCCTGGAGTTCACCCGGGCCGGTAGCTCCGACGTCCGGATCGAGGAGATCCGCTTCGATGCCGGCTCCCACCTCGTGGGCCGGCCCCTGCGACAGGCTTGCGGCGGAGCGCTGCCCCTGCTGATCCGCCGCGCCGACGGCGCCCTGGAACCCAACCCCGATCCCGAGACCGCCGTGCAGGCCGGCGACACCATGATCGTGTTCGGTGACCCCGGCGCCCTGCGACCCATCGAAGACGAGTAGGTGAAGTGCAGGTGCGCGCGAAGCTCGTCGGCCTCCTCGGCGAGGAGTACGAGGTGCAGTGGCGTGACCGCCGTACGGCGTCTGCGGCGAAGCAGGCCGCCATCGCCACGCGCACGGAGTCCAGGGACGGCCGGTACGAGCTGGAGATGGCTCGGCGCCGTCCTGCCCGCCGTCGTCGACCACGAGGTCTACGTCGGCGCCCTTCGCCAGCTCATCCGCGCCGCCGCGGACCCCGGACGGCATCCGAGGGAATGTAGGCAGGCCAGCTCACCGCCGAAGTCGAAGCGGGCGGGCCGCGCGCCTCCCCCTGACCGTTGTGCGCGAGCGGCCCCGCGCCATCATCGACCGCTACAAGCCGGCCTGACCCACAGGCTCGGCAAGCCCCCCGGCTCAGCCCGGCCGCAGCACAGCACCACAGGCGCGCCGTGCGCACCGCCGGGTCGTAGTACCCCGGTACCACCTGACCGGTGGTGTTCAGCCCCCTGGTACCACCGGAAACGGCAGGTCACGGCCCTAGCGTGAGAAGGGAGGCGTCGGGCGTCCGGGCGCCGAGTCCGAGGGAGAGAACGCGAATGATCGAGGCACAGCAGCTCACCAAGAGGTACGGGGAGAAGACAGCCGTCGACGGGCTGGATTTCACCGTGAAGCCGGGCACGGTGACCGGATTCCTGGGTCCCAACGGTGCGGGCAAGTCCACGACGATGCGCATGATCGTCGGACTGGACGCGCCGACCGGCGGCTCCGTGACGGTGAACGGGCAGCGCTACGCCCGCCACAAGGCGCCGTTGCAGGAGGTGGGCGCGCTGCTGGAGGCGAAGTCGGTCCACCCCGGCCGCTCGGCCCACAACCACCTGCGTGCCCTGGCGCTCACCCATGGCATCCCGCGCCGCCGGGTCGACGAGGTCGTCGAACTCGCCGGTCTCGGCAGCGTCGCGAAGAAGCGGGCCGGTGCCTTCTCGCTCGGCATGGGCCAGCGGCTGGGCATCGCGGCCGCCCTGCTCGGCGACCCGCAGACCGTGATGCTGGACGAACCCGTCAACGGACTGGATCCCGAGGGCGTCCTGTGGATCCGCAACCTGCTCACCTCCCTCGCGGCCGAGGGACGCACGGTGTTCGTCTCCTCCCATCTGATGAGCGAGGTGGCGCTGGTGGCCGATCACCTCATCGTCGTCGGACGGGGGCGGCTGCTGGCCGACACCACCGTGCAGGACCTGGTCCGCGAGGCCGGCGGCGACACCGTGCGCGTCGCGACGAACGACCCCGCGCGACTGCGGGACGTGCTGGCGGGGCCGGGCGTGGAGATCACCGGGCGCATCGGCTCGGAGGAACTGCAGGTGACCGGCGTCCCCGCTCGGGAGATCGGCCTGAAGGCGGCCGAGCACGGCATCCCCCTGTTCGAGCTCACCACCAAGGCGGTGTCGCTCGAGGAGGCGTTCATGGAACTGACCCGGGACGCCGTGGAGTACCACGGCTCCACGACCGGCACTGAGACCTCCGGGAGCGCGGCATGAGCACCCTCACGGCAACTCCGAAGACCCCTGAGACCCCCGAGACCGCCCCGGCCGCGTCACGGCCCGTCCACCGGGTGACCGGACGGCGCGTGCTGGCCTCGGAGTGGGCCAAGCTCTGGTCCCTGCGCTCCACCTGGATCACCCTCGGCCTGGGCCTGGTGTTCCTCGTGGCCTTCGGCGTCATCGCCGCGAGCCACTACAAGTCCAATCTCGGCTCCGGCCGTCACATGGACCGCGACTTCGCCACCGCGACCGCCGCGAGCCTGTCCCTCTTCGGCACGAACTTCGCCCAGCTCGCCCTCGGTGTGCTCGGCGTTCTGGTCACGGCGGGTGAGTACTCCACCGGCATGATCCGCTCGACGCTGGCCGCCGTGCCGCGCCGGCTGCCCGTGCTGTGGTCCAAGGCGGCGGTGTACGGGCTGGTCGCGCTGGTGATCGCGACCGTGGGCGCGTTCATCGCCTTCCTCATCGGCAGCCGGATCGTCTCCGGCACGCCCGCCGCCATGGGCCTCGGCCACGCCGGCGTCGTCCGCAGTCTGCTGGGCGCCGGGCTGTACCTGGGCTTGGTCGGGGTGATCGGCACCGCCCTGGGCGCGCTGCTGCGGTCGGTGGCCGGTGGCATCTCGGTCCTGGTGGCCGCGCTCATGCTCGTCCCCGGGCTGGTCTCCCTGCTGCCCAGCTCCTGGCAGGGCGACATCAGCCCCTACCTCCCCAGCAACGCGGGCGAGTCGATCTTCGCCCTGACCCATGACTCGACCACCTTGTCACCGGGCGCCGGGCTGCTGGTCTTCCTCGGCTGGACGGCGCTGGCGCTGGCCGGTGCGGCGTACCGGCTGCTGCGCAGCGACGTCTGAGCGGCAGCCACCCGCATCATGGTCCGGTGACCTCCATGACCACCGAAGATCTCAGCGGAACGGGACAGCTGGTCGCCCGGCTCGGCCGGGCCGGCCAGCGGTTCCGGCATGCCGACCGGGCGCGACCGTGGGTGCTGGACAGCGCGGTGGTGGCCGGGGTCTTCCTGCTGTTCTGTCTGCCGGACCTCCTGCACGCGATGGGCGTGACCGGCGGGGACGGTGACGGCGACGGCCCGCACCGCCTCCGCGGCGTGTTCACCCGGTTGCCGGTGACGGGCATGCTCGCCCTGCAGGCCGGGCTGGTGCTGCCCCTGCTGTGGCGCCGCCGGGCGCCCGCGGTCGCCTTCGGCGCCGTCGCCGCGGTGTTCGTCCTCCAGTGGTCCCTCGGCGCCGCCCTCCGTGCGGACGTCGCCCTCTTCGTCGCCTTGTACAGCCTCGCCCTGCACGGCCGGCTGCGGCAGCTGCCCTGGGCCTGCGCGATCAGCGCGGGCGTGCTGGGCCTGGTCGCGGCGCGGGTGTCGGCAGCGGTGTCGGTCGGGGACGCACTGTTCTTCCTGCTCAGCACGGCGACCGCGGCCCTCGCACTCGGCCTGGTGATCCGCATCCGGCGGGCCCAGCTGGCCGGGCTGCGAGACCGCGCGGCTCGGCTGGAGATCGAACGCGACCAGCGCGGCAGACTCGCCGTCGCCGCCGAACGGGCCCGGGTGGCTCGGGAGATGCACGACATCGTCGGGCACAACCTGTCCGTCATCATCACCCTCGCCGACGCCGGGGCCTACGCCGCCGGCGTCGCTCCGGAACGGGGCAAGGAGGCGCTGCACCTCATCGGGGACACCGGCCGCCAGGCCCTGGGCGAACTGCGCCGGGTGCTCGGCGTCCTGCGCGAGGCCGACGGTCCGCCGACCGAGCCCGAGCTGAGCCCGCAGCCCGGTCTTACGGACATCGACGCGCTGTGCGAGGGAGTGCGCGCCGCCGGCCTGGAGGTCGTCTACCGTACGGCCGGAGACATCGACGCCCTGGACAGCGGGGTGCAGCTCACGGTCTACCGCATCGTGCAGGAGGCCCTGACGAACACCCTGAAATACGCCGGGACCGGGGCGCGTGCGAACGTGGCGATCGTCCTGGAGGACACCCGGCTGACCGTCACCGTCCAGGACACCGGCCCGCCCGTCCCGGCCGGCCGCCCGCGTACCGCGAACGAGGAAGGACACGGCCTGGTGGGCATGCGAGAACGAGCGGCGCTCTACGGAGGGCACGTCAGCGCGAACCCCGCGGGCGCCGGCTGGACGGTGCGGGCCGACCTCGACCTCACCCCCCAGGACGGTGCCCGGTGACCACCGTGCTGATCGTGGACGACCAGCCGCTCCAGCGGTACGGCTTCCGCATGCTGCTGGACTCCGTGCCCGAGACGGACGTGGTCGGTGAAGCCGGGCACGGAGCGGAGGCGGTGCGCATGGCGGCCGAGCTGCGTCCCGACGTCGTCCTCATGGACGTACGAATGCCCGGCATGGACGGCATCGAGGCCACCCGCCGGATTGTCGCCGCCGGCGATCGCTCCCGCGTCCTCGTCCTGACCACCTTCGACATCGACGAGTACGTGTACGCGGCCCTGCGCGCCGGAGCCAGCGGGTTCCTCCTCAAGGACGCCCGCCCCGAAGAACTCCTCGCCGGCATCCGGGCCGTGGCGGTGGGCGACGCGGTGATCGCACCCGCTCTCACCCGCCGCCTGCTGCACGAGTTCGCCCGTCTCGTACCCTCCGGAGGCAACGGCTCTGCGGAGAATCCACGCTTGGCCTCCCTCACCGACCGCGAACGAGAGATCCTCGTGGCCATCGGCAAGGGCTGGTCCAACGGCGAGATCGCCACGCGCTTCGTCCTGTCGGAGTCCACGGTGAAGACGCATGTCGGCCGCGTCCTGTCCAAGATCGGCGCCCGCGACCGCATCCAAGCGGTGATCTTCGCCTACGACCACGGCCTGGCCCGACCTCAGGTGGGCTGAGCCCACGACACCAGCGACGGACCAGCCTCCTCGGACAGGGGTGGTCCGTGTGCACTCCTCCGCCTGACGGCTGCAATCGCCGGATCCGCTGCGCTGCTGATGAAGGCCGATGTCCTCCCGGGCGCCGGCGAACTGGTCGGCGGTGGCCGGGGGCGGGCGGCGTACGCGCGTACGGCGTCGGCGGCCGTGGGGTCCAGCTGCTGCCGGGCGGTGTCGGCGGCGGTGGCCGGCTGTTCGCTCATCGAGGGCTCTGCAAGGCGCGGAACGGGCGGGTCTCACCACGGTGTCGCCGCATCCTGGCGGCCCGGGCCCACTCCGGCGGAACTCGCGGGGGCGGCCCCAGCGGCGCCTAGCGCTCAGGTGATGGCGTTGTTCACGTGAGGAACGCCAGCGTCGTGACGGCCTGCCCGTGGTGTGCTGGTTGCCCGCTCGGCCACCTCGTGGCGCTCGCGCATTTCGGCGATGTCCGGGTGCCTCTCCATCTGCGGCTCGAGGCGCTTCACCAGGCGCTCGGCACGCGAGCGCAGGGCGCCTGAGGACGCCGGTGAGGACACAAAGGCGGCGAGGAAGGGCAGCCTGCGTGCCGCAACGCGCGGCCGGCACACCGAGGTGAGCCCCGCGGGTCCGGGTCCCGGAACGTCCGGGACCGCGGGCTCACTCGCTTGCCTGCAGACGGCGCAGGGCTACCTCGGAGTCCTGGTCGTCGGGCAGGTAGGCCAGGAAGTGGTGGCCGGGCTCGTCCACAGCGGCCAGTTTCACGTACTGGAGGCGCAATTCGCCTACGGCGGGATGCCGGAAACGACGGACCGAGGGCTCGAATCCGGCTGTCTCCCGGCGCTCGTACCAGCGGGCCGCGTCACCGTCCGACAGCAGCTCGCCGATCAGTTCGGCGAACCGGGGATCGTTCGGCCGGTGAGCGGCCCGTGACCGGAACTGGCCGAGCAGGGCGCGGGCCTCGTGTTCCCAGTCGGCGAGCAGGGTGCGCGCCGGCGGCCAGCGGAACACCAGCCAGAGGAGGTTGCGCTGCTTGGGGTGCAGCCGCGCCGGATCGGTCAGCAGGGCGGCATACCCGGCGTTCCACGCCAGCAGGTCCCAGTGCGGGTCGAGGACCACGGCCGGGTGGGGTGTCATGGCCTGCACCAGACCGAGCAGGTTGCGTGACACCCAGGTGGGAGCATCGGCGGGCGGCCTGCTCTCCTCCAAGAACGACAGCACGTGCGCGGTTTCCGCGGCGTCCAGTCGCAGCACCCGTGACACCGCGCGCAGCACCTGCTCCGAGGTACGCACCCGGCCCTGTTCCAGCCACGTGTACCAGGAGACGCTGATGGCGGCGAGTTCCGCGACCTCGGCCCGCCGCAGCCCCGGGGTCCGGCGCCCCGGGGCCTCCGGCAGGCCCACGTCCTTCGGTTTCAGCCGCTCACGGCGGGACCGCAAAAAGGCCCCCAGTTCACGGCGGGGGGACTCGCCCGACGGCATGAGGAGGGCGCTCACCGTCCACCATGCCGGCGACCGGCCCCGGCCGGCGGTGCACCGTGGTCCGCAAAGGGCGAGGTCCAGGTCTCCCGGGGCGACGGCCTGCCGCGCGTCATCGTGCCTCTCCTCAGGACAACGGGCGTCCGCCCGAACGCGGCCGCTCTCTTGTGATGCTGCCGTCACCAGCGGCGATGCCGAAGCGGCAGGCTGTGAGTGATGGTAATAGCCAGCGGTCTGTGCGCCGCACGGCCCGGTGCTGAACTGGTGACAGACCGCGTCCGCCCAGGAGCGGTTCTCTGTCACCCGTTCTCGTCGAACCCTTCAGGAAGGGAGCGGCCACCCCGTGACCACCACCGCGTCGACACCGGTGACGACCTTGCCGGCGTCCTCTCTGCGCCTGCTGCGCACCGCTGGATTCGTCAGCAATTTCGACCGCTTCTGCATCGCACCCATGCTGGTTCTCATCGGTCCGCAGCTCGGAGCTCCGCTTCCCACGGTGGTGCTGGCTGCGAGCGGCTACTACCTCGCCTACGGGCTGATGCAGCCGGTGTGGGGAGTGGCCAGCGACCGCCGGGGCCGTGTGTGGGTGATGCGGGTGTCGCTGGCGGGCGCGGCACCGGCCGCCTTCGCCTCGGCCCTCGCTCCCGACGCCCCTGTGCTGATCGGGGCCCGCGCCCTGGCCGGGACCTTCTTCGCCGCCTCCATCGCCGCCTCGTTGACGTACGTCGGCGACACGGTGCCGGCCGCGACACGCCAGCGCCCCCTCAGTCAGCTGATGACCGCGTTCGCGCTCGGCACCGCCGTGGCCACGGTCGTCGCCGGAGCGCTGGCGCATTACCTCACCTGGCGGCTGGTGTTCGCGCTGCCCGGTGTCCTCGCCGCCTACCTGTCGGTGGTCCTGCGTCGTCTGCCTGAGCCCGAGCGGGTCCGCTCCGGATCACTGCTGGCGCCCTTCCGCGTGGTCCTGTCCTCCCGGTGGCAGTGGTTCGTCATGACCGTGGCGATGCTGGAGGGAGCAGTGCTTCTCGGCTTTCTGACCTACCTGGCCCCGGCCCTGGAGGCGCACGGAGTTCCCACCACCTTGGCCGGCGCGGTCGCGGCCCTGTACGGGGTCGGTTCCATGGCGGCGGCGCAGGTGGTCAAACGGCTCGTCGGACAGTGGTCGCCGGTGCGCCTGATCGTGGCCGGTGGGGTGCAGATGGCTCTGGCGTACCTCCTCGCCGGCTACAGCCAGTCCACCGGGGCGCTCGTCGTGGTCGCGCTGCTCCTCGGGGGCGGCTGGTCCTTCATGCACTCCACGATCCAGTCATGGGCGACGGCCCTGTCGCCGACGGCCCGCGCAACGGGCGTGGCCCTGTTCGGCGTAGCCCTCTACGTGGGCAGCGCCGGGGCCACCGGACTGGCGGCCTCCACAGCTCAAGCGCACGACTACCGCCCCCTGTTCTGGCTGGCGGCGCTCCTGACCGTGCCCCTGACAGTGGCCGCGGCGGCGGGCCGGGCCCGCTACCGCTGAGGGTGCCTCGCCTACGTGCCCGCGCAGCCCACGGGTCCCCAAGCCCGGCGCAGCCGCAGGGCACCGGCGTTCATCCGGGAGCCCGCCGGGAATACACCGAAGCCCGGTCGGCTCGCCCCAAGTCCGCCGAACATGAGCTCGGCGTGTGCTTGAGGGCCGACCTGATGCGCACACAAGGAACCGGCACCGGCGCCTGACAGGGGCAAGCGTGCGTGCTGCTCGCACTGTACGGCTGCCGGGGGACGGGGGTTCAACGAACGGCCAGCAGGCTGTACAGAAGGGGGATCCGCGGCTCGGGCAACCGCCACCAGCCGGCGTCCGTACGGACCATCCGCGGCCAGCGCGGCCAGGGAAGCTCGTCGCTCTCCCGCAGTCGCCGGACGCCCATTCCCGCATCCGTCAACGCGTTCACGACCTCACCGATGCCGTGCATCCACTCGTAACTGTCCGTGGCGCCCTCGACGGCCGGGCCGTCGGTGTAGGTGTAGGTGGCATCCCGATGCACCGGACCGGAGCCGCCCAAGTAGTCGTGGCGCAGCAGCAACTCAGGCCCCTCACCCGGACCGGGTGTCGGGCCGAGCGCGTTGAGCAGCGGGTGGAACTCCACGACGTACAACCGCCCGCCCGGCCGCAGCAGCCTGGCCACGACGTCCGCCCACCGATCGAGGTCCGGCAGGTAGCACAGGGCGCCCTTGCCGGTGTAGACGACGTCGAATTGCCGGCCCTCGAGCGCCGTCACGGCGTCGTACACGTTGGCCTGGACGTAGGTGACGTCGAGGCCCGACTTCGCGGCGAGGTCCCGCGCGGCCGTCACGGACGCCGCCGAGAAGTCCAGGCCGACAGCCCGGGCGCCACGCCGGGCGAGGGCGAGCGTCTCCGTGCCGAGGTGGCACTGGAGGTGCAGCACATCCCGGCCGGACAACTCGCCGAGGTCCTCCCACTCGAACGCGGCGAACCAGCGCTCCGGATGCAGGTCCGCGTCCAGGCCGTAGAACCGGCTGGTGACGTGGACCGGAGTGCGGGCGTCCCAGTTCGCCTGGTTGGCGCGCATCAGCCGCGCGTGCTCGGCAGAGGTCATGAGGACATCCAACCGCGCCCGGGCCGTGCGCGGGGGAGGAAAAACGGAAATGCCCGGACCGGTGCCGCTCCGGACACGAGGCCATGCCACGTGGCTGAGCCCCCGTGTCTGCGCTCGACGCCGCCGTCGTAGGGATGACACAGCCGCCTCGCCCGGACATGGAGACTGTGTGTCTGTGAGTCACTACCCAGGCTCTTCTGGCGACTGGAGGACGCCATGACCGCGCACAAGGTGGTCTCCGGGGCATCGCCGCGGCCGAGCGGGCGACGCCTGCTGCTCGGTGTCGTCTGGGACATCGTGGTCCCGATCGCGTTGTACTACGGCCTGCGTGCCGCCGGCGTCAGCGTCTTCGTCGCGCTGCTGGCCGGTGCCTTCGTGCCGGCGCTCACCACGGTGGTGCAGTGGCTGCGCACCCGCAGCCTGGAGGGCATGGCGGGCTTCGTCGCCGGCACCATGTTGCTGGGCATCGCAGCCGCGCTGGTCAGCGGCAGCCCGCGGTTCATGCTGGCCAAGGACGGGTGGCTGACCGGCGTGGCCGGGCTCTGGTTCCTGATCTCGATCGGGGCCCGGCGCCCGCTGCTCTTCCACGGCGGCCGCCCTCTGTTGGAGGGGCGGTTCCGATCCGACGGCACGTCCTGGGATGTGCTGTGGGAACGCGAGCCGGCCTTCCGGCGGATCTGGCGGGTCTCGACTGCGATCTGGGGCGTGGCGATGCTGCTCGACGCCGTCGTGCGGGTCGTGATGGCCTACACCCTGCCGATGGACCTGGTGCCCGGCCTCGGCGCACTGCTCTGGCCGGTCACGCTGGTGCTGCTGCAACTGGTCAACGGCGTCTACTACGAGCTGGCCGGGCTCTGGCGGCTGACCGCCGGCACGACCACGAACTCGCCGGAAGGCTGAGCGCCCGCCTGCCGCGGTTCAACCACGCTGCCCGGCTCACCCGAGCCGTCGACGCCGCCCGCTCATGCGAGGCCGCCGGCCCCGCCCTGGCCACCGACCCCCGACGTCGCCAAGGTGTTCGCCGGGTCCGACCGGGGCGAGCTGCCGCGCCTCGTCGGTGTGGTGCGGCGCAACCTCTTCCAGTTCGGCGATGTGTACATGCACCTCATCGAGTCCGAGCGCGAGCCCGGCCCGGCCATCGCCAAGGTCACCTCGCACCCCGAGTTCCAGGACGTCAGCGAGCGGCTCTCGGCGTACGTCAGCGCCTACGACCCGGAGACCTGGCGGTCCCCGAAGGACGCCATGGCGCAGCGCTTCTACCTCTGGGAGCGCGACACCCGCGGCTGAACCCGCCCTCCGGACGCCGGTGCCGGGCCCGCACACCGCGGCCGCCGAGCACGCCCGGCCGGGTTGCCACCCTCCCCCGGCACGCCGCCGTCGGCGATGATCTGCGCGCTCTGCCCCCGGGTGAGCCGTGTCTCACCGCGGCAGCGTTGCTATGCAACGAGGTGCATAGCAAGATCGGGGGCATGGCGCTCGAGCATGCGATCCTCGTTTCCCTGCTGGAGAAGCCGGGCTCAGGCTATGAGCTGGCCCGGCGGTTCGAACGGTCCATCGGATACTTCTGGACCGCCACTCACCAGCAGATCTACCGTGTGCTCAAGCGCATGGAGAGCGACGGCTGGGTCGACGTCCGCGACGTCCCGCAGTACGGGCGTCCGGACAAGAAGGAATACTCCGTTGCGGGACCCGGACGGGACGCGCTCTCCGCGTGGCTCCACGACCCGACCGAACCCGAGAGTGTCCGGCACGACCTGGCGGTGAAGATCCGGGGTGCCGCCTTCGACGACCCGGCCGGCCTGATCCACGAGGTCGAGCGGCACCGGCAGGCGCACATGGACCGCCTCGCCCACTACCTCGCGGGCGAGGCCCGTGACTTCGGGGACCCCGGCGCGGACGGTCCGCTCGACGCCGAACGGGAACTCCAGCACGTCGTGCTGCGGGGCGGTATCGCGTACGAACGCATGATGATCGCCTGGCTCGACGACGTCCTCACCACACTGGCCCGCTTCGACGTCGAACACTGACCTGCCGAGCGGGCCTTCACCGGGACCCTGACCGTGCCCGGCCCCACCCTCATCCATCCCAGCCGAAAGGCGGCATCCGTGACCGACGCGCTGCTCTTCAACCCGCGCACCTACGACCCCGCGCACTTCGACCCGGAGACCCGCAGGCTGCTGCGCACCACCGTCGACTGGTTCGAAGAGCGGGGCAAGCGCCGGCTGACCGAGGACTACCGCAACCGCGCCTGGCTCGGCGACTTCCTCGCCTTCGCCGCCAAGGAAAATCTCTTCGCGACCTTCCTCACCCCGGCCGCCGCCGCAGAGGGCGAGGCCGACAAGCGCTGGGACACCGCCCGCATCGCCGCCCTCAACGAGATACTCGGCTTCTACGGCCTCGACTACTGGTACGCCTGGCAGGTCACCATCCTGGGCCTCGGCCCCGTCTGGCAGAGCGACAATCCCGCCGCCCGGGCCCGTGCCGCCGAACTGCTCTCCCAGGGCGAAGTGTTCGCCTTCGGCCTGTCCGAAAAGGCCCACGGCGCCGACATCTACTCCACCGACATGCTGCTGGAGCCCGACGGCAACGGCGGCTTCCGGGCGAACGGCTCCAAGTACTACATCGGCAACGGCAACGCCGCCGGCCTTGTCTCCGTCTTCGGCCGGCGCACCGACATCGAAGGCCCCGACGGCTACGTCTTCTTCGCCGCCGACAGCCGTCACCCCTCGTATCACCTGGTCAAGAACGTCGTCGACTCGTCGAAGTACGTCAGCGAGTTCCGCCTCGAGGACTACCCCGTAACGCCGGAGGACGTGCTGCACACCGGCCGTGCCGCCTTCGACGCCGCCCTGAACACCGTCAACGTCGGCAAGTTCAACCTGTGCACCGCCTCGATCGGCATCTGCGAGCACGCGATGTACGAGGCCGTCACCCACGCGCAGAACCGGATCCTCTACGGCCGCCCCGTCACCGCCTTCCCGCACGTACGGCGCGAACTGACCGACGCCTACGTCCGGCTGATCGGCATGAAGCTGTTCAGCGACCGCGCCGTCGACTACTTCCGCAGCGCGGGTCCCGACGACCGCCGCTACCTCCTCTTCAACCCGATGACGAAGATGAAGGTGACCACCGAGGGCGAGAAGGTCATCGACCTGATGTGGGACGTCATCGCCGCCAAGGGCTTCGAGAAGGACAACTACTTCGCCCAGGCCGCCGTCGAGATCCGCAGCCTGCCGAAGCTGGAGGGCACCGTCCACGTCAACCTGGCTCTGATCCTCAAGTTCATGCGGAACCACCTCCTCGCCCCTGTCGCCTACGAGCCCGTCCCGACCCGTCTCGACGCGGCCGACGACGACTTCCTCTTCCGGCAGGGGCCGGCCCGCGGCCTGGGATCGGTACGCTTCCACGACTGGCGGCCGGCTTTCGACGCGTACGCCCACCTGCCCAACGTCGGCCGGTTCCGCGAACAGGCCGACGCGCTGTGCGAGTTCGTACGCACCGCCGCGCCCGGCGAGGAGCAGAGCCGGGACCTCGACCTCCTCCTCGCCGTCGGCCAGCTCTTCGCACTCGTCGTCCACGGACAGCTGGTCCTGGAGCAGGCGGCCCTGGCAGGCCTCGACGAGGACGTGCTCGACGAGCTGTTCGCCGTCCTCGTACGGGACTTCTCCGCGCACGCCGTCGAACTGCACGGCAAGGACTCGGCGACCGAGGAGCAGCAGTCCTGGGCACTCGGTGCCGTCCGGCGCCCGGCGGTCGACGAGGCGCGTTCGGAGCGTGCCTGGCGCCGCGTCGAGGCACTGTCCGGGGCGTACGAGATGATGCCCTGAGGCCCCGACGATACCTCCGACCGCTTCGCGGAGTACGGCGCTGGCCGCCGTACTCCGCGAGCTCTCGGCCGGTCAGTGTGCCGCGGTTTGGCCGAAGGCCGACGGGTTCACGGCGACTGATCGTTTCACACATGCCGCTTCGTCTGGACGAGCCCCGCGAGGAGGAGCTCCAGTTGCTGAGCCGCACCTTAGGCTGCCCCTGCGGGTGATCGAGGAAGCCGTCCAGGCCCGTCAGCGCCCCAAGCGGGAGCGCTGGGCCGACGTGCCGGCGGTCGCGGTCGAGACGCTGTGGTTCGCGCCTGCCGTCGGAGACGACGGTGGGTCACCAGGCGACAGGGAGCTGGAGGGGGAAGCGCCGGATGGTTGCGGTGTCCCAGCGAAGTTCGTGGGCGGGTACGGCAAGGTGCAGGCGGGGGAAGCGGGTGAGGAGGGCGTTGATCGCGATGTGGAGTTCGGCCAGTGCAAGGGCTGTGGCGGGGCAGTGGTGTCCGCCCCAGCCGAATGTCATGTGAGGGTGGGCAGGACGGTAGGGGTCGAGTACGTCGGGGTGAGGGAAGACAGCAGGGTCGCGGTTCGCAGTCAGGTATGACACGTGCACGTAGTCGCCGGCGCGGATGCGGCTGCCGCAGATTTCCACGTCCTCAAGGGCCAGACGGGGGATGCCGACGCCTTTGCGGAACGGCAGGTAGCGCAGGAGTTCGTCCAGGGTGGGCGGCAGGTCCTCGCGGTGGTGCAGCAGGTGTTCCCATTGCCCCGGGCGGGTCAGCAGGGTATAGGCGATGTTGCTGATCTGGCAGGTGGCGGTGTCGTTGCCGCTGAGGATGAGCGTCAGCGCCAGGACAGCCGCCTCCTGGTCGCTCAACGGGTCCTCGTCGTCCGGGCCGGGGGCGGTCAGCTGGCTGACGAGGTCGTCCCCCGGCGCTGTGCGTCGCTCCGCGACCAGGGCGGTGAAGTAGTCGCGCAGGTGCGCTTTGGCGGCTGCGGCCGCCTGCTGTGCCGTCGGTGAGGTGGCCAGCATCTGCTGGGTGTGATGCAGCAACTCGTCCCGGTCGGCATCGGGCACGTCCAGCAGTTCGCAGATGGTGTGTCCTGGCAGACGCGCAGAGAGGTGGTGGGCGAGGTCGGTCGGCGGCCCGTGCTCGGCCATCTCCTCCAGCAGGCGGCCGGCCACGCGCTCGATGGCCGGCTTCATCCGTTCGACATTCGTGTGCGTGAAGGCCGCGGCGGCCGGGCGCCGCAGCCGGGTGCTGTGCGGTGGGTCCAGGACATTGATCGACTCGGCGGAGACGATCGGCTCCGGTGTAAGGCGGGGGTAGTCCCGGCCGACGATGGCGGCGCGGCTCAGACGCGCGTCGGTGGTGACCTGCCGGACGCCGTCGTAACTGGTGACGAGCCAGGCCTCGCGCTCGCCGTACGGCAGACGGACGCGCGTGACGGGTCCCTGCTGCATGAGGCGGGTCAGCAGTGGATCGAAGTCGAGGCCGTCACTGAAGTCGAAAGAAGCAGAGACCGCAGGAGGAATCGCCACGGACTCGGCTGCGTCGTCGGGCCATGCGGGCGGATGGGGACGGCCGGATGGCGACACCTCCCACCCGTCGAACATATCTGGCATATAACGCATTCTGTGTCAGGTGCCGTGTATTCGCACTCCTTCCGAGCCGAAACCGACAACGCGCTGCGGGAGGCCGGCAGCCCCTTCCCGCCCATGCAGACGTGGCGCAACGGCCTGCGCGACGGCACGTGGCGGCTGATGGAACGCGATCCTGAGGCGCCCCGGTCGCGGTATCCGGTGCCGTGGCTGGTGCCTCAATGGCGCACGCAGGAGATTCTGCGGGACAGGCTCCTGGAGCTGGGCGGGACAGTGGAGTACGGCACTCGGCTGACGTCCCTGGACCAGAGCGGCCAGCAGGTGCACGCTGAGCTGACACGAGCCGACGGCAGCCGCCGGACCGTGAGCGTGCCGTACCTCGTCGGCGCCGACGGCGGACACGGCACCGTCCGCGAGACGCTCGGCATCAGGATGAAGGACGAGGGCGGCTCCCTGCACGCGGCGGTGGTCGCGGACGTCCGCCTCGACGGCCTGGACCGCGACCATTGGCACATCTGGCCGGACGCACCGGGTGGCGAACTCCTGCTCTGCCCGCTGCCCGGCACCGACATGTTCCAGCTCAACGCCAAGGCGGACGGGGAGGAGCGCGAACACACCCCGGAACGCATCCGGGGCCGGCAGGCAGCCCGCCATCGAGGAAGGGGCGTTCCTCACCTGGCCCAGCCTCACGCCGAGGGTCGCGGCCAGGAAGGTACTCGCCAGCGGCGGGCAGCGCGGAGTGATAGCTGGCGATGACCACGGTGGCTGCGGCCCGGTGCTGCCGGCAGCAGTTGCCCGCGGACGATCAACTGGCGCAGGTGGCGGCGGACGAGGTTCACGCCACCCCGCGTCGCCTCGCACCACCTCCCTGAGGCAACATCGTCCGCCGTCCTCCCCGAGGAGCCCACAGAGCGGGCTCCTCAGCCGATGCCGAGCTTGCCAAGGACCGTGGCCCAGGAGCCGACAATGGCGTTCTGCGCGGCGGCAAGAGAGATCTTCCCGGAGCAGACGGCAGTGGGCAGCTGCGTCCCCACCGGGTCCTTCCGGTTGTTCCGTCCAGCTGCTTGCCGCGCCCCGCGCGGCCCGAAGGCAGACGTTCGCTGACCTCGGCCCCGGATTGCCGGCTGCCTGCCGCCTCGGTGCTCTGCCACGCGCGTAGCGGGCCCTTGGACGGGACAGGGATAGTGCCGACGGGCCGGTGGCAGTCGGGAGGGTGTTGTGCGGCGGACGGTTGACGTGCTCGTGGTGGGGGACGGGGTGTTGGGCCGGTCGATCGCGTTCGCGCTCGCCGCCGCCGACCCCAGGGTGCGGGTCGCTGTGGCGGGCCGGCGCGCGGCCGGGGCCTCGCGGGCGGCGGGTGCGATGCTCGGCGTCCTCGGCGAAGTGACGGCCAGTGGGATGCGCACCGTCCACGGCAGGCTGCGGCTCGCCATGGCCGTCGACGCCGCCGCCAAGTGGCCCGCCTGGCGCGAGCAGGTACGCGAACGCGCGGGCACGTCGGCCCCGGCCCGGGACGGCTACGGAAGCGGTACATTCGTCCTGCTCAACGCCGTCTCCAGCCCGATCGACGACCAGTCCTTCGCCGCCATCACCAAGGCAGGCCCCGAACACGGCCTGCCCGTCGAGGAGATCGACCCGGCCGCAGTCCCAGGCCACCGGCCGCTCGACAACGACCGAGCGCTGCGCGCCCTCCACCTGCCCGCCGAGTCCTACCTCGATGCCCGCCGCTGGCTCGCCACCCTCGACGCCGCCCTCGCCCACCTCCCCAACCTCACCCGCCTGCCGTCCGGCCGACTGCGCCCCGACGGCCACCACTACACCCTGCACACCCGCTCCGCCATCGTCACCGCACCCACCCTCGTCCTCGCCGCCGGCGCCTGGACGACCCCGCTGCTGGACGCCCTCGACCCCGACCTGCCCGTTCTGCCCGTGGTCGCCGCCGAAGGCGCCGCCCTGACCCTCGCCGCACCAGCCCCGCTGCCCGCCGTGCTGCGCACCCCGAACCGGGCCTACGCCTGCGGACCGCACGCCGTCCCGCAGGCCGACGGCACCTGATACGTCGGCTCGTCCGCCGCGCCCGCGCTCGTCCCCGGCGGCGAACCCACTGCCGCCGGGGTGCGGTTCCTCCTGGACACCGCGATAGGCCAGCTCGACCACCGCCTGACCACCGCCCGCATACACCGCCTGCACCACGGCAACCGCCCTGTCGCGCTGGACGGCCACCCATTGATCGGCGCCACCGCCCGTCCCGGCCTGTGGCTGGCCACGGGCACCCACCGCGACGGCCTGCACGCCTCACCGCTGATTGCCCAGGAACTCGCCGAGGCCATCGTGTGCGGCCGATCCGGCGACCGGCTCGCCCCGTGGCGGCCCGACCGCTCGCCGATCGCGGACTGGACCAAGGAGGAAGCCGTCGAGGAAGCGCTCGTCCAGCACCGGGCGCTCGCCGCCGAATCACGGATGCGCCCGCCGCTGACCGGCGACTGGCCGGCCCGCCTGGACGACGCCTACCGCCACCAGCTCACCACCGCCTACGACCGCCTCCCCGAAGGCTTCGTGCTCCCGCCCGATCTGGCGCCCATCGCCTACGAACACGGCCCCGCTCTCGCCACGCTGATCGACCGTCACCTCGCCCGCGCCGCACGGAGCGCAAGCCGGGCGCCCGCATCAGCAGCCTGAGAAGGCGTACGTCACGTAAGGCAAGCCGGCTCGGACATGATCCGAAGTCGGGGGCCTGCGGCTCGGCGACCTGGACGCCTGCCGGTGGTTTTGCAGGGGTCCGGGTCGCCCCCAACCTGAACGGCACCGACGGGGACACACCGTCCGAGCCGAGGCCAGGCGTCCGGTGTTGCTCCACGCTGCGATCGCGGGTGGGCACCAGGGTGCCGTCGACGATGTAGACGGTGTCCTTGCGTGGCCGGCGAGATGGCCAGCAAGGGCGCCAGGTGATCGAGGGTGTGGTCAGCCGCGGACTTCGAGACCCCAACAACGGCGCCACCTGCCGCAACGTCAGGTTCGTGCGCCAGTACGTCGCCACCAGCAATACCCGGTGCTCCAGTGGCAGCCGCCCGGGACGGCCACGCTGAACGTCACCACCACGACGCCGCACCAACGCCACCCACCTGGCGATCCGCGACTCGTTCAGCCCGGAGAACGGCTCGATCCACTTCGCATCATCCGCACAGATCACCCCACCCGTGCCCAGTCAACGCACCACCCGCCCCAGCGGTTTACGGGCAGCCTCCAGGGCTCCGGGGCCGATATGCGGCTTCGCGGGGCGGGGCGCATGATGGGGCTGAGGGAAGGAGAGGCGTCATGCCCAAGCTTTCGCTGTTTTCCAACAACTTCCCGGATTTCTTCATCGTCGAACGGAGCGGCGACGTCGATATCTCCAAGATCGAAACGGATGACGACCGGCGCAACGCCACTTTCGAGTGGACCGGCCCCGCGTTGGACTTCGGCGAAACGGGACGGCTGGTGCGAGCCACTCTCCCGCTGGGCTTCTGTCTGCGGATCGACGCGCTGGAGGGGTTCCGCGTAGTCGGCAAGTTCTTCACCGGGATCATCGACCCCGACGTCGCGGAAGAGGTTCGTGAGGATTCGACTTTTGTCCTTGAAAGAGCGGAGATCGACCCGAACCAGGCCTCGTTCCGGTCCGTACGGTTCCCCGACCGTTTCCTCCGGCACCGGGACTTCCACCTCTTCGCGGAACCGGTGAACACCCCCGGAGAGCTTCAGGACGCGTGCTTCAGGATCGCCCCGCCGCTCTCCTCGGAGGCGTGACGGGTCATCACGCCAGGGCACTGCTACTGGCGATGGCCTACCTGACCGCGCGCCGGGCCCGCTCCCGCAAGGCGGCGTCCGCGTGGTGGGTTGCGGCGCCGCCCCGGACGAACGCGCCCACCTCTTCGTCGGCAGCTAAGGCCACGGCCAAACGCGACGGCTACAGCCGAAGACAAGACCTCCTTCAGAGTGCGCAAAGACAACCTTAATTAGTGCCACAGCTGGTAGTTGCCGCCGTTGCCGGGCAGGGCATAGACGCTGCCGCTGGCGTTGCTGTCCAGGTAGTAGCCGGTGGCCTTGTTCCGCAGGCGCCAACCGTTGCCCTGCCACTCCTCGTACCAGCGCTCGTAATCGTTGTTGGGCTTGCAGTTCTCCATGTAAACGCTATTGTCCCAGTAAGCGGTCAGGCACACGTTGGAGACCCCGTACGGCGTTTCGATATAGCTGCCGTCGGACTGCTGGAAATCGCTCCAGTCATAAGGCCCGTTGTACCAGGTGTGGTCGTGCGTCTCGACCGCCGATTCCGTGCTGGGCTCGTAGACCAGGTACTTCCCGGTGGCATCGTCACTCCAGGTGACCTTCGGGGCCGAAGCGTGCGCTGCGGGCGAGCTCAAAATCGTGCTGGCTGCGACGGCCGTGACTGCGACTACGAGCCGCGATATGTGCTTCTTCATCATGTCCTCTCATGTGAACAGGGCGGCGGCAGCGTATCCAAGATCAAGTGCTCAGTGCTACCGCTGTACCGATGTTCCCCGCGTCGGGCGAAGGCGGGCGAGTTCGGGGGCTCGCCGGCCACCGCCCACCGCCGGTTCACGGCCTGGACGAAGGCGGGGGCATGGCGGCGGCTGCGGGCACGGCAAGATCACCCTTGCCTGGGCCGACGGCGGCTACACGGGGTTTGTGGTGCTGCCGAGACGGCGGGTGGTGGAACGAACTCTGGGGGCTGTTGCGTTCACGACGCCTGGTGCGTGACTTCGAGACGCTGCCCACCAGCAGCGAGGCGTTCATCCGCTTCTCGGCGAGCATGCTCGTGGCCCGCCGCCTGGCCCGCCCGGTCCACTCCCCGCAGCAGGACCGGACGACGCTCGCCGCATGAACCGGCCCGACGGCGACGCCACCCGCGACCCCCGCTCGACCAGCCGTTTCGCCCTGGACCGCGCTCCCTCGATCTTCGCCGGCACCAGCGGCAGATCCAGCCGGGCCACCAGCTCCTTCGTCAACACCCCCTCGCCGTCACTCGGTTCGGCCTGGACCAGCTCAACGATCGGCAGGGGCAGGGGCATCCGTCTCCCCGGCCGGCATGGCCAGGGCATCAGCGAGTGAACTCAACGGCCGCGTCCGGAAAGACAACGGCTACGACGACTTGTGGGCGCTGATCGGGCCGCTGCTGCCACCCTGGCCGCAGAAGGCGCCCGGCCCGAAACCGGTGGACGGCCGGCTGTGCCTGCCATCTTGTACGTGCTCTCCAACGACGTGAGCCTGCTGCCACGGGAGCCGGGGTTCGGTTCCGTCAGACCTGCTGGCGTCGGCTGGGCCGGTGGCATGAGGCCGGCGTCTTCGACCAGTTGCACCGCCTCCTGCTTGCCGAGCTGCACGCGGCCGGCGAGCTGGACTGATCTCGCGTCGAGACAATCAGCCACCTATAGGATGGACCGTACCGGTGAGAGCGGTCAGCGATGCTGTGAAGTCGTTGAAGTCCAAGTCGCCAAAGGAATCATCCCATCGGCCTTCCGTACCTTGTACCTGACCACGCGACGCCGTCCAGGGGAGTCCGCCGGAAGGGGCGCCCCGCTTGTGCCAACCGGCAACCGCAATCTCCTGATCGAAGGTTTCCTCTCCGACACCAAACGTATTCGGGCGACTGAAGTTGCCTATCTGCTCCGTCTGGCGTACTCCGTTGATGTAGACAATGCCAGCCTGTTCCCAGTCCGAGTTTCCACCCGCGAAGAGGATTGCGGTCGAGAACGGGAGCACCGTACCGATACGTTGAAGTGTCTGGTTGTTGATGGGCTGATTCGTGCCATCAGGAGCGTGAAGGTCCTCGAACATGGCCCCACCTCTCTACGCGGCGGATCCCCTCTTTAAGCGTAGCCTCGGTTGGTCAGGGTTGCTGAATGGGCAGGAGCCGTAGAAGCTGAGGCGAAAAGGGCTGGACCTGGTCGAGACGGGGCCGGACTCCGCTGACCGAGGTTCGCCCGTCTCCGGAATCCGGGCAGTGAACCCGGAGCCGACCAGATCGCCAACCGCAAGCGCAACAGCCGGCGAGGCGGTCGATCAAGGAGTCCGTGAAAACCCGCGGCTTCCCGAGGCGGTGACGGCAGCACCGGCTTGGGCGCGTAGTCACAGGTCATCCCGTGGGCGGCAGTGTGGGGGCAGGAGGATTGGGGGGCTCGGTCAACCGTTGGTCCCCTCCGGGACCCGTGCAGCCGTGCCGGCCCGAGGTGAGGACTGCGCAGGCCTTGACGGCCGACGGGGTGGGGGCGGCGAGCATGGCGGTGTAGGTGTCAGTGTCGTAGTGCACCTTGTTCTGCTGGGTGCTGTTGCGCGGCCCCACGATGCGGGCGATGTCGCCGGGGCGGCCCCAGCTGATGCGGGCCCACGCGGCCCGGCAGGCGTCGCTGTACCGCAGCTCCACGTAGACCTGCTGGACCTTGGTCAGGGCCGCCGTCCACGCGTCACCCCCGCAGCCGGCTTCTTTCGGGTCCTTTCCGGCGCAGCTGTCCGCGAAGCAGTTGACGTCGGCCTGCCTGCCCTGGGGCTCGGTTTTCGACACGGCGGCCCGTGCCCTGCCGGTCGACGAGCCACCCTTGACCAGCACGACCGCGGTGCCCGCGAGCAGGAGGGCCAACAGCAGGGCCGCCGCCCAGAGCAGCCGTGCGTCGTGCCGAAGACGCCGCCGCCCCTCGTCGGACGACGGCGGAGTGGCCTCAGTGGGGTCGACGGGCGGTTCGGGCCGCGGGGCGGGTGGTGCGGGCCGTCCGCCTCCTGCCCGCTGATCGTGCGCGGCGGCGTTGGCCAGTTCCCACAGCGCTGCGAGCCGGGCGGGCTCCGCGTCGGACAACTGCCCCATGACGGTGACCGCTTGCCGTGGCGGCAGTGTCTTGCCGTTGAGGTACCGGTCCCAGGAAGACTTGCTGTACGGGGTTCGCTCGGCGAGTGCCGTCAGGCTCAGTCCGCTGCGGATCTTCAACGTCCGTAGTTCGGTGACCAGTTGCCGGACGTCCGTCGCCAGGTCGTCCGGCAGTGGTTTCCAGCCGGTCACTGAGACCCCCCACCACCAGTTGTCCCACCTGTCTCCCACGGTAGCGGCGGGGCATAGACCACCAGCACCGTCAAATCCGCCAAATTCCTTGGCCGGTGCCCACGGACGCGGCTAAGACGGTTGGATGCGTGGAAAGACCGCGGCCGGTGCCGCGCTGTGTGTACTTCTCGTCGGGGCGCTGTGCGCGGGGGCCACTCGACCGCACGACGAACGAGAGCCGAACGGCCGGGTACTCCTGTCGGACCTGCACGCGGCGGACCTGCTGGTGTCCGGTCGAACGAAGCGCAGTGACGTCGTGGGACTGTGGCAGGCGATCCTGTGGGCCGACGGCTACACGGCGCGAAGACGGGTCTCCTGCGTGTACGACGGTCCGACGGCCGTCGCGACCCGCGCATGGCAGAGCAATCACCACCTCTCGGCGGACGGTGTGGTGGGACCGGCGACCTGGGGCACGGCCGCGGCGCGTCTGGCCCCGGTGGGCCGCTGGACGGTCTACCGGGGTGAGCGGTACGACCTTCCGCTGCGTCGGGACGCGGACGGATTCCTCGAGGTCTACGACGCCGGGGTGTTTCGTCGGCTGCGGACCGACGAGGTCACCCTGACCCTGTGCCGGTGACGCGGTCGATCCAGCTGTCGTACAGCGTGACCCCGAGTTGGTGGCCGCCGACGACCACGGTCGCCGTCGCCGATCCGGGACCGCCCGCGACCATCGGGGTGCGGACCGCGCCGGCGGGGGCCGAGCTCCCCTCTCCCCCTCGCGTGGTGATGCGCAGGCCGCGCGTGGCCCCCGCCGACTCGACCTCTGCCCAACTGGCCTGACATGCCGGGCTGTACACGAGCTCCAGGACCTGGCCGTACGCCCGCAGGCGGTGGACGGTCACCCGGTCGCCGTCGCATCGCTCCCGGCCGGGATCCCGCCCCTCGCAGGCGACCGACCGGCATCCGGTCGTCGCGCTGTCGGCCCCGCCCGCCAGTGGGTACGGCCAGGCCGGCACGCCGGTCGGTGCGCCGTGTGGTGGGCGGTCGGCCGACCTGGCGTTCCACGGCCACACGAGCACGGCGACGGCAAGAAGCACGCAGACGGCCGCGACGCCGACCCAGGGTATGACCGGGCCGGCTGTCGCCCCGGGTCGCCCGGACGAGAGGGCGGCCGGCGGCGAGGGTGTGTGGGGCGGTGGCTCTCCGGCGGGCCCGGACAGGTCCAGGGCGGGGAGCGCCTCGGACACCCGCGATTCCGGCCCGGTGTCCAGGGGCTGCCCCTTCTGCCAGGCATGAGCGGCCGACTCCCACAACACCCGTAACTGCTCCCGGTCGGCATGCGCCAGTCGGCCCACTGCCTCCACGGCAGGCCAGGGCGGCAGCCGGGAACCGTTGACGTAGCGCCGCCAGGAACTGCGGCTGTACCCGGTTCTGGTGGCCACGGCCGCCGCGCTCGCCTCGCATCTGTCCAGGCACAGGCGCAGCTCCCGCACCAGCCGGACGACCTCGATCGGCAGGTCTCCCGGCAGTGGTCGCCAACGGCCCACAACGCCCCTCCCCACTCGGTCCGTCGTGCCACGAACGTTCCCCGGGCGCATTCCAGCGTCCCACCGCGTTGCCCACGGCTCTGGCATCCTCGCAGGCCACGGGCCGGGCGTCCCGGATTTGGGTCAGGTGCCCGGCACCGATGGCCGCCGCGATCGCACCCGGCCAGACTCGTCGGCACCTGCGGCGGCCGAGCATCGGGCCGGCCGATCCGCCGTACGCACAGACTCCGGGGGTTCACGTGAACGCTGCGCGCCACGCCGTATCGAGGGGGCGGAGAAGCACAGGCCTTGGTGCGTCCCGCGGGACGGACGGCGGTCCGAGACCCGCGCCGAGGCCCGCCGCGTCACCCGTCGACGGACTGCTCCGGGACATCAAGGCATTCGTCGAGGACCACCTTGCCGACGCCGATCTCTCACCGGCCTCGATAGCCGCCGCGCACCACATCTCCGTGCGGTATCTGCATCATCTCTTCCAGCGGGACCGGCGGAGCGTCGGCGCCTACGTGCGTCGACGGCGCCTGGAACGCTGCCGGGCGGATCTCGTCGCCCCCGCTCTCGTCCGTCGCGGCGTCGGCCAGGTCGGGAGGCGATGGGGCTTCCGGGATCCGGCGGTGTTCAGCCGGGCCTTCAAGTCGGCGTACGGGGTCACGCCCGTGCTCCTCCCCGTCCTCACCGGCGAGCGCCACGCTCCGCTCGTGCGGCGGGCAGCAGGCCTCGCGGTGCGCGCTGCGGCTGCTCGTTGGAGTCGAGCGTGACGACGGCGCCCCCCGCGAAGGGCGTGGCGGGGCCGAAGTTGGACGCCCCGCCGAGCGCTCCGCGGGTGAGGACCTGCGCGCCGGTGACGGTGAGAGTGTCCCCGCTGAGGGCGGTGTTCAGCACGAACAGGGCTCCGGCCTGCAAGGAGCCGTCCTCCCACGGCGCGGTGACCAGCAGTTCGGGCCGTCCGTCGCCCGTCACGTCAAGGATCCGCAGGCCGTAGCCGAATCCCTCACCGACCTGGGCACTGGCACCGATCGCCGCGGCGTTCTCGTCGAAGGTGGCACCCGGGGCGGACAGCAGGCCCGCGCTGCCGCCCCGCAGCAGCGTCACCGTTCCGGTGTTGTTCTCCCGCAGCGCCCCCGTCGCCAGATCGGCGTACCCGTCGCCGTCGAGGTCCCCCACGGCCAGGGAACCGCCGAAGAAGTCGTTCTCCTCCGGAGTGCCGGGGATGCCAGGGCTGCTCTGGCTGATCGTCTGTACCCGGCTGGGGCTGATGCCGCCGGACCCTCCGCGGGCGACGACGAGGGCGCCGGAGTACTGGGGCTCGCCGGAGGCACGGTCGGCGAAGACCAGGACGTCGGCGTTGTTGCCGCCGTGGAACCGTCCCACAGCGACGGTGCGCAGGTGGTCCTGGGTGTGGGTGTCCTGGACGCTGATGGAACTGGTGGCGGCCGCGTTGATGCCTCCCGAGGAGCCGGGGATCACCACGACGCCGCCCCAGGCGTCGGACACCCCGCTGATCGCCTCCCCGGGCGCGCTGACCACCAGGTCGTCCTTGGCATCGCCGGTGACGTCCCCGGCCGCGACCGACCAGCCGAACTTGTCCCCCGTCTCCGGCGTTCCCGGAACCCCGGAGGTGTCCTGCGAGACGCCGACCGAGCGGCTCGCCGTGATGCCGCTGCCGCTGCCGAACAGGACGGTGACCGCGCCGGCCCGCTGGGTGCTGCCGATCGCCTCGCCGGGGGCGCCGACAGCGAGGTCCGCGAAGCCGTCCGCGTCGAAGTCACCGACCGTGAGGCTCGCGCCGAACCGATCGCCGGGCTCGTTGTCACCGGGGATGCCGGGCACGCCCTGGTCGATCTGCGCGAGACCGTTGGGGATGAGGCCCAGGTAGGGCGATTCGCGCTTGCCGTACAGGATGGTGACCATGCCGACGGCGAGGTTGCTGTTGATGCTCTCGCTCGGGTTGCCGATGGCGACGTCGGCGAGTCCGTCACCGTTGAAGTCGCCCGTCACCAGGGACGCCCCGAAGGTGTCGTCCGACTCCCCGCTGCCCGGGACGAAGTCGTTGCTGTCCTGGCTGATCGTCACGGCGGGCCCTGCGGGAAGCGTGCCCCCGCCGGGTATCACGTAGATGGAGCCGCCCTTGTCGATCCCCTCCGCATTGGGGTCCCCGGCGAAGGTGAGCCGGGCCCCGGTGGAGACGACCATGTCGGGGATGCCGTCACCATTGACATCGGCCCGGGCGGCTACGCCGCCGGGGGCGGTCAGTGCCGCGTGCGGGTGGGGCCGGGCCAGGGCCTGGCCCGGCGCCGCAATCAACACAGCCAAGAGACCCAGTGAAGCAGCGACACAGGCTGCAATACGCTTGACAGACAACTGCCCTCCCGATTTCCCGGGGCTTATCAGCAGGGGTTTGTCAAACCTATGAGACAGGCGCTCCTCATAGGCGCTATCTCTCTGAACATGATCGTTCGGCCGAGGAAATTATCCGGCACCGGAATCAGATCCCTTGCTGATCGGCCATAGCCGATGGAATACCCAGTCCACGCCTGGTCGCCAGTTCCATGCATCGCGCATGTAATTACCTTTGATCCGTTGCACATCGAGAAGTAGGAGCTCGACTGGTCCGACGGCTTCTTACTGGTGACCTGTGCCGATGCCGATACACCAACGACCATCCCGCTGAGTTTCAACCCACCTCCGAATGCCCCCCAGACCTGGCCATCCTGGATGGTGAGCGAGAAGCAGTAGAGCGCACACCCGTTTACACTGACCCCCACGTGTTGCCACGCGAACTTCGCCAGGGCTTTAGCTGGATCGGCATAGATGTTCTTATCGCCGATAAATGGATCCGCCTTGCATGTGCCGGTCGAGAAGCCGAGAACCCCCTGGCAGAAGTTGTCCCAAGCGAACGCATTGCCCTGCGCCGCCCAGGCGAGGAGGTCACGGCGGGTGAGTAGACCACTTCCCTCGTATCCCATTTGCCGATACAACTGGACCATTCTCCGCAGTGTGTCCCAGTTGGCCCCGGGATGTACGGGCTGGCCGAGCCAGCGGTCGTCGTCATTACCGGCGCCCACGTCGGACGTTTCCTTGCCGTCCGGCCGTTGCCCCGGGGCGCAGGCGTTTTCGCCTGTTGTGCCCTCACACACGCGCAGCCCCGTCGGGTCGCTGAACGTCGTCGGGTTGCCGTCGGCGTACGTGTAGCCGTTCAGGGATTGCGGCTTTGTCTTGTCGTACAGGGGGTCCGGGGAGATGAAGCGGGCCAGGGACGGGTCGTAGTAGCGGGCGCCGATCTGGTCGAGGCCGGTGTCGGCGTCCTCCGTCTTGCCGAGGAAGCCTCGGTCGGTCAGGGGCACGGCGTCGGTGGCGCCGCGGTGTGCGCCGTAGGGGAGGTAGCGCTGGCGGGAGACCTTGCCCGTGGCGGCATCGATGGCGAGCTGGGTGGAGTTCTGCTGGTCGTTGGCCAGCCATTGCAGGGTGTCGGGCGTGCGCAGGGCGACGACGCTGCCGCCCGCGGTGTAGTAGCGCCTCGCGCTGACCGCCGAGCCGGTGCGGGTCAGTTCCATGCCGTCCAGGTAGAGCGTCGTGGCGCTCGGGCTGCGGCGGACCAGCCGGTCGCCGTCGGCGTCGTACGCGAACGACGTCGTCGCGCCCGCGCTGGTGACCGAGGTGAGGGAACCGTTGTCGGCCCAGGCCAGGGTGGCCGCGGTGCCGCCGACCGAGCGTGAGGTGAGGCGTCCGTCGGCGTCGTAGCCGTAGGTGTCGGAGCCGACGGAGGTGACCGCGTGCGGGCGCACCGCCGTCGGTCCGGGGTCGGGGTAGGAGTAGGTGCGCGTGGCGGCGTCGTCGGTGACGGCGGTCATGTCGCCTACGGCGTCGTACGAGTAGGCCAGCCGGTAGGGGTCCGTGCCTGTCTTGTCGGCACCCGAGGGCCCCGCGGAGCAGGCCGCCGTCGTCGTCCAGGCATTGCTCAGGCGCTGCAGGGCGTCGTAGCCGTAGCACTGGTTCTGCGGTACGGCCTGGGTCTGGTCGGTGACGGAGGTCAGGTCGCTGTCGTCGTCGTAGGCGTAGGTGTCGTACTGCACCCGGTCGCCGGCCACATAGCTCTGTACGGACGACAGGCGCTGGGCGCCGGAGCTTTCGTAGCCGTACTGCCGCTGCACGCTGCCGTCGGCCCCGTAACTCCTGCCCTCGAGCACTCCGTTGCCGTAGTAGGTGCTGGTCTTCACGTAGGTGGCGGCATCACCGGTCAGGGTGTCCGGGCGGCCGGTGTCCGTGTATCCGGTGGTGACCTTCTCGGCGGGCAGGCCGCCGGCCGCTGGATACGAGATCCAGGTCTGGTGTCCGGCGCGGTCGTATCCGTAGCCGTAGGCATAAGTGCCGGCCAGTGCTCCTTCGGCGGTCGGCACGGTCCATGTGCGGCCGGTGACCTGGTAGCGCAGGTCGTAGCCGGTGACGTCGACGCGGTAGGCCTGCCCCCCGCTCCAGCGGGTGGTCGTGGCGGGGCGGCCGAGGACGAACTTGGTGGGTGTTCCGGTCTGACCGGGCATGGGCACGGTGTCGTAGGTCCATTCGGCGAGCTTGGTGTCGCCCACCGAACCGGACCATTCGGTGCGTTTGCGGTTCAGCGCGTCGTAGGTGTACGCGAGAGTCTTTCCGGCCGCGTCCTTCGTGGTGAGGACGTTGCCCGTGGGGTCGTAGGTGGTGGTCGACGGGCCGGCGTCGGGGTCACGGGTGCTGGTGCGGTGGCCGAGCCAGTCGTAGCCGTACGAGGTGAGGTTGCCGGCCGCGTCGGTGAGGGTGGCGACCTCTCCGCGCGGTGTGTACGTGTAGCTGGTGGTGGGGGTCGCGGACGGCGGCACGTCGCTGCCGGCGGGGACGTTCTCCTGCACCTTGGCGAGTCGGTCCAGGCCGTCGTTCCAGTAGGCGGTCCGGGCGCCGCGCGGTGGGGTGACCACCTTTCCGTCGCCGTAGTTGGCGGTGGTGGTCGTCCAGTCGACCGCGCCGTAGCCGGACAGGGTGCTGGAGGTCTCCCGCTGCAGGGCGTCGTAGGTCTTCTCGGTCCACGAGGGGATCTCGCTGGGAGCCGGGTTGAGGAGCAGGTCCGGGTCGTCGCCGGGAGCCTGGGTGTTGTAGAGCGCTGCCGAGGTGCCCTTGGCCAGGCCCCGGTCGTCGTAGGTCGTGACCGTGACCGTGCGGCCGCCGGTGCGGGCCGCGCTGGGCGCCTGTACCTCGCGTGTGCGGCCGAAGCCGTCGAGATAGGTGTATGTCGGGAGCCACTGGGGGGTGCCGTCGGTGAGCGACTGCAGCTGGCGCGCGGTCACGACGGTCGGCTTGTCCGGCTGCGAGTTGGGGGCGGTTCCGTCGACGGTGACGCGGTAGGTGTACTCGTAGGAGGGCACCGCGCCGGCCGGCGGCGGGACGTCCACGGCGTTCGGCTTGGGTTCGGTCGGCAGCCACACCCGGACCAGCCGGCCGGCGCCGTCGTAGTCGGTTGTCGTGGTCAGGCCGTTGGGGTCGATGGTGCGGGACACCACTCCGAAGGCGCGGCTGGTGTACGTCGTGGTGCTCTGGTTCAGCGGATTGGTCGTCCTGGTGCCGTTCACCGGCCAGCCGCTGGTCGGGTTGTAGGACGTGGTGGTGGTGTGGTTGAGCGGGTCGGTGTCGGAGGTGACGCGGCCGTACTGGTCGTAGATCTTCTTCTCGTCGGAGTGGGACGTGTCGTTCCAGTACCGGCGGATCTCGGTCGGGTTGCCGTCGATGGGCTGGTCGCTGGTGCCGGGTGCGGTGGCGTTGTCGTAGAGGGTCACGGTGCGGGCCACCACCGGCCCCGGGCACTGCGTGGTGCTCGCGTCGGGGTCGCCGTTGTGCGTCTCCTGGGTTTCGGGATAGTCGAGCATCCAGCGCCAGTCGCTGGTGTTCTGCGCGTAGGTGATCTCGCTGCAGGTGTTGTCGGTCCCGGTGCCGATCTCGCCCCACTGGACCGTCCGGGTGGGCAGTCCACCGTTGGCGGTGCTGTAGCCGTCCTTGTCGCTGCCGGTCTGCCGCCAGGTCCCGTCGGCCCTCAGCTGCCGGGCCCGGGTCTGGTACGGGCGGATCATGTGGGCGTTGTGCAGGCCGGGGCCGTTCGCGGTGACGCCCGAGTCCCAGTAGGTGTACCGCTCGGAGGCGAGTTCGGTGCGCGAGCCGTCGGAGTTCAGACGGTAGTGGCGGGTCTGCAGCGTCTCGCCGCTCTTGGCGTGGTTGTCGGCGAACTGGTTGCCGTCCCAGTCCGTGAGGTTGACGTTCTTGGTGCCGCCGCTCTTGAGCTTGTCCCCGTCCATACCGCGGAAGTGGGTGGTCTCCGTGACCGTGCGCTGCTCGGCCGGCCCGCTGCCGTCGGTCTGCCGGACGGTGGCGTAGCCGCGCCAGTCGGCCCACTGCTGCTGGACGGTGGGGGTGGTGAGGTCGTCGTCGTAGTGCCAGGCCGGTTTGCCCAGGTAGTCGTACTGGGTGGTCCTGGTGGGCGAGCCACCGATCAGGTCGACCTGGTCGAGCTTGGTCACCAGGTACTTCTGGAAGACGCCGTGCACGGTCGAGGAGGCCCCTTCGGGCCGGTAGTCGACGCGGAAGCATTCCTGGTCGTTGGTGTCCCAGTGCTTGCCCGACTCCCAGGTGGAGTCGGAACCGTCGCTGGGACAGGTGGCGGCGGCGGAACCGTGGCCGTAGTGGATGTCCGTCGCACCGCCGAGCCCGTTCTGGATGCTGGTGATACGGCGCATGGGCATCGCCTTGGTGGAATCACCGCTGGGGTAGTCGACCCGGTTGTTGAGCCAGGCCCCGTCGAAGTCCACGGCGGGAAGAGTCACGTTCTCCGCCCATGTGCCCTGCACCTGGATGTAGTTGAGCCACAGCATCGCGTCGGTCGCGCCGGGCGGGTCGGGCATCGCATAGGTGGGTTGGATGCGGTCGACCTGTAGATAGGCCGAAGTAGCCGGGTCCCAGACCTGTGTGGTGATCGACGCCAGGCGCCGGGTGACGAAGAAGGCCGGGGAGTTCTTCGTGCAGTCCTGGCCGCTGGTGCAGATCAGATCGACCGGTACGTCAGGATAGTCGCTGTCGCTGGTGGAGGTCGGAGCGGAGCAGTTCGGGCTCTGCTTCGTGACGTCGGACAGGCAGCGGTAGGCGGTGGCGAAGTCCACGCGGTCGGCCGGCTTCTCGCCGGTCTGCATGCCGTACTCCACCCGGCTGAGGTATCCGCCCCTGTCGTAGGACTCCTTGTCGCCATTGGAGAAGCGCTTGTAGTAGTTGGTCTCCTTGGTCCAGGAGAACCGGGTGTCGTTCTCGTTGGGGTCCCGGATCTCGTCCAGGTTCCAACGGTACGTCTGGCGGCACAGTGACTGCGCCGCGTCGTGGCAGGGTTCGCCGCTGTCGTTGCCGACGACCGGCACCGTCCAGTTGGAGTCCTCGTGGTAGCCGAAGAAGTAGCGGGTGCCGTCGTCCGTGGAGACCACCCAGGCTTCCTTGCTGTTGTCGGAGTTGGCACCGTCGTAGGTGTGCTCGATCTTCCAGCCCGGGTCGTCCTCGGCGTGGTATCTGCCGTTGCCGTCCTTGATCAGCTCGGTGGTCGTGCCCTGCAGGGAGATGACGTACTCCGCGCCGTCCTCCGCGCCCGAATACGGCGAGCGCCAGCACAGGTCGGACAGGGTCGGGCTTCCGTCGTCGACGCACGTCCGGTACTTGCGCTCGATGAACCCGGGGTTCAGGTCCCAGCCCAGACCCGCCCAGGACGCCTGGTTGTTCGAGGCCGAGGTCCGGCCGTCGACCGACTGCGAGGAGTACTCCAGCGACAGGTCCGGCGCCTTGCCGTAGGGCGGAGGGGGCAACGGGAGCGGGTAGGAATACCGGAAGTCACCCGACTCAGGTCCGACCGACCACTTACCGGACGCCTTGAGATCGGTGGCCCGGTAGTCGCCGGAGTCACCGGACGCGGTGCTCACCAGGGCGTACACCGCGTTGTCGGCCAGCGGCACCCGGGCGCTGATCCGCCCCTTGTCAACGTCGTTGTCCGCGGGCACGAAGGCTGGCCGCCCTCGGCACGGTCTGGCGTCCAGCACGCACCGCGGCAGGCGTTCCATCCGTAGCCGGCTCGCGAGGTCGCCGCCGGCGGCATGACGGAACGACGCGTAGTCCATCGTGACGGTCACGGGAGCGGTCGCGGGTCTCGCCTGAGGTACTGCGTTGTCGGCGCGGGCAGCGGTGAAGACGTATCCGATGGCTCCCAGCCGCCGCGCCGTGGCCCGGTCGTAGGTACGCACCGCAACCCGAGCTGCGGTGTCCGCAGTTGCCGTCAGGCCGAGCCCGGTCCCCGGAAGCTTTGCAGTGTGTCCCTTGGTGACATCGAGGGTGGCGGAACGAGCCGTCGGCCAGGTGGGCGCCGCCGGTGACGCGGAGGAGACGGCCTCCCGGTCACGGCGCCTGGCCGCGGCGGGCAGCGGACGACCGGGTACGGACTTCTCCCTGCGCGGTGTCCCGGTATGCGCGGAGGCCTTCGCGGTGACGGTGGTCAGTGCGGAGGCGGGGACGGCACCCTGGAGCAGTCCGGCGAGGATCAGTGGCGGGCACAACAGTGCCAGCCACCGCGACAGTCGTCTGCGTACCTTCACAAGCCTCTCCCCCTCAGCCTGTCCAGGACGGCCGCCGGCCATAGGCTGCGGCAACCTCAGCAGTGGAACCCCGGCGAGCCTTTCACCGGCGGCTGTCCGATGCATTGACCGTGAACGCAATGCCGTTGTCGCTCAGCGCATGACTTCGGGCCCCCAGGCCCGCGGCGGGCGACCGCGGCGTGCGGGCCCGGATCACGGTGTCGGCGTCGGCCGCGGAGGCACGGAACCCCAGTTGGAGTCGCTGTTGCTCCGACAACGGCCACCTCGGCGTTCATGCCGTGGGACGGGTGAGCAACTCCCCTTTTCGGAAGCGCGTCGTGGCAGGCGAGCACCGCCTCGACGACTTCAGGCGGTTGACCGAGCAGCCTCGTCGGGCGCACCGTCTTCGTCGCACCGTCCGCCGCTCGCCCACCCGCGACCAAGAGGCTTTCGTCACCATGAAAACCCGCAACGACCGATGCCGCCCGCGCCGGACAGGCCGTCTCCTGGCCCTGGCCCTCGCCGCCGGTGCACTGCTGTGGCAGCCAGAGCCGGCTGCGGCGACGCCGACAGGCCCGGAGCCGGCCGCCGTGCAGGCGATCGCTGCCCGCACGGTGTCAACGGTCGACGGCGGCTTCGGCCTCGCGGCCACCGACCTGAGTGACCGCGTCGCCGATCTGACCACCTCGCTGCCCACACAGGGCGTCCAGAACCTGCTCAGCCAGGCCGACAAGTCGATCAGCAGCGGAACGGCCTGCGCGACTGATCCGTTCGGCGCCGGCGACGGCGGCATCGCTCCGCTGGCTCCGGCCGTCAAGTACTGCTGGAGCGACGACGATGCCCTGAACCACGAATGGATCCCACAGGGAATCACCGGTGTCTCGGATGCCCAGGCCGATGAGTACTGGGGTACGAAGCGGCCCCTGATCGCTTCCTGGTACGACGACTCCACCGCCTGCACGCCCGCCGGTACACCGGCGTGTGCCGACAAGGGGGTGCGCTTGTCCTTCCTCGACCCGGCCACCGGAAAGTATCGCCACGTCCTGCTCGCGGCGCCGTACTACAACTCCTACGGGCACATCTCGTACCGGGCGGTCAACATCCACGCCGGCGGCATCGCCTGGTACAAGTACCGCCTCTACGTCACCGACACCCTGCACGGGCTGAGGGTGTTCGACCTGCGTGACATCCTCGACCTCGACCCGGACCGGAACCCCAGCACGAACAACAGCACCCCCGACGGCCTGACCAGTAATGTCCAGGACAACGGCAAGGTCGGACGGCAGAGCAACGTCTGGTACTCCTACGGCTATCGCTACGTCCTGCCGCAGGTGGGCTCTTACGATTTCGTCAGCGCCCAGTACAACAGCTCAGCCGGCACGTGCGAGTCGAGTGGGGCGCCCAAGGCGTCCTACCTCTCGGTCGACCGCAGCAGCAGCCCCCCGCAGCTCATCATGGGCGAGTACTGCACCACCGACTCCACTCATCCCGACAACGGACGCATCGGCGCCCTGCCCGTCGACGACACGGACGGATCCCTCCTGGCGACTGCCGACGGCCTGGTGTCGGCGGTCGCCACCTACGCGCTACCCGTGAAACAGGTCCAGGGGGACTCCCGTTACGCCGGCCGCTGGTATCTCAACCAGAGCCATCGCTACAGCAATGCCAGTCTGTGGCGGGCAGCAGTGGGAGGCGACGGCGCCCTGGCGGTGACCGGGGGCGAGATTCGCACGGCGGTCGGCGCCGAGGACATGTACTACGAGCACGGTCAGGCCACCGGCGCGGCACCTTTGCTCTGGTCGCAGAGTGAGCACCGCGCCGACATCAACGACCCTTCCTGTACAGCGACCGGCCCCACACCCGACCCGACGCCCTGCGGACGGGTGATCTATGCCCACCGGGTGAGCGACATCCTCACCCAGCCGTGAGGCGCATGCGCCGCTTCATGCGAAGGAGCCGGCGCGTTCGGTGCACCGGCGAAGCTGAATGCCGCGCAGGGGATGGAAGCGCCCTCTGAGGCTCCCATCCTGTCGGTCATTCCATGGCGAGTGAGCCGTCAGCGGCCGGGGCGGGCACGGTGGCGGCCGGAGCCGCATCCGTCGCTCCCGCGGGCAACGGAGCACGGTCCGCCGCTCCGGCCCCGGAGGGCGCCCGGTCCGCCGGCCCGGCGTCGGCGGGCAGGGTGGGTACGACCAGCATCTTCGTCACGGAGCCGTCCTCGTCGACGACGTCCCGGACGTGCCGGAAGCCCAGTCGGCGGCACATGGCGAGGCTCGCGGTGTTGTCGGCGCCGACCATGCCGTACGCCTCGGTGAGCCCGAGGTCGTCGGCGGCGTGCCGGAGCAGCCCGCGCACCACCTCGGCCCCCAGGCCGCGGCCCCAGTGGGCGGGGGCGAGCGCGGTGACGAGTTCGTGGCCGTCGACGTTGCCGGTCGGCTTGATCTCGGCGTGGCCGACGTAGGTGCCCGCCAGCCACAGGCCCCACACGTCGAAGCGGCGCTGCGGGTAGACGTCGGTGAGGATGGCGCGGAACAGGGTGCGCAGGTCCGCTTCGGGCACCAGATCCTGGCCCATCCAGCGGCACACCTCCTCGTTGCGCAGGAGGGCGACGAAGTGGTCCTCGTCCTCGGGTCTGTAGGGGAGGAACTCCAGGCGTTCGGTGTGGAGTACGGGGATCATGGCGGGCTCCTCGATGTCGGCGGCCCACAGGGAGTACTGCTCCTCGTCGTTGCGCAGCACCTGGTAGCGGGTGTTCTCGTCCATGTCGGGCTCCTTCGTCCTATGGGTGTCGTCAGTACGGGTGTCGTCGGGTGGAGGTCGTCCTGCCTTGGGAGGGGCGCGGGAGGGGCGCGGGCCGTGCCGGGCGGTGGCCCGGCACGGTGCGCCCCGTCCCGGCTGGGCGCCGTCACCGGCCTCCCCGGGCGTGCCGGGCGAGCTGCCGCAGGGCCTCGGCGAACTCCTCGGCCACCCGGCGCACGGCCGCCGTGTCGTGGACGCCGGGGCGGTGGTGCCAGGTGAAGGCGAGCCGGCCGTGCTGGACGGCGCCCACCACCTCCACCGGGTGCGAGCCGGGGTCCCGGGGGTCGTGGTCCTGTCCGAAGGAGCCGTGCTCGGCGCGGACCAGCCCGCCGCCCGCGGTCTCCGGACGGGCGTCCCACTGGCCGAGGTAGTTGAACACCACCTGGCTGTGCGCGCTGCCGCCGAGGCGCTCGCGGACCTCGGGCGGACCGAAGGTGCGCAGGGCGCCGAAGCCGATGCCGTTGCCGGGCACCGCGCGCAGCTGGCGGCGCACGGACTTCACCAGGGCCCGCCAGTCGCGGTCGGGGCCCAGGTCGCCGGGGTCGGGGACCTGGACGGCGACCGGGTAGACGGTGGTGAACCAGCCGACCGTGCGGGACAGGTCCACCCCGTCGAGCAGGTCCTCGCGGCCGTGTCCCTCCAGGTCCAGGCGGACCCGGTCGCGGCCGGTCCAGCGGGCCAGGGCCAGGGTGAGGGCGGCGAGCAGGACGTCGTCGACGCGGGTGCGGTAGGCGGTGGGCGCGGCCCGCAGCAGGGCGGCGGTGTCGTCCTCGTCCAGTTCGACGCCGACCACGGCGGCCGGTCCCGTCCCGGCCTGCGGTGCGGGGGCGGCCGGGGCGGGCTCGGCGCGCACCGCCTCCTCCCAGTACGGCAGTTCGTGGTCGAGGCCGCCGTCGGCGACGTGCGCGGCCAGCCGTCGCGACCAGGTGCGGAAGCTGGTGCTGCGCTCGCCCAGGCCGACCGTGCCGCCCTCGAGCGCCTGCCGGTAGGCGGTCTCCAGGTCGTCGCGCAGGATGCGCCAGGAGACCGCGTCCACGACGAGGTGGTGGGCGACGAGCAGCAGGAACACGGGCCGGTCCGGGCCGCCGGTGAACAGCGCCGCCCGCAGCTGGGGACCGCGGGCCAGGTCGAACCCGGCGTGCAGTTCGTCCGCGGTCTTCTCCATGGCCCGGTCGGCCTCCTCGGCGGACAGGCCGGTGAGGTCGTGGCACACCAGGACGTCGTGGGCGGCGGGCGGCGGGTTGAACTGGCGCCAGCCGGTGCCGGGGCCGTCCGTCCCGGCGGACCGGGTGAACTGCATGCGCAGGGCGTCGTGGTGCTCCAACAGCGCGTCGAGCGCGGCCCGCAGCGCCCGCTGGTCGGGCGTGCCGTCGAGTTCCAGCAGCGCCGACTGGTTGAAGTGGTGGTGGGCGGCGCGCGGGCTGGTGAGGAACCACTCCTGGATCGGGGTGAGCGGCACCTCGCCGGTCACCGGGCCCTCCCCGGTCCGCTCGGGCGCGCTGCGCACGACGGTGGCGAGTTCGGCGACGGTCTGGTGCGTGAACAGGTCCCGGGTGGCCACGTGCAGGCCGTCGCGACGCAGCCGGGAGACGACCTGCATGGTCAGGATGGAGTCACCGCCCAGCGCGAAGAAGTTGTCGTCGGCGCCGACCTCCTCGATGCCCAGCACGTCGGCCCAGATGCGGGCGATGCGGCGCTCGGTGTCGGTGCGCGGCGCGGTGCGGGGCGTGTCCCCGGCCTGGGCCGGCCCGGGTGCGGGCAGCGCCCGCCGGTCCAGCTTGCCGTTCGGGGTGAGCGGCAGCCGGTCGAGCGGCACGAAGAGGGACGGCACCATGTGCGGGGGCAGCAGCCCGGCCAGATGCAGCCGCAGTTCGTCGACGGGCAGCGGTCCCCCGGCCGGCCCGGTGGGTACGACGTAGGCGACGAGCCGGGCCGGGGCGCCCTCGGCCGCGCCCTCGCGGACGGCGACGGCCGCGTCCCGCACCTGGGGGCTGCGGCGCAGCGCGCCCTCGATCTCCCCCGGCTCGATGCGGAAGCCGCGCAGCTTGACCTGGTCGTCGGCGCGTCCGGCGAACCGGAGCCGGCCGTCGGCGGTCCAGCGGACCAGGTCGCCGGTGCGGTACATCCGCTCCCCCGGCGCGCCGAACGGGTCGGCGACGAACCGCTGGGCGGTGAGTCCGGGCCGGCCGAGGTAGCCGCGGGCCAGTCCGGGGCCGGCGACGTACAGCTCGCCGGTGACGCCGGGCGGGACGGGGCGCAGGGCGGTGTCCAGGACGAGGACGCGGGTGTGGCCGGCGGGGCGGCCGATGGGCGGGGCTCCGGTGCCGGGGGTGAGCGGGCCGGTCCAGGTGGCGACCACGGTGGCCTCGGTGGGCCCGTAGGAGTTGATCACCCGGCGGCCGGGTGCCCAGGTGGCCACCAGGTCGGCCGGGCAGGCCTCCGCGCCGACGATGAGCGTGCGCAGGTCGGGCAGGGCGGCGGCCGTTTCCGGCGGGACGGTGGCCAGCGCGGCCGGCGGGATCAGCGTGTGGCTGATGCGCCGCCCGGCGAGCACCTCTGCGAGGCGTTCCCCGACCAGCGGCCCTTCCTCGCCGGTCACCAGTGTGGCGCCGCTCAGCAGGGAGATGCACAGTTCCAGCACGGAGGCGTCGAAGCTGGGCGAGGCGAACTGGAGGACCCGGTCGCCGGGGCCGGCGGCATACCGGTCGGCGGCGGCCGCGGCGAACGAGGCGAGGCCCCGGTGGGTGACGGTGACGCCCTTGGGGGTGCCGGTGGATCCCGAGGTGTAGATGACGTAGGCGGGGTGGTCGGGGGTGAGCGGGGCGGTGCGGTCGGCGTCGGTCGGTGCGGTCTCGGGGCCGTCGGCGGCCCACACCTCGGCCGGGTCGCCGACGACCAGCCGGGCGCCGGCGTCGCGGAGCATGAACTCCCGGCGCTGCGGCGGGTAGTCGGGGTCGACGGGCAGGAAGGCGCCGCCGGTCTTGGCGACGGCGAGCTGGGCCACCACGGTCGCCGCCGAGCGGGGCAGGGCGAGGGCCACCACCTGCTCCGGTCCGGCGCCGTCCCGGATCAGCCGGTGGGCGAGCCGGTTGGCCGCCCGGTCGACCTCGGCGTACGTGAGCTCCCGGTCGCCGTCGGCGAGGGCCACCGCGTCCGGGGTGCGGGCCGCCTGCCGTTCGAACAGGGCGGGCAGGGTCGCCTGCGGTACCGGGCGGAAGGTTCCCCGGCCCTGGTCGAGCAGGCCCTTCAGCTCGGTGTCGGTGGTCAGCGGCAGCGCGCCGAGCGGGCGGTCGGGGTCCTCGGCGACCGCGCCCAGCAGGGTGGCGAGCTGGCCGGCCATGCGCTCGGCCGTGGCCGCGTCGAACAGGTCGGTGTTGTAGGTGAGCAGCCCGTGCAGAGCCCCCGAGCCGGCCTCGGCGAACTCGAAGGTGAGGTCGAACGCGGCCTGTTCCGACTCCGGCGGCACGTCGGTGACGTCGAGGCCGGGCAGGTCGAGACCGCTCGCCGGGGTGTTCTGGAGGACGACCATGACCTGGAAGAGCGGGCTGCGGCTGGTGTCGCGGACGGGCTGCACCTCGTCGACGACGCGCTCGAACGGCACGTCCTGGTGGGCGAAGGCGTCGAGGACCGTGCGGCGGACCGTGGTGAGGAAGTCGCTGAAGGACTGTCCGGTCCGCGCCGTCGAGCGCAGCACCAGGGTGTTGACGAAGAACCCGATGAGGGCCTGGGTCTCGGCGCGGTCGCGGCCGGAGGTGACGGTGCCGACGGCGATGTCCTCGGCGCCGGAGAGCCGGGCCAGGTAGGCCTGGGCGGCGGCGACGAGGGTGGTGAACAGGGTGGTGCCCCGGTCCCGGGCGAGCCGGGTCAGCCGCCGGGCGGTCCGGGCGGGCACCACCACGCGGGTGGTCGCGCCAGCGGTGGTGCGCACCGGCGGCCGGGGCCGGTCGGTGGGCAGGTCCAGTGGTGCGGTGCCGGCCAGGTGCTCCTTCCAGTAGGCGAGGTGCTCGTCGTCGCCGGCGCCGGCCGCGGCGCGCTGCCAGTGCGCGTAGTCGGCGTACTGGACCGGCAGCGGTGGCAGGTCCTCCTGTACGACGCCGTGTTCGGCCCGGTAGAAGTGGGCGAGGTCGCCGAGCAGGACCGAGGTGGACCAGCCGTCGGTGACGATGTGGTGCAGGGTGAGGCCGAGCACGTGGTCGTCGTCGGCCAGCCGGACCAGCAGGGTGCGCAGCAGCGGTCCGCGGCGCAGGTCGAAGGGGCGGGTGCGTTCCTCGGCGAGGACGCGGCGCAGTGCCCGCTGCTGTTCCTCCCCGGCCTGGCCGGTCAGGTCCCGGACGTCCAGCGGCACGTCGTCCTGCGGCGGGTGGACGCGCTGCACGCCGTGCCCGTCGACGCTGTCGAAGGTGGTGCGCAGCGACTCGTGCCGGGCCACGACGGCGGCCAGGGCCGCGCGCAGGGCCCGCAGGTCGAGCGTGCCGCGCAGGCGCAGGGCGAGCGCGGTGACGTACTCGGCGCCGCCCGGCGCGAACTCCTCCAGGAACCACAGGCGTTGCTGGGCGTACGACATCGGGGCGAGCCCGTCGCGGCGGACCGGGACGATCTCCGGCCGGCCGGAGCCCTGGCGCGCGCCGAGCAGCGCGGCCAGCCCGGCCGGGGTCGGGTGGGTGAACACCGCGCGCGGGGTGACGTCGGTGTCGAAGGCCGCGGCGAGGCGGGCGGCGAGCCGGATGCTGAGGATCGAGTCGCCGCCGAGCTGGAAGAAGTCGTCCTGCACGCCGGGCGGTTCGGTGCCGAGCACCTCGCCGAAGACCTCCGCCGTGCGGCGCTCCGCCTCGGTGCGCGGTGCCACCCGTACGGCCGGTTCGGGCGTCCGGGGCGCGGGCAGGGCGGCCCGGTCGACCTTGCCGTTGCCGCTGAGCGGCAGGGCTGCGAGCGGGACGAAGGCGGTGGGCACCAGGTACTCGGGCAGGTTGCGGGCGGCGTGGGCCCGCAGTTCCTCCTCGTCCTCGCCGGCCGGGCCGACGACGTAGGCCACGAGCCGTTTGGCGCCCGGTCGGTCCTCGCGGGCCAGCACGGCCACGTCGAGGACGCCGGGGTGGGCGGCGAGGACGGCCTCGACCTCGCCGGGCTCCACCCGGAAGCCGCGGATCTTCACCTGGTCGTCGGCGCGGCCGAGGAACTCCACGGCGCCGTCCGGCCGCCGCCGGGCGAGGTCGCCGGTGCGGTACATGCGGGCTCCGGGCGGGCCGGCGGGGTCGGCGAGGAACCGGGCCGCGGTGTCGCCCGGCCGGCCCAGGTAGCCGCGGGCCACGCCCTCCCCGGACAGGTACAGCTCGCCCGCGCAGCCGGGCGGCACGGGCCGTAGCCGGGCGTCGAGGATCTGGACCCGCATGTCGTCCAGGGGGTGGCCGACGGGGATCGTGTCCGGTACGGCCGCCGGGTCCGTCAGGGCGTAGGAGGTGGCGAAGGTGGTGGTCTCGGTGGGTCCGTAGCCGTCCACGACGGTCAGGCCGGGGCAGGCGGCCAGGACCCGGCGCACGGCCTGGGCGGGGACGACGTCACCGCCGGTCCAGACCTGGCCGAGGCCGCGGAAGCAGTCGGGGGCGTCCTGCGCGAGCAGCCGGAACAGCCCCGCGGTCAGCCACAGCGCGGTCAGTCCGCCGTCGGCGGCGAGCCGGCGCAGCAGGGCCGCGTCCACCCCGCCGACGGGGGCGACGACGACGCAGCCGCCGTTGAGGAGGGGCGCCCACACCTCGAAGGTGGCCGCGTCGAAGGCGACCGGCGAGTGCAGCAGCACTCGTGCGCACGCCCCGCCGGTGAACCGGCTGTCGGTGGCCAGGGCGGCCACGTCGCGGTGGCGGACGACGACCGCCTTGGGCCGGCCGGTGGAGCCGGAGGTGAACATCACGTACGCCGCCCGGTCGGGGTCGGCGGCCGGCAGCGGCCCGTCCGCGCCGGCGGTGCGGGCGGCGACGACGTCGGCGGCGGTGAGCCGGACCGCGGCGCCGGCCTGGTCGAGCAGGAGGCGGCGGCGTTCCCCGGGGGCCCGGGTGTCGACGGGCAGGTAGGCGCCGCCCGCCATGAGCACCGCGAGCTGGGCGACGACGAGTTCGGCCGAGCGGTCCATCAGCAGCGCCACCCGGTCCTCGGCGGCGAGCCCGTCCGCCACCAGCCGCGCCGCGAGCCGCCCCGCCCAGTCGGCCAGGTCCCGGTAGGTCAGGTCGCGGTCGCCGTCGCGCACGGCGGTCGCGTCCGGGGTGCGGCGCGCCTGTGCGGTGAACAGGGCGACGGGGCTGTGCGGCCGGGCCGGGCGTGCGGTGGTGTTCCAGGCGCCCAGCAGCTCGCGGTCGGCGGGGGTGAGCAGGTCCAGCTCGTCCAGGCCGGTGTGGAACCCGTCGGCGAGCGCGGTGAGCAGGGCGGTCAGGCGGTCCGCGGCGCGCTCGACGGTGGCCGGGTCGAACAGGGCGGGGTCGTAGGCCAGGTCGAAGGCGAGCCGGTCGGCGAGGTGGGCACGCAGGCACCAGGGGAAGGTGGTCGCGTCGTCGGCGCGGACCTCCTCGACGCGGACGCCGGTACGGGCGGTGGCGGCCTCGTCCACGGGGTAGTTCTCGAAGACCACCATGCTGTCGAACAGCGGCTCGCCGGCCGGGACGCCGGTGACCGCCTGGATGCGCGGCAGCGCGAGGTGATCGAACCGGCGGGCCTCGCTCTGCCGTTCCTGGAGGCCTCGCAGCCAGGGCAGCACGGGCCCGGACGGGATGCGCACCCGGGTGGGGACGGTGTTGATGAACATGCCGATCATGCCCTCGACGCCGGGCAGTTCGGCCGGGCGGCCGGAGACGGTGGTGCCGAACACCACGTCGTCCCGGCCGCTGGTGCGGGCCAGCAGCAGCGCCCAGGCGCCCTCCACCACGGTGTTGACGGTGAGCCCGGCGCGGGCGGCGGTCTCCCGCAGCCGCTGCGAGGTGCGGGCGTCCAGCTCCTGGTGGACGGCCGCGGCGGACCGGGTGCGGTGTGCCTCGGCGGGGGTGCGGTCGTAGGGCAGGGGGGTGCGGGCGGTGAACCCGTCCAGGGCCTCGGCCCAGTGCCGTTCGGCCGCCGTCTCGTCCTGCGCGGCCAGCCAGTGCAGGAAGTCGGCGAAGGGCCGCCGTACCGGGGGCGGGGTGTGCGGGCCGCCGGTGAGCTCGGCGTAGCGTGCGCAGACCTCGGTGAGGAGCTGCCCGGTGCTCCAGCCGTCGAGCGCGATGTGGTGGGTGGACCACAGCATCAGCACCTCGTCCCCCGGCAGGGCGGCCAGGGTGAGGCGGGTCAGCGGCGCGGTGGTGAGGTCCATGCCCGCCGCGCGGTCCTCGGCGAGCAGCCGCTCGGTGGCCGCGGCCCGCTCGGCCGGGGCGAGGGTGCGCCAGTCGAGGTGGGTGACGGGCAGTTCGGCGCGCTGGTGGACGACCTGGACGGGGTGGGGCAGGTTCTGCCAGTGGACGCTGGTGCGCAGCGCCGGGGTGCGGTCGGCGACCTGCTGCCAGGCGGCGGCGAAGGCGCCCGGGTCGGCCACCCCGGACAGCCGGACGGCCGTGCGGTCGAAGTAGGCGTGCTCGGTGTCGACCAGGCCGTGGAAGAGCATGCCGGACTGGAGCGGGGTGAGTGGCAGTACGTCGGCGACGTGCCGGCCGTCGCCGACGAGCCGGTCCAGCTGGTCCTGGCCGAGGCCGGCCAGCGGGAAGTCGGACGGGGTGCGGCCGCCGGCGGTGGGCGTCGCGCAGTGCCGCACGATGTCGCGCAGGGCGGCGATCGTGTCGTCCGCGAGCCGCCGGACGGTGTCCTCGTCGTAGACGCCCGGCGGGTAGGTCCAGCCCAGTTCCAGCCGTCCCTGCTGGACCACGCCGGTGACGTCCAGGAGGTAGGGGCGGGGTGCGTCGGGGTCGGTGTCCCGGCCGGCCGGGGGCAGCGGGCCGCGGACCGGGCCGTCGCCGTCGGCGGCGCCCGGGTCCCACTGCCCGTGGTAGTTGAAGCCGATCTGCGGGGCCGGGGCGCCGGCGAGCGGGCTGTCGGGCCGCAGGTGGCGCAGGGCGCCGTGGCTGAGACCGTGCAGCGGCACGGCGCGCAGCTGCTCCTTCACCGAGCGGAGGGTGTCGTGCCAGCCGGCGTCCGGGGCGACGCGCAGGGCGAGCGGGAACTCGGCGGTGAACCAGCCCACGGTCCGCGACAGGTCCACGTCCGCGAAGAGGTCCTCGCGGCCGTGGCCCTCCACGCCGAGCAGGACGGTGTCGCGGCCGCACCAGCGGGCCAGGGTGCGGCCGAGGGCGCTGAGCAGGACGTCGTTGACCTGGGTGCGGTAGACCTCCGGGACCTGCCGCAACAGGGCGTCGGTGGTCGCGGCGTCCAGCGTGACGGTGACCGTGGCGGCGGTGCCGTGGGTGTTCGGGCCGGGCCGGCCCGCGGGCAGCGCGGCCGGGGCGGCGGCGGTGCGCGTCCAGTACGGCAGGTCCGCGTCCAGGGCGCCGGAGCGCGTGTGCCGCTCCAGCCGGTCCGCCCAGTGGCCGTACGGCGTGCTCGCGGCCGGCGGTTCGGCCGGGCGGCCGGCGGCGGCAGCCCGGTAGGCGCTCTCCAGGTCCGCCAGGACGATGCGCCAGGACACGCCGTCGATCACCAGGTGGTGCGCGGTGACGACGAGCTGGCCGGGCAGCTGCGGGCCGCGGTCGAAGAGCAGGACGCGCACCACCCGGCCCGCGGTGGGGTCGAGGCCGGCCTGCGCCTGCTCGGTGCACCGCTGGACCGCCGCCTCCGCCGCCGGGACGTCGGCGCCGGTCAGGTCGTGGCGGGTGAAGACGGTGTCCGGCGCCTCGGGCAGCACCTGCTGGCGCCAGGTCTCGCCGGTGCGGTGGAAGCGGGTGCGCAGGGCCGGGTGCCGGCGCACGAGGGCGTCGGCGGCCTGCCGCCAGGCGGGGGCGTCGGTGCCGGGGGCGAGTTCGAGGCGCTGGGTCATGGTGAACCGCAGCCGCTCGCCGGGTTCGCGGCCGTCGAGGTACCAGTGCTGGATCGGGGTGAGGGGTGCCTCGGCCGGCCCGGTGGCGTCGCCGGCCGCCGGGCGTGGCGCCGACTCGGTGACGTGCAGGGCGAGTTCGGCGACGGTCTGGTGGCGGAAGACGTCCTTGGTGGTGAGTGCGAGGCCGCACTGCCGGGCGCGGGAGACGATCTGGATGCTCAGGATCGAGTCGCCGCCGAGCGCGAAGAAGTTGTCCCGGGCGCCGACCCGTTCGACGCCGAGGACGTCGGTCCAGATGGCGGCGAGGCGTTCCTCGGTGCCGCTGCGCGGGGCGACGTACGGGCTGCCGCTGTCGGGCTGCTCGGGCGGGGCGGGCAGGGCGCGCCGGTCGGTCTTGCCGCTGGTGGTGCGCGGGATGCGGGCCAGCGGCACGAACGCGGCGGGCACCATGTGGTCGGGCAGGGTGCGGCGCAGCGCGACGCGCAGTTCGTCGGCGCCGGGGCTGCGGCCGGGGGCGGGCACGACGTAGCCGACGAGCAGGAGGCGGCCGGCGTGTTCGCGTGCGGTCACCGCCGCGTCGGCGACGTCGGGGTGGGCGAGCAGGGCGGCCTCGACCTCGCCGGGTTCGATGCGGAACCCGCGTATCTTGACCTGCTCGTCCACCCGGCCGAGGAACTCCAGCAGCCCGCCGCGGTCCCAGCGGGCCCGGTCCCCGGTGCGGTACATGCGCTCGCCCGGCGCGCCGAACGGGTCGGCGGGGAATCGGGCGGCGGTCAGGCCGGGCCGGCCGAGGTAGCCGCGGGCCACCTGCGCTCCGGCGAGGTACAGCTCGCCGGGCACGCCGGGCGGGACCGGGCGCAGGGCGCCGTCGAGCACGTAGGCCCGCAGGTTGCCGCCGGGACGGCCGATGACCGGGCGGTCGGGGCGGTCGGTGGTGCGGGCGTAGGCCGCGTCGACGGTGCACTCGGTGGGCCCGTACATGTTGTACACGGCGATGCCCAGGTCCCGTTCCACCGCGGCGAGTTCGCGCCAGGTGGCGGTGGGCACCGCCTCGCCGCCGACGAGCAGCAGGCGCGGGTGGTGGCGGCCGGGGGCGAGCAGGCCGGCGGCGGTGAGCTCGCGCAGGAACGACGGGGTGACGTTGACCAGGTCGAGACGGTGCTCGGCGACCTGGGCGCAGAACGCCTCGGGGTCGAGCCGCACGTCCTCGTCGACGAGGTGGACCTCGTGGCCGAGGGCGAGGAGCAGGGCGCCCTCCCAGGAGGTGTCGAAGGAGAACGAGGCGCTGAGCGCGGCCCGCAGCCGGCGGCCGCCCGCGGTGTGCGGGGCGAACAGGTTCTCGCGGTGGTCGTGGCAGAGGTTGACCAGGTGCCGGTGCTCGACGGCGACGCCCTTGGGGCGGCCGGTGGAGCCGGAGGTGTAGACGACGTAGGCGGTGTGCCCGGGCAGCAGCGGCCGGACGCGGTCCGCGTCCAACGGGTCGTGGTCGGGCAGCCGGTCCCAGGGCACGTCGTCGAGGCCGGTCAGCACGGTGTGCGGCCGGGCGTCGTCGAGGAGGTACCGCACGCGGTCCTCGGGGAGCTGGGGGTCGAGGCAGAGCAGGGTGGCGCCCGCCTTGAGGACCGCGAGCAGCGCCACCGGCAGCCCGGAGGTGCGGGGCAGCCGTACGGCGACCACGTCCTCGGGGCCGGCGCCCCGGGCGATCAGATGGTGGGCGAGCCGGTTGGCCCGCCGGTTGAGGGCGGCGAAGTCGAGGGTGGTGTCCCGGGCGACCAGCGCGGTCGCGTGCGGGGTGCGCGCGGCCTGGGCCTCGAACAGGGCGCAGAACGTGGTGTCCGGCCCGGGCAGCGGGGCGCCCCGGCCCTGGGCGAGCACCTGCCGGCGTTCGCCGTCGGTCATCAGCGGCAGGGCGCCCACGGCCTGCCGCGGGTCGGCGGCGGCGGCCTCCAGCAGGATGCGCAGCCGCTCGGCCAGCCATGCGGCGGTGCCGGCGTCGAAGAGCCCGGTGTTGTACTCCAGGTGGCCGGTGAGGCCGCCGTCCGTCTCGACGAAGTCGAAGGCGAGGTCGAAGGTGGCGTTGCGGACCGGCGGGGTGACCGGCTCGGCCGTGAGCCCGGGCAGCCGGGGTGCCCGGGCGCCGAGGTTGTGCAGGGCCACCATGACCTGGAACAGCGGGGTGCGGCTGGTGTCCCGCTCGGGCTGGAGGGCGTCCACCACGCGTTCGAAGGGCACGTCCTGGTGGGCGAAGGCGTCCAGGACGGTGCCCCGCACCTCGGTGAGCAGGTCGTGGAAGGACAGCTCGGGGCGGACGCGGGTGCGCAGCACCAGGGTGTTGACGAACATGCCGACCACGTCGTGCAGTTCGGGCCGGTCGCGGCCGGCGGTGACGGTGCCGACGGTGAGGTCCTGCTGCCCGGCCCAGCGGGCGAGCAGCACCTGGCAGGCCGTCACCAGGGTCATGTACAAGGTGGCGTCGGCCTCCCGGCCGCGCTCGCGCAGCCGCCCGGTCAGCGCGGCGGGCAGGGTGAAGGTGACCAGGGCGCCGTCGCGGGTGCGCACGGCCGGGCGCGGCCGGTCGGTGGGCAGTTCCAGCGCGGGTACGCCGTCCAGGGCGCGGCGCCAGTACGCGAGGCCGGCCTCGACGCGGTCGGCGCGGCCGCGCTGCCAGGCGGCGTGGTCGGCGTAGCGGACGGGCAGTCGGGGCAGGGCGGGGCGGCGGCCGTCGAGGGCCGCCGCGTACAGCTCGCCGAGGTCCCGGCCGAGGACGCCGACGGACCAGCCGTCGGTGACGATGTGGTGTACGGCCAGGACGAGGACGTGTTCGTCGGGGGCCTGCCGGGCCACGCGGGCGCGCAGCAGCGGCCCGGTGGCCAGGTCGAAGGGGGTGCCGGCCTCCCGCTCCAGCAGGGCGTCCAGGGCGGCGCGGTCCTGGAGGTCCTCCACCGGCAGGTCGACGGGCCGCGGCGGGTGCACGACCTGCCGGGCCTCGCCGCCGTCCTCGGTGAACGTGGTGCGCAGGGCCTCGTGCCGGGCGACCAGGCCGTCCAGGGCGGTGCGCAGGGCGGCGAGGTCGAGCCATCCGCGCAGCCGCAGCACGGACAGGGTGGTGTACTCGGTGCTGCCCGGTTCGAACCGGTCGAGGAACCACAGCCGCTGCTGGGCGTACGACAGCGGTGCAGGCGTGTCCGGGTCGGTCGCCGGGATGGCGTCGGCGGCCTCGCCGCGGCCGGCGCCGGTCCCCTCCCGCGGCTCGCCGAGCGCGGCCGCGAGCGCGGAGAGCGTGCTGTGCGTGAACAGCAGCCGGGGCGAGACGTCGCTGCCGAAGGCGGCGCGCAGCCGGGAGGTGACCCGGACGGCGAGGATGGAGTCGCCGCCGAGCGCGAAGAAGTCGTCGTCGGCGCCGATCTCGTCGGTGTCCAGGACGTCCGTCCAGGCGGCTGCGACGAGCCGTTCGGCGTCGGTGCGCAGGGGGGTGCGCGGTCCGTCGGCCGCGAAGCCGCCGGGTCCGGGGGCGGGCAGGGCGCGCCGGTCCAGCTTGCCGTTGACGGTCAGCGGCAGGGCGGCCATGGGGACGTAGGCCGCGGGCACCATGTGCGCGGGCAGCAGTCCTTCGAGGTGGGCGCGGAGGGCGGCGGCGGGGGGCGGGGGCGCGGCGCGGTCCCCGGTGCCGGTGCCGACGACGTGGGCCACCAGCCTGCGGGTGCCGGCGGAGTCCTCGTACACGCCGACGGCGGCCGCGCCCACGCCCGGGTGGGTGTGCAGCGCGGCCTCGATCTCGCCGGGCTCGATGCGGTAGCCGCGGATCTTGACCTGCTGGTCGGCGCGGCCCAGGTACTCCAGGGTGCCGTCGGCCCGCCGGCGGGCCCGGTCGCCCGTGCGGTACATGCGGGTGCCGGGGCGTCCGAACGGGTTGGCGAGGAAGCGGGTCGCGGTGAGGCCGGGCCGGTTCAGGTAGCCGCGGGCCAGGCCCTCGCCGGCGACGAACAACTCCCCCACCGCGCCCGGCGGTACGGGGTTCAGGGCGTCGTCGAGGACGTGGACGCGCAGGTCGGGGATGCCGGTGCCGATGGGGCTCGCGGTGCCGCCGGGCGTGCCGCGGTCCAGCGGGGCGTAGGTGACGTGCACGGTGGTCTCGGTGATGCCGTACATGTTGACCAGGCGCGGCGCGTCGTCCGGGTGGCGGGCGTACCAGTCGGCGAGCCGGGTGACGTCCAGTGCCTCGCCGCCGAAGACGATCGTGCGCAGGGCCAGCCGTGCGCCGACGCCGGGGTGTTCGGCGTCCGCGCGGATGAGCGGGTAGAACGCGGACGGCGTCTGGTTGAGGACGGTGACCCGTTCGTCGGCGAGCAGGCGCAGGAAGTCCTCCGGGGAGCGTGCGGTGTCCTCGGGCACGATCACCAGCCGGCCGCCGTGCAGCAGCGGGCCCCACAGCTCCCACACCGAGAAGTCGAAGGCGTAGGAGTGGAACAGCGTCCACACGTCGTCGGGGCCGAAGCCGAACCACTGCCGGGTGCGGGTGAACAGCCGGACGACACTTGCGTGCGGGACGACGACGCCCTTGGGCCGGCCGGTGGAGCCGGAGGTGTAGATGGCGTAGGCGGGGCTCTCCGGCAGCGGGCGCAGCGCGGGGTCGGCGGGGCCGGTGGCCGGGCGCCGGGCCAGGTCGGCGCGTACGTCCGGGTCGTCCAGCAGCAGGGCGGGCACGGCGGTGCCGGCCTCGGTGCCCGCGGTGGTGCCAGCGGTGGTCACGAGTGCCACCGGCCGGGCGTCGTCGAGCAGGTGCCGGACGCGTTCGGCGGGCAGCGCGGGGTCGACGGGCAGGTAGGCCGCGCCGGTCTTCAGCACGGCGAGGACGGCCACGACGAGGTCGGTGGAGCGGGGCAGGGCGAGCGCCACGAACGTCTCGGGGCGGGCGCCGAGTTCGGCGAGGCGGTGGGCGAGCCGGCCGGCCCGGGCGTCCAGGGTGGCGTAGTCGAGGCGGTCGTCGCCGCAGGTGACGGCCTCGGCGTGCGGGGTGCGGGCGGCCTGCGCGGCGAACAGGCCGGTCAGGGTGTCGGCGGGCCGGCCCTCGGCGGTGCCGTTCCACTCGGTCAGCATCCGGTGCCGTTCGGCGGCGGTGGTCCAGGCGAGGGCGCGCAGCGGGCGGTCGGGGTCGTCGGCGAGCCCGGTCAGCAGCAGGCACAGCCGGCCGGCGAGGTCCGCGGCGGTGGCGGCGTCGAACAGGGCGGGGTCGTAGGCCAGGTCGAAGCCGACGTGCGCGCCCTGGTACGCCCGCAGCACCAGCGGGTAGTTGGTGGCGTCCCGGGAGGAGACGTCGGCGAGGCGGATGCCGGTGGCGGCCGAACGGGCCTCGTCGAAGGGGTAGTTCTCGAAGGCGACGATGCTGTCGAACAGGGGGCTGCCCGCGGGCACGTCGCTCAGCCCGGTCAGCTCGGCCAGGGACACCGCGGCGAACCGCCGTGCCTCGGCCTGCGCCTCCTGGAGGTCGCGCAGCCAGTCGGCGGCCCTGCGCCCGCCGTCCACGCGGATGCGGGTGGGCAGGGTGTTGATGAACAGGCCCACCATGGACTCGGCGCCGGGCAGGTCGTCGGGGCGGCCGGAGACGGTGGTGCCGAACAGCACCTCCCGTTCGCCGCTGTAGCGGGCCAGCAGCAGCGCCCAGGCGCCCTGCACCACGGTGCCCAGGGTGAGTCCGGCCGACCGTGCGGTCGCGGCCAGCCGGGCGGAGACCTCCTCGGACAGGGCGGCCGTGTGCACCGCCGCGGAGCGGGTCTCGTGCCCGGGGCGCCGGACGCGGTCGGCGGGCAGCGGGGTGGGGGTGGCCCATCCGTCGAGGACGGCCCGCCAGTGGGCGCGGGCCGCCTCGCCGTCCTGGCCGGCCAGCCAGCGCACGTAGTCGCCGAACGGCCGCCGCGCCGGGGGCCGGTACTCGGTGCCGGCGGTGAGCGCCCGGTACTCCTCGAACACCTCGGTGAGGACCTGGGCCAGGCTCCAGCCGTCCAGGATCAGGTGGTGGGAGGTCCACAGCAGGTGCAGCCGGGCGTCCGGGAGCCGGACGAACGTCAGCCGCATCAGGGGCGCCGCGGTGAGGTCGAGTCCGCGCGCGAGGTCGTCGGCGCGCAGCCGGTCCCAGCGCTCGGCCCGCTCCCCGGCGTCCAGGTCGCGCCAGTCGAGCTGTTCGACGGGGACGGTGACGCGGTGGTGGACGACCTGGAGCGGTACCGGGACGCCCTCCCACACGACGGAGGTGCGCAGGGCCGGGGTGCGGTCGGCGACCCGCTGCCAGGCCACGGCGAGCGCGGCGGGGTCGCTCACGCCCTCCAACAGCAGGGCGGCCTGGTCGACGTACACGTCGTCGCTCCCGCCGACCAGGCGGTGGAAGAGCATGCCCTCCTGGAGCGGGGTGAGCGGCAGCAGGTCCGCCACGTCCCGGCCGTCGCCGGCGAGCCGGTCCACACCGGCCTGGTCCAGCCGGGCGAGCGGGAAGTCGGAGGGGGTGCGGCCGCCCGCGCCGGGCCGGGCGCAGTGGTCGGCGACGGCGCCGAGCGCCTCCACCATCGCGTCGGCCAGCCGCCGTACGGTGGACGGCCGGTGCACCTGCTCGCTGTAGTGCCAGGTGATCTCCAGCTCGCCGTCGGACACCACGGCGGAGACGTCGAGCAGGTGGTCCAGTGGCTGGGCGGGGTCGGTGTCGCGGCCGGGCACGTCGGCGGCGGGTGCGAAGTCCCCGCCGGCGGCGGCCTCCCACTGGCCGTGGTAGGTGAAGCAGACCTCGGGCAGCGGCAGTCCGGCGAGCGCGGCCGCCTGCGGGCCGGGCGAGCCGAGGTGGCCCAGGGCCTGGTAGCTCAGGCCGCGGCGGGGCACCGCCCGCAGCCGCTCCTTGACGGCCTTCAGGGTCGCGCCCCAGTCGGCACCGTCCGCTCCGTCCGCGACGGTGAGGGTGACCGGGTACTGGGTGGTGAACCAGCCGACGGTGCGGGACAGGTCGGCGCCCTCCGCGAGGTCCTCCTCGCGGCCGTGGCCCTCCAGGGCGACGGTGACCCGGTCGGTGCCCGCCCAGTCGGCGAGCACCCGGCCCAGTGCGCTCAGCAGCACGTCGTTGACCTGGGTGCGGTACACGCCCGGCACCCGCCGCAGCAGTGCCTCGGTGGTCGTCCGGTCCACGCGGGTGCGCACGGTGCGCACGGAGCCGGCGAGCGGGGTGCCGGGCAGGTCGACGGGGAGCGGGGTGCGCGGCTGTGCGGTCTCCTCGGTCCAGTACGGCAGGTCGTCGTCCAGGTCGCCGGCCCGCACCCGTTCGGCGAGCCGGCGCGCCCAGTCGGCGAACGGGGTGTGCTCGGGCTCCAGCCGGGGCTCCTCGCCGGCCGCGGCCTGCCGGTAGGCCAGCTCCAGGTCGGCGAGCAGGACCCGCCAGGAGACGCTGTCGACGGCCAGGTGGTGCACGGCGAGGAACAGCCGGGGCCGTGGGCCTCCGGTCAGCAGGGCCGCTCGCAGCAGCGCGCCGGTGGCCGGGTCCAGGGCCGCGCGGGCGGCGTCGGCGGCCTCGGCGGGCGGGGTGTCCGGGGCGTGCCGGGTCAGCGGTGCGCCGGCCGGGCCCGTGCCGGGCTCCTGCCGCCAGGTCCCGTCGTCGGTGCGGGTGAAGCGGGCGCGCAGCGCCGGGTGGTGGCCGGTCAGGGCCGCCAGCGCCCGTTCCAGGGCCGCCTCGTCGAGGTCGTGCGGCAGGTCGAGCAGCATCGACATGCTGAAGTGCCGCAGCGGCCCGTGGGTGGCGAAGAACCACTCCTGGACCGGGGTGAGCGGGGCGGGGCCGTCCTCGTGCGCGCGCCGGGGCGCGGGCACGGCGCCGGTGCGGCGCGCGGCGGCGGCGAGGTCGGCGACCGTCTGGTGCCGGAAGACGTCCTGGGAGCCGATCCGCAGGCCCGCCGCGCGGGCCCGGGAGACGGCCTGGATGCTCAGGATCGAGTCGCCGCCCAGTTCGAAGAAGTTGTCCGTGACGCCGACCCGGGCCACGCCGAGCACCTCGGCCCAGATGGCGGCGAGCGTCTCCTCGTCCGGGGTGCGCGGGGCGGTGAACTCGCGGTCGCCCTCGGCCGTGTCGGGCGCGGGCAGGGCGCGGCGGTCCAGTTTGCCGCTGGTGGTCAGCGGCAGGGCGTCCAGGGCGGTGAAGGAGGACGGCACCAGGGCGTCGGGCAGGGTGCGGCGCAGGGCCGCGCGCAGGTCGGCGGGGGCCGGCCGGGCCGCGCCGGGCGCGGGCACGACGTAGGCGGCCAGGCGCGTGTGGCCGTGCGCGTCGGGGACGGCGACGACCGCGGCGGCGGCGATCGCGGGCAGGTCCAGCAGGGCCGCCTCGATCTCCCCGGGTTCGATGCGGTGGCCGCGCACCTTGATCTGGTCGTCGGCCCGCCCGAGGTAGTCCAGGCGGCCGTCGGCCGTCCAGCGGGCCAGGTCGCCCGTGCGGTACATCCGGGTGCCGGGCGGCCCGTACGGGTCGGGCAGGAAGCGGGCCGCGGTCAGCCCCGGGCGGCCGGTGTAGCCGCGGGCCAGCTGGGGGCCGGCGAGGTACAGCTCGCCGCCGACGCCGGGCGGCACCGGCTGGAGCCGGCCGTCCAGCACGTAGGCGCGGACACCGGGCAGCGGGCGGCCCACCAGCGGGCGGTCGCCGCCGTCGATGCGGCAGGACAGCGCGTCGACCGTGCACTCGGTGGGGCCGTAGAAGTTGTGCGCGGTCACGTCCGGGTGGGCGGCCAGCTCGCGCCACAGGGCGGGGCCGACCGCCTCGCCGCCGAGCATCAGGACCCGGGGGCGGTGCCCGGGGCCGGTGAGCAGTCCGGCGGGCAGCAGCTGCCGCAGGTAGGAGGGGGTGACGTCGAGGAAGTCGATGCGGTGTTCGGCGACGTGGGCGACCAGCGCGGCCGGGTCCATCCGGGTCACCTCGTCGACCAGGTGCAGCGGGTGGCCGTCGGCCATCAGCAGCACGCCTTCGAGGGAGGTGTCGAAGGAGAACGACGCGGTGAGGGCGACCCGCAGCGGGCCGCCGCCGGCCTCGGCGACGAAGCCCGCCCGGTGCGCGGCCAGCAGGTGCACCGCGGAGCGGTGGGCGACGGCGACGCCCTTGGGGCGGCCGGTGGAGCCGGAGGTGTAGATGACGTAGGCGGTGTGCAGCGGGTGCAGCGGGGCACGCCGGTCGGCGTCGGTGGGGTCGGTGTCCGGTGCGGTGGCGGGTACGGCGCGCAGGGCGGCCTCGTCCAGGACGAGCGCGGGGCGGGCGTCGTCCAGCAGGTAGCGGACGCGTTCCTCGGGCAGGGCCGGGTCCAGCGGGAGGTAGCCCGCACCGGACTTCCAGGTGGCGAGGATCGCCGTGATCATGTCGGCGGTGCGCGGCAGGCGCAGGGCGACCAGCCGTTCGGGGCCGGCCCCCAGGGAGATGAGGTGGTGCGCGAGGCGGTTGGCGCGGGCGTTCAGGGTCGCGTAGTCGAGCCGTTCACCGCCGGCGACGAGGGCGAGTGCGTCGGGGGTGCGGGCGGCGCGGGCCTCGAACAGGGCGGGGTAGGTGGTGTCGGGGACCGGGAGCGGGGCCGGGTTCCAGTCGTGCAGGACCTGCCGTGCCTCCTCGGCGGACAGCAGGGGTGCGCTGCCCAGGGGCCGGTCGGGCGTGTCGGCGGCGGCCCGCAGCAGGCGAAGCAGCTGGTCGGCGAGGCGGGCGGCCGTGGCCGCCTCGAACAGGTCGGTGCGGTACTCCAGCAGGCCGGTCAGGCCCGCGCCGTCGGGCACGAACTCCACGCTCAGGTCGAAGGTGGCCGCCTGCCGGGGCACGGTGACCGGCTCGGTGCCCAGGCCGTGCGGGGCGCGCGCGGCGGGCGGCTCGGGGTGCAGCAGGACCATGACGTCGAACAGCGGGTTGCGGCCCGCCTCGCGGGCGGCGCCGGCCGCCTCGACGACCCGCTCGAACGGGGTGTCGCCGTGCGCGAAGGCGTCGTTGACCGTGTCGGCGGTCTGGCCGAGCAGGTCCCGGAAGGAGGCGGAGGTGTCCACCGTGGTGCGCAGCGCGACCGTGTTCACGAAGAACCCGACGGCGCGCTCCAGGTCGGTGCGGGAGCGGCCGGGCGTCAGGGAACCGACGGTGACGTCGTCCTGGCCGGACCAGCGGGCCAGCAGGGCCTGCGTGGCGGCGACCAGGGCGGTGTACAGGGTGGTGTGCTGCTCCCTGGCGAGGTCGCGCAGCCGGTCCGTGACGGCGGCGGGCACGGTGAAGGTGTGCACGGCGCCCGCGCCGGACTCCTCGCCGCTGCGCGGCCGGTCCAGCGGCAGCCCGGGGGCCACCGCCCCGGACAGCCGGTCCTTCCAGTGGGCCAGCTGGCGTTCGAGGCGGGGGCCGGAGAGCTGTTCGCGCTGCCACACCGCGAAGTCCGGGTACTGGGCCGCCACCGCGGGCAGGTCCGGGGCCGCGCCCCGGGCCAGCGCGTCGTAGGCGGTGCACAGTTCGTCCAGGACCACGCCCATGGACCAGCCGTCGGTGACGATGTGATGGGCGGTGAGCAGCAGCACGTGCGCGGTGCCGGTCTCTCTCAGCAGTACGGCGCGCAGCAGCGGCCCCCGGTGCAGGTCGAACGGGCGGGCGTACTCCGCGCGCAGGGCCGCGTCGAGGTCCTGCGCGTCGCGCACCGGCAGCGGCACCGGCCCGGCCGGGTGGATCTGCTGCACGGGGCGGCCGTCGTGCTCGGCGAACGTGGTGCGCAGGGCCTCGTGGCGGGCGACGACGGCGGTCAGCGCCTGCGCCAGCAGCTGCCGGTCCAGTGCGCCGGTGAAGCGGACGGCGACCGCGCTGTTGTAGCGGGGGTCGCCCGGCCGCAGCCGGTCCAGGAACCACAGGCGCTGCTGGGCGAACGACAGCGGCAGCGGGCGGTCCCGGTCGGCGCGCGGGATGCCGGTGCGGGCCCCGGGGGCGGCCGCGGGACCGGCGCGTCCGGCCAGCCGTCGGCGCAGCTGCTCGCGCAGGTCGGCGGGCAGGGCCTGGGCGCGGTCGCGCGGGGTGCGGGCCCCGGCGGCGGGGCGGTCGTCGGAGTGCGACGGGGTCGAAGACGTCATGGTCGTCGGATCCTCACCGTTCGTCGTGGTCGGGGCCGCCGTGCGCGGCGTCTTCGTCGTGGCCCGCGAGTGCCGCGGCTTCCAGTTCGCTCAGCACCTGCTCCTCCACGCGCTCGGCGAGGGCGGCCACGGTCCGCGCGACCAGCACGTCGCGGGGGGTGAGCGTGACGCCGAACACGTCGTTGGCGCGGGAGGCGATGAGCAGGGCGCGCAGGGAGTCGCCGCCCAGCAGGAAGTAGTCGTCCTCGGCGCCGACGCTCTGGTTCAGGGTCTCCTCCCAGATCGCGGCCACCGCCTCCTCGGTGGGGGTGCGCGGTGCCACGTACGCGGCCCGCTCGCCGGCCCGCTCGCGTTCCCCGGCGGCGTCGGGGGCCGGGGCGGGCAGGGCGGCCCGGTCGGTCTTGCCGTTCTCGGTCAGCGGGAAGCGGTCCATCGGCACGAACGCCGAGGGGACCATGTAGCCGGGCAGCGAACGGGCGGCCAGGGCGCGCAGGTCCGCCGCGGTGGGCGGTTCGGCACCGGGCGCGGTGAGCAGGTGGGCGACCAGGCGGGGCAGCCCCGGCTCGTCCTCGCGCACGCTCACCACGGCGTCCAGGACGCCCGGGTGCCGGGCGAGGACCGCCTCGACCTCGCCCGCCTCGATGCGGTGGCCGTGCAGCTTGAGCTGGTGGTCGGTGCGGCCCAGGTAGTGCAGTTCGCCGTGGGCGTCGCGGCGCACCAGGTCGCCGGTGCGGTACATGCGGGTGCCGGGCGGACCGAACGGGTCGGCGACGAACCGGGCCGCGGTCAGCCCGGGCCGGCCGAGGTAGCCACGGGCCAGGGCCGGTCCGCTGAGCCACAGTTCGCCGGGGACGCCGTCGGGGACCGGCCGCAGCCGGGCGTCGAGGACGTAGGCGCCGGTGGCGGGCAGCGGGCGGCCGATGGGCGGGGCCGCGCCGTCCGGCCGCAGCGGGGCGGACCAGGTGGCGACGACGGTGGCCTCGGTGGGCCCGTAGGAGTTGACCATGCGGTGGTGCGGTGCCCAGCGGGCGACGAGTTCCGGGCCGCAGGCGTCGGCGCCGACGGTCAGCGTCTTCAGGTCCGGCAGCGTGCCGGGCGTGTCGGGCGGCAGGGTGGCCAGTGCGGCCGGCGGCAGCAGGGTGTGGGTGATGCGCTCGTCGCGGAGCACGCCGGCCAGGTGGCTGCCGAGCAGCGGGCCGGGCGGGGGGACGACCAGCCGGGCGCCGTGCGGCAGCGACATGCACAGTTCGAGCACGGAGGCGTCGAAGCTGGGCGTGGCGAAGGCCAGCACCCGGTCGCCCGCCGTGACCTGGTAGTGGGCCGCCTCGGCGGCGGCGAAGGCGGCCAGGCCGCGGTGGGTGACGACGACTCCCTTGGGGGTGCCGGTGGAGCCGGACGTGTAGATGACGTAGGCCGGGTCGTCCAGGTCGAGCGGCCGGGTGCGGTCCGCGTCGGTGGGCCGGTGGCCGGGCACGCCGTCCGGCGGTGCGGCGAGCAGGTCGGCGACCTCCTTGGCGTCGAGGGTGAGGGCGGGGGCCGCGTCGCGCAGCATCAGGGCGGTCCGCTCCTCCGGGTAGGCGGGGTCGACGGGCAGGAACGCGGCGCCCGTCTTCGCCACGGCCAGCTGCGCGAGCACCATGTCCGCCGAACGGGGCAGCAGCAGGGCGACCAGGCCACCGGGTCCGGCGCCGCGGGCGATGAGCCGGTGCGCCAGCCGGTTGGCCCGCGCCTCGGCCTCGGCGTAGCTGAGCAGCGTGCCCGGTGCGGCGAGCGCGGGGGCGTCGGGCCACCGGTCGACGGCGGCCTCGACGAGGGCGGACAGGGTGGCGGGCGGCACCGGGCCGAGCTCCGGTCGGGCCGGACCGTGCAGCAGCCGGTGCCGCAGCGCGGGCGGCAGCACGTCGACGGCGTCGAGGGGGACGGTGCCGTCCGTGCCGGCCAGGGCGTCCAGGGCGTGCAGCAGCTGCCCGGCCAGCGCCTCGGCGGTGGCCTCGTCGAAGTACCGGGGGTCGTAGCCGAGTTCGACGGCGAGGTCGTCCCCCGGCGAGACGACGACGGTGAGCGGGTAGTTGGTGGCCTCCCGGGCGTCCAGGTCCCGCACGGTCAGACCGTGCGCACCGGCCGTCGCGTCCCCGACCGGGTAGTTCTCGAACACCAGCAGGCTGTCGAACAGGGCGGTCCCCGACGGCAGCCCGGTCAGGGCGTGCAGCTCGTTGAGGGGCACGTGGTCGTGCCGGCGGTCCTCGGCGCGGGCCTCCTGCACGGCCCGCAGCCAGTCGGCGCACGGGGTGCCGCCGTCGACGCGGATCCGGGCGGGCAGGGTGGTGATGAACAGGCCGGTGATGGTGTCGGCGCCGGGCAGGTCGGCGGGGCGGCCGGACACGGTGGTGCCGAAGCAGACCTCGTCCTGCCCGCTCCACCGGGCCAGCAGCAGCGCCCAGGCGCCCTGCACCAGCGTGTTGAGGGTGAGGCGGTGGCGGCGGGCGAACTCGGCCAGCCGCCGCGTGCGTCCGGCGCCGATCCGCTGCGACAGCCAGGTGCCGGAGCGGGCCGTGGCACCGGGCGCGGGCCTGCGGTCGTACGGCAGCGGGGTCGGGCCGGTCAGGCCGCCCAGGACGGTGCGCCAGTGCTCCGTCGCCGGGCCGGCGTCGCGGCCGGCCAGCCAAGCGGCGTAGTCGGCGAACGGCCGGCGCTCGGGCAGCCGCGGCTGCCCGCCGCCGGCCAGCGCGGCGTGTGCGGCCATGACGTCGGACAGCACGTGGAAGACGCTCCAGCCGTCCAGCAGGACGTGGTGGAAGGTCCACACGACCCGCACCGCGTCCGGTCCGAGCCGGACCAGCGCCAGCCGCAGCAGCGGGGCCCGGTCCAGGGCGAGGCCGCGGGCCCGCTCGTCGGCGAGCAGCCGTTCCAGCTCGCCCTGGTGCCGGTCGGCCGGCAGCGTGCTCCAGTCGTGCTCGGTGACCGGCAGGGTGACCTCGCGGTGGACGAGTTGCAGCGGTACGGGCACGTCGGTCAGGGCGACGGAGGTGCGCAGGACCGGGGTGCGCGCGACGACGTACCGCCAGGCGTCGGCCAGCAGCCCCGGGTCGCGGGCGCCGTCGGCGACGAAGGTGATCTGCTCGACGTACAGGCCGTGTTCGGCCTCGTCCAGCCCGTGCATCACCATGCCGGTCTGGGTGGGCGTGAGCGGGTACACGTCCACGACGTCCCTCCCGGTGCCGACCAGCCGGTCGACGGCGGCCTGGTCCAGGCCGGCCAGCGGGAAGTCGGAGGGGGTGCGGCCGCCGGCGCCGGGTGCGGCGCAGTGGCGCTCGATCGCGCGGAGTTCTTCGGTCAGCTCGGCCGCCAGGCGGGCCACGGTCTCGCGCCGGTGCACCTCGCCGGAGTACGACCAGGTGAACTCCAGCCGCCCGTCGGTGACCCGCCCGAGCACGTCCAGGAGGTACGGCCGCCGGGCCGCGCGGTCCATGCCGCCGGTGAGGCCGCCGTGCGGGGCGTGCAGCAGGCCGCCCGGCGTGGGCGTCCGGTCCTGCCGGCCGAGGTAGTTGAAGCAGATCTGCGGCAGTGCGGGCAGCTCCCGGCCGGCGCCCGGGTGCAGGTGGCGCAGGGCCCCGTAGCCCAGTCCGCCGTGGGGTACGGCGCGCAGGTTCTCCTTGACGGACTTCAGCACGGTGCCGGTGTCCGCGTCCCGGGGGACGTCCAGGGCGACCGGGTACATGGTGGTGAACCAGCCGACGGTGCGGGCGAGGTCGGTGCCCTCGAACAGGTCCTCGCGGCCGTGTCCTTCGAGGGTCACCGCCACCCGGTCCCGCCCCGTCCAGCGGGCCAGGACCCGGCCCAGCGCGGTGAGCAGGACGTCGTTGACCCGGGTGCGGTACACGTCCGGCACGTCCTGGAGGAGCCGGCGGGTCTCCTCGGCGCCGAGCCGGACGGTCACCGTCTCCTCGGCGGCGGTGGTGTTGGCGCCGCCGGGGTGGTCGGCCGGCAGGGCGGGTCCGGTGTCCAGGGCGCTCCAGTGGGCGAGTTCACCGTCGAAGCCGCCCGCCGCGGTGTGCGCGGCCAGCCGCCGGGCCCAGGTCCGGAAGGAGGTGCTCTTCGCCCCGAGATCGGGCCGCTCGCCGCTGCTCAGGGCGCGGTGGGCGGTGTCCAGGTCCTCCAGCAGCAGCTGCCAGGACACGGCGTCGACGACCAGGTGGTGGGCGGACAGCAGCAGCACCGGGCGCGCGTCGCCGCCGGGGCGGCACAGCGCGGCGCGCAGCAGCGGCCCGTGTGCCAGGTCGAAGCCGGCGCCGAGCGCGTCGGCCACCTCGGGTCCGGCGGGGCCGTCGTGGACCTCCAGGTGCACGGGGATGTCGCCGGGCGCGGTGCCGTGCTGCCGGCGGCGGCCGTCCCCGTCCGGCCCGAAGCGCAGCCGGAGCGCGTCGTGGTGGTCGAGTACGGCGGCCAGCGCGGCCCGCAGCAGGTCCTCGTCGGGGTCCGCGGCCAGCTCGTAGGAGACGGTCTGGCTGAAGTGGGCCGGGTCGCCGTCCAGGGTGTCGAACAGCCAGTGCTGTACGGGGGTGAGCGGGGCGTCGCCGGTCACCGGCTCGGCCTCGGTGGCGGCGGTGGGCGCCGCGGCGGACTCCGCGGCCGCCGCGAGGTCCGCGAGGGTCTGGTGGGTGAACAGGTGGCGGGGGGTGAGGGCGAGACCGGCCCGGCGGGCGGCCGAGACGATCTGGATGCCGAGGACGGAGTCGCCGCCCAGGGTGAAGTAGTTGTCGTCCGGGCCTGCTGCGGGCACGCCCAGCACCTCGCACCAGATCGCCGCGAGGATCCGCTCGGCCTCGGTGCGCGGCTCGCGCCCGGCCGTGCCGCCGCCGGACGCGCTCCACTCGGGGTCGGGCAGCGCCCGCCGGTCCAGTTTGCCGGTGGCGCCCAGCGGGAGCCGCTCCAACGGTACGACGAGGGCGGGGACCAGGTGGTCGGGGAGGCTGCGGGCGAGGAAGGCGCGCAGCTCCGCGGGGTCGGGCAGGCCGGAGGCGCGGGGCACCGCATAGCCGACCAGCCGGCGGTGGCCGGCGTGGTCCACCACCCGGGCCGCCGCCGCGGCCACGGCCGGGTGCCGGGCCAGCGCGGCCTCGACCTCGCCGAGTTCGATGCGGAAGCCGCGCACCTTCACCTGGTCGTCGCCGCGCCCGAGGTAGACGAGGTCGCCGTCGGCGCTCCAGCGGACCAGGTCGCCGGTGCGGTACATGCGGGTGCCGGGCGGCCCGAACGGGTCGGGCAGGAAGCGGGCGGCGGTCAGGCCGGGGCGGCGCAGGTAGCCGCGGGCCACGCCGGTTCCGGCCAGGTACAGCTCGCCGGGCGCGCCGATGGGGACCGGGCGCATCGACCGGTCGAGCACGTAGGCACGGGCGCCGCCGAGCGGGCGGCCGATCGGCGGGTCGCGGTCGGGGTCGGCGGGGTCGCAGGTGAACGCGGTGGCGTAGACGGTGGCCTCGGTGGGGCCGTAGATGTTCATGACCCGGCAGCCGGGGATCGCCTCGCGGACCCGGCGCACGGTGCGGGCGGGCAGCCCCTCCCCCGCGAGGACGACCGTGTCCGCGGTGACGTGCACGGCGTCCTCGGCCAGCAGCCGGTCCAGCGCCGAGGGTACGGCGCTGAGCAGTCCGGCCCGCCAGGGCCCGGGGCGCTCGGCCAGCGCGAGCAGGTCGCGGACGATCTCCACGCAGCCGCCGGACAGCAGCGGCGAGAAGATCTCGAACACCGACACGTCGAAGTTGAGCGAGGTGGAGGCCACCACGTGCGCCAGGGACGGGCCGGCGAACTCGGCCGCCCAGTCGGCCAGCGCCAGCACCGAGGCGTGGCTGACGACGACGCCCTTGGGGCGGCCGGTGGAGCCGGAGGTGTGGATGACGTAGGCCGGGTGGCCGGGCAGCAGGGCGGTGTGCCGCTCGTCGTCGCCGACGGGCGTGTCGGGCCGGCCGGCGGCGGGGTCCTCGTCCAGCAGGATGCGTGTGAAGGGGCCGTCGGGCAGCCGGCCGGCGGTCGCGGCGGTGGTGATCACGGCGTCCGGCCGTACGTCCTCGAACAGGAACGCGACGCGCTCGGCCGGGTACTGCGGGTCGACCGGGAGGTAGGCGGCGCCGCTCTTGAGCACCGCCAGCAGCGCCACCACGAGGTCGGCGGTGCGGGGCAGGCACAGCGCGACGAAGCGCTCGGGCCCGGCGCCGGCCGCCACCAGCAGCCGCGCCAGCCGGTTGGAACGGGCGTCGAGTTCGCGGTAGGTCAGGCTGTCGCCGCCGCTGCGCACGGCCGTGGCGCCGGGCGTGCGCAGCGCCTGCCGGCGAAACGCCTCCGGCAGCGTGTCGCGCGGTGCCCGTGCCCCGGTCCCGCCGAACCGGGCGACCAGGTCGCGGCCCTGGGCGGGGTCCAGCAGCGGCAGGTCGGCGAGGCGGCGGTCCGGGTCGGCGGCCATCGCGGTGAGCAGGGTGCGCAGGCTCTCGCCGAGCGCCTCCACCGTCGGGGCGTCGAACGCGGCCGGGTCGTAGTCGAGGTTGACGGCGAGCCGGTCGCCGGGTGCGACGACCACGCTGAGCGGGTAGTTCGTCGGCTCCAGGTCCCGTTCCTGCTCCATGGCCAGGCCGTGGCGGCCCAGCGACCCCTCGTCGAAGGGGTAGTTCTCGAACACGACGATGGAGTCGAACAGGTTGGTCCCGCCGGGCACCTCGCTCCAGGACTGCACCTGGGCCAGCGAGACGAAGTCGTGGCGCCGGGCCTCCGACTGGGCGGCCTGGAGCTCGCGCAGCCAGTCCAGCAGCGGGCGCCGGCCGTCGACGCGGGCCCGGGTGGGCAGGGTGTTGATGAACAGGCCGACCATCGAGGTGACGCCCGGCAGGTCGGCGGGCCGCCCGGAGACGGTCGTGCCGAACACCACGTCGTCCCCGCCGCCGTAGCGGGACAGCAGCAGCGCCCAGGCGCCCTGGAGGACGGTGTTGACGGTCAGCCCGGCGGTCTGGGCCGTCTCCCGCAGCCGGGCCGAGACGTCCCGGCCGAGGGTCACCCGCACCGAGCCGGAGGAGGCGCTGCGGTGGGCCTCGGTGGACCGCCGGTCGCGGGGCAGCTCGGTGGGGGCCGGGAAGCCGGCGAGCGTCTCGCGCCAGTACCGCTCCGCCCGGCCGGTGTCCTGCCCGGCCAGGTGGCGCAGGTAGTCGGCGAAGGGCCTGCGCTGCGGCACCTGCGGGCGGCGCCCGGCGACCAGGGCCGCGTACCGCTCGCACACCTCGTCGAAGACCTGGGCGGCGCTCCAGCCGTCGAGCAGCACGTGGTGGAACGTCCACACCATGCGGACGCGGTCGGCGGACAGCCGGATGAAGGTCAGCCGCATCAGGGGCGCGGTGCCCAGGTCGATGCCCCGCTGCCGGTCCTCGGCCAGCAGCCGTTCGAGGTCGGGCGCGCAGGTGTCGGCGGGCCGGCCGGTCCAGTCGTGGTGGGTGACGGGCACGGTGGCCCGGTGCCGGACGACCTGGAGCGGTTCGGCGGTCTCCTGCCAGACCAGGCCGGTGCGCAGGACGGGGTTGGCGTCCGCGGTGTGCTGCCACGCCTCGGCGAGGGCCCGCGGGTCGGTGACGCCCGACAGCACCAGCTGGACCTGGTTGACGTAGGTGCGGCCGTCCGGGTCGAGCAGGCTGTGGAAGAGCATGCCCGCCTGCATCGGGGTCAGCGGCAGCACGTCCGCCACCTCGCGCCCGTCGCCGGCGATCCGGTCGACCGCCGCCTGGTCCAGGCGGGCCAGCGGGAAGTCGGACGGGGTCCGGCCGCCCGCGTCCGGGCGCGCGCAGTGGGCCAGGATGTCGCCGAGCGCCCGGAGCATGCCTTCGGCGAGGGCGGTGACGGTGTCCTCGCGGTGCCGTCCGGCGCCGTAGTACCAGGTGATCTCCAGTTCGTCGTCCTCGACGCGGGCGACGACGTCCAGCAGGTGCGGCCGTTCGGTGCCGGGTGCCTCCGCGCCGCCGAGTCCGCCGGGCACCGCGCCGACCAGGGTGCCGCCGCCGGGCGACCAGTCGAAGCGGCCCAGGTAGTTGAAGGTGATGCCGGGCATCGGGGTGCCGGTCAGCGCCTCGTCGCGGGCGAGGTGGCGCAGCACGCCGTAGCCGAGGCCCCGGTCGGGGACGGCGCGCAGCTGCTCCTTCACCGCCTTCAGGGCGGTGCCCCAGTCCCCCGCCGGGACGTGCAGGGCGACCGGGAAGAGGGAGGTGAACCAGCCGACCGTGCGGGAGAGGTCGACGTCGTCGAAGAGCGCGTCCTCGCGGCCGTGGCCCTCCAGGCCGACGGCGACGGTGTCCCGTCCGGTCCAGTCGGCGAGGACCCGGCCGAGCGCGGTGAGCAGGACGTCGTCGATGCGGGTGCGGTAGACGCCGGGGACCGTGCGCAGCAGGCTGTCGGTGCGCTCCCGGTCCAGCCGTACGGTGACCTCGCGGACGTCGGCCGTGGTGGTGCCGCCGGGGCCGTCCACCGGCAGCGGGACGGCGCACGCCCGGGCCGCCTCGGCCCAGTGGTCGCGCCGGCTCGCGAAGGTGCCGGCGCGGTCGCGGAGTCTGCGGGCCCACTCCCGGACGGAGGTGGTGCGGGCGGGCAGCCGTACGGGCTCCCGGGTCACGGCCTGCCGGTAGGCGGTCTCCAGGTCCTCCAGCAGGATCCGCCAGGACACGCCGTCGACCACGAGGTGGTGGACGACCAGCAGCAGCCGGGCGGGCCGGGTGCCGTCGGCGGCGAACAGGCGGCCGGTGAGCAGCGGGCCGGTGTCCAGCCGGAAGCCGGCGTGGGCCGCGGCCGTGACCTGCTCCTCCTCCTGCGGGCCGTGGACCGTCAGCAGCTCGGGGACCGGGCCGTCGGCGGGTGGCACCTCCTGGTGCCAGGTGCCGTCGGCGTCGCGGGTGAACCGGGCGCGCAGGGCGTCGTGGTGGGTCCACAGGGCGGCGAGGGCGCGGCGCAGGGCGTCCTCGTCCACCGGTCCGGCGGCCTCGACGACCACGCACTGGTCGAAGAAGGCGGCGTGTTCGGGCTGCGGGTCGAGGAACCAGTGCTGGATGGGGGTGAGTTCGCTCGCGCCGCTGACCGGTTCGGTGCCGGCGACGGCGGACGCGGCACCGCCCGCGGCGGCCAGCTCGACCACGGTGGGGTGCTTGAACAGGTCGCGCGGGGTGAGGGCGATGCCCGCGGCCCGGGCCCGGGAGACCACCTGGATGCTGAGGATCGAGTCGCCGCCCAGCATGAAGAAGTTGTCGTCCAGGCCGACGCGTTCCACGCCGAGCAGCTCGGCCCAGATACCGGCGAGCAGCCGTTCGGCCTCGGTGCGCGGCGCGCGGTGGGCCTGCTGGGCCCCGGCCGACCAGTCGGGGGCGGGCAGCCGCCGCCGGTCGACCTTGCCGTTGCCGGTGAGCGGCAGTTCGGGCACGGCCACGAAGGCGGCGGGCAGCATGTAGTCGGGCAGCCCGGCCGCCAGGTGGGCGCGCAGTTCGGCGGCGGGGGGCATCGTGGCGCCGCCGGCCGGCACGAGGTGCGCGGCGAGCCGCTTGCGTCCGCCGTCCTGGTAGAGGGAGACGACGGCCTCGGCGACGGCCGGGTGGCCGGTGAGGCGGGCCTCGATCTCGGCGGGCTCGACCCGGAAGCCGCGGATCTTGATCTGGTCGTCCGCGCGCCCGACGAAGTGCAGTTCCCCGTCGGCGCTCCAGCGCACGATGTCGCCGGTGCGGTACATCCGCTCCCCGGGCGGGCCGAACGGGTCGGCGACGTACCGGGCGGCGGTGGCCCCCGGCCGGCCCGCGTACCCCCGGGCCAGCCCGGCGCCGGCGATGTACAGCTCGCCGGGTACGCCCGGCGGCTGCGGCTGAAGCGCGGCGTCCAGGACGTAGACGCGCGTGTTGTCCAGCGGGCGGCCGATGGGCAGCACCGCGGGCAGCGGGTCGCCGGCGCGGAAGACGCGCCGGGTGGCGAACGTGGTGGTCTCGGTGGGGCCGTAACCGTCGACGACGGTCAGGCCGGGGCAGGCGTCCAGCACCCGGCGCACGACGGCGCCCGGCACCGCCTCACCGCCCGTCCACACCTCGCGGGCGCCGCGCAGGCAGCCGGGGTCCTCCTGGGCGAGCAGCCGGAACAGACCCGCGGTCAGCCACAGGCAGCGCACGCCCTGCTCGCCGACGGCGCGGCGCACCGCGGCGGCGTCCAGGTCGGCCGGCGGGGCGAGGACGGCGGTGCCGCCGCGCAGCAGCGGCACCCAGACCTCGTAGGTGGCGGCGTCGAAGGCGTGCGGGGAGTGCACGAGCACCCGGTCGTGCCCGGTGAAGGCCCGGTCCAGCGCGAGGGCGACGACGTCCCGCTGGCGGACCGCGACGCCTTTGGGGACGCCGGTGGAGCCCGAGGTGAACATCAGGTACTGGACGTGGTCGGGGTGGACCGCGTCGGCGGGGGCCGCGTCGGGGGGTGCGGTGCCGGCCGCCGAGGGTGCGTCGGCGCGCAGGACGCCGTCGCCCGGCAGGAGTCCGCGGGCCGTCTCCTCCCAGGCCGCGTCGGTGAGCAGCAGCCGCGCTCCGGCCTCGGTGAGGATCCGGTGCAACCGCTCGCGCGGTGCCCGGCCGTCCAGCGGCACGTACACCCCGCCGGTGCGGGCGAGGGCCAGCTGGGCGACGACCAGGTGCACGGAGCGGTCCATCAGCACGGCGACCGGTCGTTCCGGCCCGACGCCGAGCCCGGCCAGCCGGGCGGCCAGCCGGGCCGACCCGTCGTCCAGTTCGCGGTAGCTGACGCGTTCCCCGCCGGCCTCCAGGGCCACGGCGTCGGGGGTGCGGGCGGCCTGGGCGGCGAACAGCGCGGCCACCGTGGTGTCCGGCAGCTCGGTGCGCGTGTCGTTCCAGGCGTGCAGCACCTGTTCGCGGCGGCCGGGGGTGAGCAGCGGCACCCGGGCGGGCGGCAGTCCGGGACCGGAGGCCATGCCCGCGAGCAGGACGGTCAGGTACTCGGCGGTCCGCTCGGCGGTGGCGGCGTCGAACAGCTGCGGGTCGTAGCCGATGCGCAGGGCCAGCTCGGGACCCGGGTAGGCGGTGAGACTGAGCGGGTAGTTGGTGGTCTCCACGCCGTCGAGGTCGCTCAGGCGCAGCCCGTGCGCGGCGGCGCTGTCGTCGTCCACCGGGTAGTTCTCGAAGACGACGATGCTGTCGAACAGGCCGGTGCGCTCGGGGAGATCGGTGAAGGAGCGCATCCGGGTGAGCGGCGTGTGGTCGAAGCGCCGGTCCTCGCTCTGCTCGCGCTGGAGGGTGCGCAGCCAGTCGAGCAGGGTGCCGTGGGCGGGCACGGTGACCCGGGTGGGCAGGGTGGTGATGAACAGGCCGGTCATGGCGTCGGCGCCGGGCAGCTCGGGCGGCCGGCCGGACACCGTCGTGCCGAACACCACCTCGTCGCGGCCGGCCTGACGGGCCAGCAGCATCGCCCAGGCGCCCTGCACCAGGGTGTTCAGGGTGAGGCCGGCGCCGCGCGCCAGCTCCTCCAGGGCCCGGGTGGTGCCCGCGGGGACGGTGACCCGGACGGCGTGCGTGGACTCGGCGCGGTGGCTCTCGCGCGGCTCCCGGTCGTACGGCAGGGGGGTGGCCTCGGTGAGGCCGGACAGGCGCCGCCGCCAGTGCCGTTCGGCCTCGGCGGTGTCGCGTGCGCGCAGCCAGGCGACGTAGTCGCGGTAGGGCGGGCGCTCCGGTACGGCCCGCGGGTCCGCGGCGGCGTGGCAGGCGAACACGTCGGACAGCACCTGGAACAGGCTCCAGCCGTCCAGCAGGAGGTGGTGGAAGGACCACACCACGCGCACCGCGGTGCCGGAGACGCGGGCGAGCAGCAGGCGCTGCAGCGGGGCGCGGCCCAGGTCGATGCCGTCCGCGCGGTCGCGGGCCAGGACGTCGTCCAGGCGCTGTCGGCGTTCGGCGTCGGTCAGGCCGCGCCAGTCGAGGTGGGTGACCGGCACGGCCGCACGGCGCTGCACCACCAGCAGCGGTTCGGGCACGTCCTGCCAGACGACCCGGCCGCGCAGCACGTCCGTGCGGTCGGTCACGTGTTGCCAGGCCGCGGCGAGCGTCTCCGGGTCCGGCACGCCGTCCAGGACGAAGGTCAGCTGCTGGAAGTAGGCACCGCGGCCGTCCTCGGACAGGCCGTGGAACAGCATGCCCGCCTGGGTCGGCGTCAGCGGCAGGACGTCCTCGACCGCCGCCGGGTCGGCGCCGGTGATCCGGTCCACCGCGCCCTGGTCGAGCCGGGCCAGCGGGAAGTCGGACGGGGTGCGGCCGGCGGCGCCGGGCCGGGCGGCGTACCGGGCGAGGTCCGCGAGCGCGTCCCGGTAGCCCTCCGACAGGGCCTGCACCGTCTCCCGCCGGTGCAGCCGGTCGGAGTAGAACCAGGTGAACTCCAGGCAGTCGTCGACGAGCTGCCCGACGACCTCCAGGGCGTGCGGGCGCCGGGCGGCCGGGTCGGCGTCCAGCTCCAGCGGCCGTACGGTGCCCCGGTAGAGGCCGTCTGCGCCGTCCGCGCCGTCGGCGAGGCCCATCCGGCCCAGGTAGTTGAAGCTGATCTGGGCGGGGGCGGTGCGCGGTGCCGCGTCCGGTCCGGCCAGGTGGCGCAGCGCGTCGTGGCCGAGGCCGTGCCGGGGTACGGCGCGCAGCTGCTCCTTGACCTGCTTCAGCACGGCGTCCCAGCCGGCGTCCCGGGGGACGGCGAGGGCGACGGGGTGGCGGGTGGTGAACCAGCCGACGGTGCGGCTGAGGTCCAGCTCCGCGAAGAGCTCCTCGCGGCCGTGCCCCTCGACGTCGACCACCACCCGCTGCTGCGCGGTCCCGGCGCACAGCGCGCGCCCGAGGGCGCCCAGCAGCACGTCGTTGGCCCGGGTGCGGTAGGTCTCGGGCAGCGTGCGCAGCAGCGCGGCGGTGTCCTGCGCGTCCAGCCGTACGGTGATGGCGCACTGCGACGCGTAGGTGTTGGCGCCGTCGGGCAGGTCGGCGGGCAGGGCGCCGCCGGTAGCGGGCACCGCGCGGGCCCAGTACTCCCGCTCGTCGTCGAATCCGCCGTCCGCCGCGTAGGCGTTCAGCCGACGCGCCCACGCGCGCAGGGGCGAGGACTTGGGGGGCAGGGCGCTGCGGCCGTCCCGGCCGGCGCGGCGGGCCCGGTAGGCGCGGTGGAGGTCCTCCAGCAGCACCCGCCAGGAGACGCCGTCGACCACCAGGTGGTGTACGGCGATGTGCAGCACGGGGGGCCGGCCGGGGCCGCGGTCGTGCAGGACGGCCCGCAGCAGCAGCCCTTCCGACAGGTCGAAGGGGCCGAAGTGGGGGGTGTCCCCGTCCGGACCGGTGTGCCGGGCGAGCGTGGGCCGGGGCGCCCGGTCCTGGACGGACCAGGTGACCTCACCGGCCGGGCCGTCGGTGGCGAAACGGGAGCGCAGGGCGTCATGGTGGGCGACCAGGTCGCCCAGCGCGGCCTCGAGCGCCGCCACGTCCAGGTCGTCGGGCAGCCGGACGGACAGCGCCTGGGCGAAGTGCCCGGCCCGCTCGCCGGCGCTGTCGAACAGCCAGTGCTGAATGGGCGTCAGGGGGGCCTCGCCGGTGGCCGGCCCGGTCTGCGGTGCGGCCGCGTGCGGGACGGCGGCGGCGTCCGCGCAGCGGGCGAGGGCGGCGACCGTCTGGTGCCCGTACAGGTCCCGCGAGGTCAGGCCCAGGCCCTCCTGCCGGGCGCGGGCCACCACCTGGATGCTCAGGATCGAGTCGCCGCCGAGCTCGAAGAAGTTGTCGTCGACGCCGACCCGCTCCACGTGCAGCACGTCGGCCCAGATCGCGGCGAGGGTGCGCTCGGTGGGGGTGCGCGGGGCGACGTGCCGCACGGCGCGCACGGCGGGGCCCGGGTCGGGCAGGCGGCCGCGGTCCATCTTGCCGTTGGGGCTGAGCGGCAGGGCGTCCAGCACGACGACGGCCGACGGGACCATGTAGTCGGGCAGCGTGCGGCCCATCTCCCGGCGCACCGTCTCGGGCACCGGCCGCGCCCCGGGGGCCGGGACGACGTAGCCGACCAGGCGGCGGTGGCCGTCGTCCTCGGCGACGGTGGCCGCCGCCTCGGCCACGCCCGGGCAGCGGCGCAGCGCCTCCTCGACCTCGCCCAGCTCGATCCGGAAGCCGCGGACCTTGACCTGCTGGTCGGCCCGGCCGATGTACTCCAGCTGTCCGTCGGCGCGGCGGCGCACCAGGTCGCCGGTGCGGTACATGCGCTCCCCCGGCGCGCCGTACGGGTCGGCGACGAAGCGGGAGGCGGTCAGGCCCGGCCGGTTGAGGTAGCCACGGGCCAGTCCGGCGCCGCCGAGGTACAGCTCGCCGGTCACCCCGTGCGGCTGGGGCCGCAGGGCGCGGTCCAGGACGTAGGCGCGGGTGAGCGCGACCGGACCGCCGATGGGCGGGGCCTGCTCGGGCAGCGGATCGCCGGCGAACCAGGCGGTGGCGTACACGGTGGCCTCGGTGGGGCCGTAGAGGTTGGCGACCCGGCATCCGGACAGGGCGGCGCGCACGTCGTGCAGCGTCTGCGCGGGCAGGGCCTCGCCGGCCAGGACGACGGTGTCCGCGGTGAGCGGTGCCGTGCCGCCCGCGACGAGGCGGGAGACGACGGACGGCACCCCGCTGAGCAGTCCGGCCTGCCGTCCCGGGGTGTCGGCGAGGGCCGGCAGGTCGGCGACGACCTCGACGGTGCCCCCGGTCACCAGCGGGCACAGCAGCTCGAAGACCGAGACGTCGAAGTTGAGGGAGGTCGAGGCGATCACCGGGCGGTCCGGGCCGGCGGACGGGAAGTGCTCCCCGGCCCAGGCGGCGAGCGCGGCGACGCTGCGGTGGGTGACCAGGACACCCTTGGGACGCCCGGTGGATCCCGAGGTGTGGATCACATAGGCGGGGTGGTCCGGGAGCAGCGGCCGCAGGCGGTCGGCGTCGGTGAGGGCGGTGTCGGGCGTGCCGGGGGCGGCGCAGTCCTCCAGGAGCAGCGGGGTGCAGTCGGCGGGCAGGGCGGAGGCGGTGTCCCGGGTGGCGACGACGAGGGCGGGCCGGGCGTCGGCGAGCATGAGGCGGATCCGCTCGGCCGGGTAGGCCGGGTCCACCGGCAGGTAGGCCGCGCCCGCGGTGAGCACCCCCCACAGCGCGGGCAGGAGGTCGGCGGTGCGCGGCAGGCACAGCGCGACCAGGGTCTCCGGGCCCGCTCCGCGTGCCGCGAACTGCCGGGCCAGGCGGTTGGCGCGCCGGGCCACCTCGGCGTAGTCCAGCCGGACGTCCCCGCAGACGACGGCCGTCCGGTCGGGGGTGCGGGCGGCCTGGGCCCGGAACAGCGCGGGCAGCGTGGCGGCCGCGGTGTCCCGGCCGCGGCGGGCGGGCGGGTTCCCGGCGTCCACCAGCGCGCGCTGCTCCGCCGGGGACAGCATGGGCAGTTCGGCCAGGGGGCGGCCGGGGCCGTCCGCCATGCCCTCCAGGAGGCGGTGCAGGTGGCCGGTCAGACGGGCCACGGTGGCCGCCTCGAACAGGTCGGTGTTGAACTCGACGGTCAGCGCGCAGCCGCCGTCCGCGTCCGGGGTGAACTCCAGCACGAGGTCGAACCGGGCGGCGGGCCGGGGCAGCGGGTGCTCCTCCAGGCGCAGGCCGGCGGCGGTCGGCGGCACCCCGAGGGGGGTCTGCTGGACGACGAGCGCCTGCACCAGCGGGGTGCGGCTGGGGTCCCGGGGCGGTGCCAGCTCCTCCACCACCCGGTCGAACGGCACGCCGTCGTGGGAGAAGGCGTCGAGGACGGTGGTGCGCACGTCCTCCACGAAGCGGTCGACGCTTCTGCGCTCGTCCACGTCGGTGCGCAGCACCACGGTGTTGGCGAAGAAGCCGGGCACGTCCTCCAGCTCGCGGCGCGCGCGGCCGTTGGTGACGGTGCCGAACGCCACGTCCCGCTGGCCGGAGTACCGGGAGAACAGCAGCGCGGAGGCCCCCGCGAACAGGGTGAACAGGGTCGTGCCGCGCCCGGCGGCCAGGTGCCGCAGCCGGGTCACCAGCGGCGCGGGCAGGTGGTGCCGGTGGGCCGCGCCGGAAGTGGTGCGCACCGCCGGGCGCGGCCGGTCGGTGGGCAGGTCCAGGTGCTGGATCCCGCTGAGGTGCCGCTTCCAGTAGGCCAGGTCGTCGGCGTCGGTGCCGGCGTGGCGGTGTCCGAGTTCCCACACCGCGAAGTCGGGGTACTGCACGGCGGGCCGGGGCAGGCCGTCGGGCGTGCCGGTGGCCTCCGCGTGGTAGAGGGCGGCGAGTTCGCGGGTGAGGACGCCCACCGACCAGCCGTCGGTGACGATGTGGTGCTGGGCCAGCAGCAGCAGGTGGTCCTCGGCGGCCAGGCGGACCAGCAGGGCGCGGGTGAGCGGGCCGGCCGTCAGGTCGTAGGGGCGGCTCAGTTCCTCGGTGAGCAGGTCCTCGGCGGCCGCGGCCCGGCGCGGCGCGGGCACGTCCCCGAGGTCGGCCGTGCGCAGCGGCAGGTCGGGTTCGGCGGCGACGTGCTGGACGGCCTCGCCGTCGACCGTGGGGAACGTGGTGCGCAGCGTGTCGTGGCGGGCCGCGAGCCGGTGCAGGGCCCGGCCCAGCGCGTCCTCGTCGAGGGTGCCGCGCAGCCGCAGCGACACGCCGGTGTTGTACTCGGTGCCGCCTGCGGTCAGGTCGTCCAGGAACCACAGCCGCCGCTGCGCGCTGGACAGCGGGAGCGGTCCCGTCCGCGGGGCGGGTGCGACGGGCTCGTCCGGGGTGGCGTCGCCGGGGTCGCCGAGCAGCTCGGCCAGGGCGGCGACCGTACGTGCCGTGAACACGTCGCGGACCGTCAGCCGTGCGCCGAACTCGTCCCGGATCCGGGACAGGGTCCGGGCGGCGAGGATGGAGTCGCCGCCCAGGTCGAAGAAGTCGTCCGTTACCCCGACGGCGTCGTCGCCCAGGACCTCCGCCCAGATCGCGGCGAGGGCCCGTTCCCGGGGTGTGCGCGGCGGCACCCGGCCGGCCGTGGACACCCGTTCCGGGGCGGGCAGCGCCCGCCGGTCGATCTTGTGCTGCGGGGTGAGCGGCATCCGGTCCAGGACCACGATCGCGGCCGGCACCATGTGGGCGGGGAGCACCGCGGCGAGGGCGGTGCGCAGGGCGGCCGGGTCGGGGGCGCGGCCGGGTCCGCCCGCGTCCGCGCCGGAGCCGGCCGGGGTGACGTAGCCGACCAGGCGGCGGTGGCCGGGCTCGTCCTCGCGGACCACGACCACGGCCTCGCCGACCGCGTCGGCGCCGGCGCGGCGCAGGGCCGTCTCGATCTCGCCCGGTTCGACCCGGAAGCCGCGGATCTTCACCTGGCGGTCCAGCCGGCCCAGGTACTCCAGTTCCCCGTCGGCGGTCCACCGGGCCCGGTCGCCGGTGCGGTACAGCCGGGCGCCGGACGGGTCGAAGGGGTCGGCCACGAAGCGCGCGGCGGTCAGGCCGGGGCGGCCCAGGTAGCCGCGGGCCACCGCATCGCCGCCCACGAACAGCTCGCCCTCCGCACCGACGGGCACCGGGCGCATCGCGGCGTCCAGGACGTACACCCGGGTGTGCGGCAGGGCTGCGCCGATGGTGGGGGTGCCGCGGCCCGCGGTGAGCGGCGCGGTCCAGGTGGCGACGATGGTGGCTTCGGTCGGGCCGTAGGAGTTGATCATCCGGCGGCCGGGCGCCCAGCGGTCGACCAGCGCGGCCGGGCATGCCTCGGCGCCCACGATCAGGGTGCGCAGGTGGCGTGCGGTCCCCTCCCGCGGGTCGGGCAGGGTGGCCAACGCGGCCGGCGGGATGAGCGCGTGGGTGATGCGCTGCTCCTCCAGTACGGCGGCGAGTTCGTCGCCGAGCCACGGGCCCCGCGGCGGCACGACCAGCGTGGCGCCGGACAGCACCGAGATGCACAGCTCCAGCACGGAGGCGTCGAAGCTGGGCGAGGAGAACTGGAGCACCCGGTCGCCGGGGCCGACGGTGTAGCGCTCGGCGGCGGCCGCGGTGAAGCCGCTCAGGCCGCGGTGGGTGACCGTCACGCCCTTGGGGGTCCCGGTGGAGCCGGACGTGTAGATGACGTAGGCCGCGTGGTCGGCACCGGCCGCGCCGGGGTCCCCGGCACCGGTGGCCCGGAAGCCGTCCGCGCCGTCGGTCCCGGTGAGCAGCAGGCCGGTCCGCTCGGGGTCGTCCAGGGTGACCGCGGGCGCGGCGTCGGCGAGCATCAGCGCCCGGCGCTCGGCGGGGTAGGCGGGGTCCACGGGGAGGAAGGCGGCGCCCGCCCGGGCGACGGCCAGTTCCGCGGCGATCAGCTCCATGGAGCGCGGCAGGACCAGCGCGACCACCCGGTCCGGACCCGCTCCCCGGCGCACCAGGTGCCGTGCCAGCCGGTCGGCGCGCGCGGCGAGTTCGCGGTAGGTCCAGGTCCGTCGGCCGTCGGTCAGGGCGGGGGCGTCGGGGGTGCGGGCCACCCACGCGGCGAACAGCTCCGCGAGCGTCGGGTGCGCCGGCGCGCCCGCGCCGTGCGGCGTGCCGCCGGTGCGGCCGGCCTGCGGCAGGGAGGGCGCCGGTGCGGGCTTGTCGTGCAGGTCCGTCATGGGTGTAGTCCTCTGGAGAGCGGGGCGGGCGCGTGCTGCGGGGCCGGACGCGGCAGCCTCCGGCTCGGCGGGGAGCGGTGCGGTGGAACGGCGCCGGACGCGGGGCGGGCGCGCCGGTGCCGGTGGACGGATGACGGCCCCGGGCCGGGGCGGGGCGACGGGACCACTCAGGAGCGCGGTCGCGCGGCGCGGCCGGCGACGCGGGGGACGGCTCGGTCGGGTGGTCCGGCGGCGCCCCCGGCTCAGCCGTCGTCGGTGCGGCGTGCCGTCCGTCCGGAGATCTGCAACCGGTCGAGCCGGCCGGTGGCCGGATCGCGGTGGAAGCGTCCGCCGGGTTCCAGGCGGCCGGTGGCCGGATCGCGCAGGGCGCACGACAGGTCGTCGTAGCAGACCAGCGGGATGGGCAGATCGCCGTCGACGGACAGGCCCGGCGCGCCGTCCGGTCCGGGTGCGACGCGGTACGTCGTGGTGCCGTTGCGATAGACACCCAGGCACTCGGGCAGCGGCACGGGGCGGCCGTGGTCGGCGTCCTGGGCGGCGGCCGGCACGCGGACGCCGGTGAGCCGGGCGATCTCCTCGGTCAGCTCGCGCCACAGCGCGGTGGCGCCGGAGGCGTTGCCCGTGAACGCGATCACCGTTCCGCTCTCCGGATCGGCGCGCAGGTGGCAGGAGGTGCCCTGGGCGTTGCCGTCGTGACCGCACCAGACGCGGTCGTCCTGACGGTACAGGGCGAGTCCGGCTCCCCAGCCGTCGGCCAGCGCGCCCGGGCGGGCGGCGGTCTCCGGGCGGCGCATCTCCTTGGCGACGGCGGGCGGCAGGACGTCCGACCGGCCGGTCAGCGCGATCCCGAACGCGGCCAGGTCCAGGGCGCTCGCCAGCAGGGCGCCGGCCGGGGCCTCCAGCGGGGCCAGGTTCTGCCGGGCCGGACGGGCCTGTCCGGTGGCGGTGTTGACGGCGTGTCCGGCGGCGACGGGCCGGGCGGGCGTGGCCTCGCCGGTGAACGCCGGTACCGCGCCGAGAGGGTGCAGGAGCAGCGCACCGACCGCCTCGTGCCACGTCATGCCGGTGACCCTCTCCACCAGCCGGCCGGCGGCGACGTAGCCGGCGTTGGAGTAGGAGAAGTCGGTGCCGGGCGCGAACAGCAGGTCGCGGGCGGTGCAGACGGTCGTGAGGTAGCGGGTGGCGGTGGTCGCGGCCGCGGTGTCGGAGTCCGGGCCGGTGGGCAGGCCGCCTGTGTGGCTGAGCAGTTGACGTATCGTCAGCTCGGGTATCGCGCTCAGCTCCGGTAGGTGGTCGGCGACCGGTTCGTCGAGGTCGAGGTCGCCGTCGTCGGCCAGCAGCATGACGAGTGCGGCCGTGTAGGGCTTGGTGAGCGACCCGAGGGGGACGGCCGTCTCGGGGGTGAAGGGCGCACCGGTCGCCGTGTCGGCCGTACCGGTGTGCAGGCCGAGGGTCTCCGTGGCGGTGGCCAGTGCGAGTTGGGCGCCGGGCACCCGGTGGGTGCGGGCGAGGGTGTCGAGCCGGTCCTGTAGTTCCCGGTGTAACTGCGCCGGCGTCCGGGGAAGGGCCAGAGCGGTGGGGACGGTGTACGGCATGGCTAGGGGACTCCCGTTGAGTGGGTCTCATGTGCGGGTGTGCCGGTCCGGCCCGTGGGTGAGCGGTACGGGGGCCGGTCGGTGTGCGAGCGCCGTGAGCGGTTACGGCCGGGTGACCTCGACGGGCAGGTGCCGTACGCCGATGATCACGGCCGGGTTCTGGAAGACCACGTCGTCGTAGGACGGGACGGCCAGCGAGCGGAATCGTTCATGCAACATCCGCAGGGCGATCCGGGCCTCCAGTCGGGCGAGCGGTGCGCCGATACAGAAGTGGATGCCGTGCCCGAACGTCAGGTGCGGGTTGGGGGACCGCGTCACGTCGAATACGTCGGGCGCCGGGAAGCGCGCCGGATCCCGGTTCGCGGTCCCCAGGTGGGCCATGAGCAGGGCGTCCTGCGGGAGTTCGTGTCCGCCGAGGACCACGGGGCGGGTGACCCGGCGGCCCAGTTCGGGGAAGGGGGGCAGCCAGCGCAGCACCTCCTCGACGGCGGCCGGGATCGCGGCCGGGTCGGCACGGAGCGCGGCGTCCGTGCCCGGGCGGCGGTCGAAGGTGACGACGGCGTTGCCCAGCAGGGCGGTGGTGGTGATGTGCCCGGCGACCAGCAGCAGCGCCACGAACCCGACCATCTCCTGGTCGGCGAGGCGCACGCCGTCGACCTCCGCGGCGATGAGTCTGCTGGTGAGGTCGTCACCGGGGTGGGAGCGGCGGGTGCGTATGTGATCCAGCATGTAGCCGTTCATCTCGCGCACGGTGGGGGCGATGGCCTCCAGCGCCCGCTCCAGATCGGCCATGTCGGGTGCGTCGCCGAGCTGGTCCCCGCTGAACAGGACGCTCGCCCACTCCTGGAAGAGCCGGTGCTCCTCGGCCGGGATGCCGAGGAGTTCGGCGATCACGATGATCGGGAGCGGATAGGCGAGCGCGTCGACCAGGTCGAACCGGTCGCGGTCGGCCACCTCGTCCAGCAGCCGTGCGCAGACCGCCTCGATACGGGGCTCCAGCCCCCGCACGACCCGCGGGGTGAACGCCTGGCTCACCAGGGTGCGCAGCTTGCGGTGTTCGGGCGGGTCCATGGCCACGAAGTTGCCGCGGGTGAAGGTCTCGAAGTCGGACTGGGTCGGGGCGAGCGCGGAGAGGTCCGAGGAGTACGTCGCCGGGTCGGCGAGCACGGTGCCGACCGTGTCGTGGTCGAGGACCTGCCAGACCTTCTGCGTGTCGTCGAAGCGGACGGGCCCGGACTCGCGCAGCTCCTGCCAGTGGTCGGGTAACTGCTCCAACAGGAGCCGGTCGCCCGTCAGTTCCTTACTGATCACCTGTTCTCCTTGGTAACGGTGGGCAGGGCACGCGAGGCGGGAAGCGGAAGGAGGCGCGGCGGTCCGGTCGACTCGGGCGGGGGCGGACGCGGGCACGTCTCCGGCGCGCAACCGGCACCACCGGAGCGCGGTCGGGCGGGGTACACGCGCATCGCACGCGCTCCCCTCCGTGCGGCGCGCCGCACGCCGGCGGCCATCGCCGCGGGTGCCGTCCGGCGGGGCGTGCCGTCCGCTGTCAGGCTCGGGCCGAAGCGGGCGGGAGACTCCTCGGCGTCTCCGCCACAGGACACGGCGGCCGCGTGGCCGGCCGCGGCCCCACGACGCATCCCGGCGTGTCGGCGAACCCCGCCATGACTCGTCCCCCTCGGCGACACCGGCCGCGCGGCGATCTCACGGCCCCTCCCGGCTCGTTGACGGACAGCGGGATTCCGGTTCCCGGCTGTCTGAACTGCGGTGTGAGAATACGCATGAGCTCTCCATGCCGCCCCACGATTGGCATGATGCGTGGTCCCCAACACCTTCGTTTCGATGGAACTCGGCGGACAGTCTTCACGGTGAGTCACCCGATAGCAACCCCCTGAAGTTGAACGCAGAGTACCTTGGCGGTGATTTTGCGTCACTTTTCGGCAACTGGGCGGAGGCCGCCCACCCCTGACAGCACGGCCGAATCGCTGACCCCGCGTGTGCCCGGCAGTCCGGGCCGCAAACACCCTCGGAGAGAGAAAATCTGCCGCCGACCGCCGCCCGTTCCGGCCTGCGCCACCGCCCTTCCCCGGTACGGCGCGCCGGGGGCGGTGGTCCGCGGATGGCCGGACTCGCCCGCCGCCGTGGACCGACGATTCGGCCACCGGGCGGAGGACCGCCTCGCCACCGCCGCCGAGATTCGGCCATCCGTATGTGCGGCGGCGGACGTCATGGATCCTGGGCCCCAGTAGAAACGGAACAGAGAACCGGCGTAGCTGTCAAAACTTCTGACAGGGTGCGAGCGGGGCTGCCAGGGTAGGGCGAGTGAGCGACGACCCGACGATCGGCTTCCTGAAGGCGGACGTGGCGCGGTTCTGCGCCGGCCTGGATGAACTGGCCCCTGCGATCCGGGCTCCGGCTGGTCGTCCAGTCGAGTGCCGCACTGGACGAGGTGACGGATGCGGCCCTGGATGAGGGGATGGCCGTAGGAGAAGGTCCGCTACCGGCATGCCCTGCGCGGACAGCAGCACCATCTGCGCTCGCCGCCAGGTCACCACCGGCCCGGCGCCCCTGCGGAGCAGTTCCGTTCGCGCGCCAGGTCTGCAAGCACCGACGTCAGGGCCCGGCCAACACCGCGCCCGCGGAAGGGCCCGTCCACACCCAGCTCGTACAGGAACATCTCGGTGCCCTTGTCCGGGTGTGTCATCTCGACGCCGGTGACCATCCCTGCCGGGGCGTCACCGACATAGTCGATCAGGAGGCGGTGGCGCTCGTCCGCCAGAAACCTCTCAGTCGCCTCCGGCAGAGGGGACACATCGAAGAGATGCCCGGCGTCCTGGACAGCCTCGACCCGAGTGATGCGGCGGATCTCCATGGGGGGATCCTGTCAGGTCTCGGCATGCACGGCACCGGTTCTGCAACCCGCTTCAGCTCAGCACGATGCGCCAGCGGTTGTCGGCGGTGCCGTCGTCCGCGTCCTGGACCGCGAACGCGCCGACCGCGGTGGAGTTGTTCGCGATGGCGAGCAGCTTGCCGCTGTTCACGTTGCGGATCTTGTAGGTCCCGTCGCCCTGGTCGAGCAGGGTCCATTTGTGGTCGGCGGTGCCGTTGTCCGACCACTGGAGGACGGTCGCACCGTCTGCCGTGTCCATGTTCAGGACGCCGAGCACCTTGCCGCTGTTGGCGTTGCGGAAGCGGACCGCGCTTCCATCAGTGATCATTTCCCAGTTGTGGTCGGCGGTGCCGTTGTCCGTCCATTGCAGAGCGCGGCCGCCGTCGGACGTGGACATGTTCTGGATGCCCAGCAGGAGACCGCTGCTCGCGTTGACGAGACGGACGGTGTTGCCGGTGGTGTTCCAGTAGACGGTGTAGTTGTAGCCGTGTGCGTCGTAGAACGGGCCCAGGTTGACGGTGGAGCCGCCGGAGGTGGCGGTGAAGGCGAGTGAACTGCTGCTGGTCCGTTTGATCGAGGACGTGGTCAGCGCAGGCAGGGAACTGAGTGTGGAGTCACCGAAGTTGCCGGCGAGGACCACCGGGCCGTAGGTGATCGCGGCGACGTTCGCGTTGTCGTTGGCCGGTCGGATGCCGAGCCGCATGGGCAGGCGGACGGTGACCGTGTCGCCGGAGGTCCACCCGCGGTTCAGGGTGGCGTAACTGCCGGGCGTGGTGGTGATGTTCTGCGCGACGCCGTTGACGCTGACGGTGGCCCCGCTGGTCCAGCTCGGTATACGGATGCGCATCGCCCACGTTCCGCTGACGCTGCCGGTGACCTGAAGGGCCGTGGTGTCGCTGACAGGGTAGGTCGTCGTCTGGGTGACGGTGATACCGCGCTCCGTCCAGGTGAGCACCGACGGCACGAACATGTTCACGGTCAGCGTGGTGTCGTTGTGGAAGTAGATGGAGTCCATCAGCCTGGTGTGCATCTCCAGGCCCGTGCCCTGGCAGCACCAGAAGGTGCCGTAGTCGGTGCTCCAGGTGCCGCCGCCCAGCGCCGGGCCGACACCGCGCCGTCCTCCCGGCTTGAGGGGGGTGAAGTAGGTGACGTGGCCGTGGTCGTCGGCCGGGTTCTGCTGGCCGATGATCTGGTTGAGCCACGCCCGCTCGTAGTAGTCGAACAGTGCGACGCGGTTCGGGTCGAGCGTGAACAGCTCCCGGGTGAGGGTGAGCATGTTGATGGTGTTGCAGCTTTCGCAGGTGTCGTTGGTCAGGTAGCCGGCGATGGCGTTCGGGGCGCGGAAGTGCTCCGCCTGACTGTTGCCGCCGATGGCGTAGGTGTGCGCGTCGACGGTGATGTTCCAGGCGTTGGTGGCGATGTCCCGGTAGCGGGTGGTGCCGGTGGCCTTGTACTCCCGGGCGGCCCCGATCCACTTGGGGACCTGGGTGTTGGCGTGAATTCCGTTGAGCTGGTCCTGGTTGGCCGCCAGCGGGTCGAACACCGCGGCGTGGTCGAACCGCTGGGCGACGGTGAGCCACCGCGCGTCACCTGTCTGCTGGTAGAGATCGGTCAGTACGGCGTTCATGCCGCCGAACTCGACGCGCAGCATGGTCTGCATCTGCTGGGTGGTCAGCCGGCCGGTGCGCCAGTCGACCCATCCGGCCAGGGCGAGGAGCACGTCCCGGGCTTGTGTGCTGCCGATGTGGCGCCATACGTCCAGCAGGCCGGTGAGAGTCTTGTGGACGGTGTAGTACAGCACGTCGCCACTGGTTCCCTGCTCGAGAGCAGTGAAGTTGGACTCGGGGTAGCCGGAGAGGTATCCGGGGTTGAAACCGGCGGCGCTGTTGTTGGCCTGGCACTTGGCCAGTTCCGCGACCATGTAGGTGGCCTTGTCCCGGCAGGTGGTGTCCCCGGTCACGGCGTACGACTGTGCCCATGCCGTGAGGAAGTGCCCCTGGATGTGGGTGCGGAAGCCGAAGTCCGGCGCGTCCCAGCCGCCGTTGGCGGTCGCGCCGTTGGTGGGCAGCTTGTGGGTGGCGCGGAAGTTGTACAGCAGCCGGTCCACATCGATGAACCGCAGGTAGTTCTGCGTGCGGTTCTGGTTGTCCAGCCACCGGCTTGCGGTGAGTCGGACCTGGCCGAGTTCGAAGGGGTGCACCAAGACCCCGATGTCGGTCCTCGCGGGCGCGATGGCTGCCTGAGCGGAAGACGCGCCGAGGAAGGGTCCGGCGGCAGAAGCGGCCACGGTGGCCCCGGCCAGCTGCAGGAGACGACGCCTGCTGACGGAGGAAGACATCTTGAGCCTTTCGATACGGCAGAGCGACTGCTTGGACTTTTGATGTGCCGGCTCACACGTCCGAGGGTCGGGCGTGGCGCGTCACGGGCTCGGGTGCTGCCGACGCGGCGACCTACGGCCGACAGGCCGCGGACATCCGCCTTGCACCGTTCGGCTTTTCAAACGTCGTCCGAAATATAGAACGCAGCTCTTCGCTGACACATTGGATGGATTAAGGGGTACGGACATTGCTCGTGTCCAGCCGTTGAACACAAAATTCTTACCGGCTGTCAGGTCATGGGCTGAGCGCTGCGGCAGGGGCCGGGGTTGGCGCCGGATCGCTCATCTGCATGTTCGACGGATCGGATGTGTCGGATGTATTGACGCGCCGTCTTTTCCGGATCTAGCCTCTGCCCGATTTCCCGAACGGCGTTCGATATGTCGTTCAACGCCTGATCGAAGAGTGAGTTGGCCATGAAGGCTTCCGCCCGAAGTCCCGCCCACCTGAAACGCCTTCACCGGCGCTCAGAGGCACAGTTGCCCGGTCCGGGTCGCAATCGCCCCGCCCGGGTGGACGCACATACTCGCGCGCCCTGACCCGCCGTCACCACGGCGCCATGGGTGAAGCGGCGAAACGCCGTCGTTCGGATCCGTCCTTCCGGCTCGCGCGGCAGCCGGATCCCGTCCTGCCCACTCCGAGACCAAGTTCCCCCCGCCACCCCGCTCCCCCTTCGCCCGGCGGCGTCACCCGCACCCGACAGGAGATCCGATGTCTGCGCTCCGCGCCCGGCTGACGGTGATATTGCTCGCCGTCTGCCTCCTCTTCACGGGGCAGGCCCTGACCACCCCCCAGCGGGCGGCCGCCGCCGGCCCCGGCTACCTGATGGTGCACTTCACCGGGGAGGGAGCGGCCAACCAGCAGATGTACCTCTCGCACAGCACCGACGGCCTGCACTGGAGCGACCTCAACGGCGGCGGCATGGTCCTGCGCTCCACCGTCGGCACCAAGGGCGTACGCGACCCCGCATTCGTCCGGTCCCCCGACGGCAGCAAATACTGGATCATCGCCACCGACCTGTGCATCAGCTGCGGGCAGGACTGGAACGCCGCCATCAACAACGGCAGCCGCAACCTCGTGGTGTGGGAGTCCACGGACCTGGTCACCTGGTCGCAGCCGTGGCTGCTGAACGTCGCCGGTGCGATCCCCGACGGGCGCAACGCGTGGGCACCCGAAGCGATCTGGGACCCCCAGAGCAATGACTACGTCCTGTACTGGGCCACGAACGTCCCCTTCAACGGCGCGACGAAGCACCGCATCTTCGCAGCCCACACCAGCGACTTCCGCACCATCACCACCCCCCGGCTCTACATCGACCGCCCGGGCACCCAGGAGATCATCGACACCCAGATCATCGAAGTGCCCCCAGGTGTCGGCACCTACCGCTACGTACGGGCCTCCGGCGACGGACAGATCACTCTTGAAGGCAGCAACTCCATCCTCGGCACCTGGGCCAAACTCGGCGACCTCTCCGGCATCGGCCTGACCGGGTCGATGGTCGAGGGCCCGATGTGGATGAAGTTCAACGGCACCAACAAGTGGGCGCTCTACCTCGACCAGTACGCCACCAACGGCGGCTACATGCCCGTCACCACGACCGACCCCTCCAACCCCGCCGCCTACCAGAAGCCGGCGTCGACCAGCTACACCATGGGCGGCACCAAAAAGCGCCACGGCTGGATCATGAACCTCACGGCCGCCGAGGAGAGCCGCGTGCTCGCCCGCTGGCCCAACACACCCGCCCAGCGGCTCCAGTCGTACAACTTCCCCGACCGGTACGTGCGCCAGACCGACTTCGACGTGCGCATCGACCCGCACGTCAGCCCCGTCGAGGACTCCCAGTTCCGGCTCCGTGCCGGCCTGGCGGGCACCGGCACCGTCTCCTTCGAGTCGGTGAACCACCCCGGCTACTTCCTGCGGCACGCCGACTACGACTTCCAGCTCGCCCTCTACGACGGCAGCAGCCAGTTCGCCGCGGACGCCACCTTCCGCAAGGTCGCCGGGCTCGCCGACGCCACCGGGTCGTCGTTCCAGTCGTACAACTTCCCCGACCGCTACATCCGCCACTACGCCTACCAACTGCGCCTCGACCCGATCACCACCGCGACGGGACGCAGTGACGCGACGTTCCGCGTGACGAGCTGACCCGCCCGTCCCACGGAGCGCTGTGCGGAGTCCGCCGTTCCTCCGGCGGGCCCGACACAGGAGTTCCACTCACCTCCCACTCCACTCTGCGTAGGAGTTCTTCATGATCAAAAAACAGTGGATGCACCGCACCCGACGCGCCTTGCTGGCAGCCGGTGCCACCGCCGCCCTCGCCGCCGGCCTGCTCACCGCCACGGCCGCCCCCTCGCAGGCCGCCACCCAGGGGCCGTGCGACATCTACGCCTCGGGCGGCACCCCCTGCGTCGCCGCGCACAGCACCACCCGCGCCCTGTACGGGGCGTACAACGGCCCGCTCTACCAGGTCAAGCGCGCCTCCGACAACGCGACCAAGGACATCGGCCCGCTGACCGCCGGAGGTGTCGCCGACGCCGCGCAGCAGGACTCCTTCTGCGCCAACACCAGCTGCGTCATCACCGTCATCTACGACCAGTCCCCCAAGCACAACAACCTCACCCAGGCACCCGGAGGCGGAGCCGCCGGCGGTCCTGACAACCTCGCCAACGCCGTCGAGGCGCCGGTCACCGTCGGCGGACACAAGGCGTACGGCGTCTACATCGCCCCCGGCACCGGCTACCGCAACAACAACACCAACGGCATCGCCACCGGCGACCAGCCCGAGGGCATGTACGCGATCTTCAACGGCAAGCACTTCAACGGCGGCTGCTGCTTCGACTACGGCAACGCCGAGACCAACAATCTGGACACCGGCAACGGCCACATGGAGGCCCTCTACTTCGGCAACAGCAAGGCCTGGGGCTACGGCAGCGGCGCCGGCCCCTGGGTCATGGCCGACCAGGAGAACGGCCTGTTCTCCGGGGCCAACCGCGGCTTCAACGCGGGCGACCCGAGCGTCGACCACCGGTTCCTGACCGCCATGCTCAAGGGCGGCGCGAACCAGTGGGCCCTGCGCGGCGGCGACGCCCAGTCCGGCGGCCTGTCCACCTTCTACAACGGCGCACGCCCCAACGCCTCCGGCTACAACCCGATGCACAAGGAAGGCGCGATCATCCTCGGCATCGGCGGTGACAACAGCAAGTGGGCCCAAGGCACCTTCTACGAAGGCGTCATGACCCAGGGCTACCCCTCGGACGCCACCGAGAACGCCGTCCAGGCCAACATCACCGCCGCCGGCTACAGCAGCGGCTCGACCAGCACCGGAACCCTCACCCCCGGCTCCCGGATCTCCCTGAAGGCCACCACCTCGCCCTGCTGCACCTCGGACTACCTGCGCCACAACGACGCCGACACCAAGGTCGTCATCTCCAACATCACCGCCGCCAGCTCGGCCACCGACAAGGCCGACGCCACCTGGATCGTCCGGGCCGGACTGGCCAACACCTCCTGCCTGTCCTTCGAGTCCGTCGACAAGCCCGGCCAGTTCCTGCGCCACTACAACTACCAGCTCAACCTGAACTTCGACGACGGCGGCAGCGCGTTCGCCCAGGACGCCACCTTCTGCCCCACCGCGGGCAACAGCGGCGTCGGCACCTCCTTCCAGTCCGCCAACTTCCCGACGAAGTACCTCCGCCACTACGACTACACGGTCTACATCGCGAGCAACGGCGGCTCCAACACCTGGGACTCCACGACGTCATGGGCCCAGGACACCAGCTGGCTCACCGCGGCTCCCTGGAACTGACGAGGGACGCAACCTGTAGCGGCTCCTGGCCCGGCTCCACGACGATGTCCTGGATGCCGGGCCAGGCCTGCTTCCGCACCCCGGGGCGTCCTACGTGGCGGCCCAGCAGCCCAAGGTGTTCCGGCTCCCCTCCGCCGCCCGGCGCGGCGCGTCCGGTGATCCCAGCAGACCGTACGGCAGGTACCCCGACCGGACACCGAGGTCCCACCCATGGATCTGGACGGCGAGGCAGGCCAGGGCGAGGGTGCCGAGGGGCAGGAGGGAGCGGGGCGCGGGATCACCGGCATCGGCCTCGACGCTCTCCCGGTACGCGACCAACCGGGCGACCAGGGCGTCCTCGAAGGCGTGCTGGTCGTCGTCGAGGAGTACACGGAGCAGTCGCTGGTCCGCGCTCAACGCGTCGCCGACCTCGTCGAGCCGCCGGGCGGCCTCCGCGCGCTGACCGGCGTCCGGCTTGCGCAGCGCAACCCTCGGCCAGTCACGCGGCAGATGCCCGGCCGCCTCGGTGAGATAGGGGCACAGGGCGTCCATGGCGGCGAGGTCGGCGGGGTCGGAGACGGAGGTGTGCCGGTTGTAGGGAACGCCGTCACGGATGGCGGGCGCGTAGTCGCCGCGCAGCAGCAGCCCGGTACCCCGCTCCCAGTCCCACACGTGCCCGCTGACGACACAGATCTCGAACGTGTCGAGCCAGGTCCGCGCGGTGGGTGCCTCCTTGACGACGTCCCGGAAGGTGAGGGGCCCGTCCCCGAATTCGTCGTCGTCGGGGTCCGTGCTGATCCGCTCCCCGACGAGGGGGAACCGCAGTTCCTGGTCCCCGTCGGGGAAGCACATGATGCTCAGCACTCCGTGCACACACTCCGCGGCGGTGACGGCGACCGTGCCGGCCGCGGCGTCGAGCCCGGGTTCCGTCACCGTTCGCGCGGCGACATGGTCGAGCAGTTCGTCCGCCATGGCCCGGATCAGCGCCGGCGAGATGCTGCCGTAGCGCAGCGAGTGCCACCGCGTGTAGGCCCGCCCGCCGATGTCGTCGAGCGCCTCGGCCAACCGCTGCTCGCCGACCTGATGGCATGGCACATTCCGCACGTATCCCGTCCCTTCATGAACTCCACGACTGGCCGAAGCACGCTATCAACGGGCGCTGACAGCACCCGGCCGCCGTGAGGACGGCTGCCGAGATCGCGAACGGGAGCAGGGCTGCCCCGATGAGCCGCTGATGGAGAGGGTCCGGCCGCTGGGCCGGTTGGCGGTTTTACCGACCCGGGTGTTCACAGCAGGCCGAGAGACAGCAGCTCGTAAGCGGTGCAGGCGGTTCCGATCACCACCCCTGCCAGCCCGAACACCCCATCGGTACTCCTGAAGAAGGGGCGCTGAAGCTCATAAGCGGTTTGGGCCCTTTTCGGGTTCTTCGGGTCGTAGACAACCTCGATCGAGCCCCTGCCGGTGTCGGGGACGTCGCCGGGGCTCACGCTCAGCCGGTGCCTTCGGCCTTCGGAGTCCTTGTAGATGAAATCCGCTGACCAGATGCCACCGGCCCAGCTCTCGCCTCCCCGGTGAGCCCGGACACGGATTCCGCGCCGGCGCAGCCTGGTCCGCCTCGACAGTGCCACCGTGCCCATCGCCAGAAACATCAGCGCCAGAAAGCCCCCAGCAGCCGCCATCGTCTTTTCACCCCTCTTGGCAGACACGTCGGCGGAGTTCGACCGCGAACCACCCCGGCCGGAGGAAATGGCCAGGCGAGTGCTGACGGCCGTCTTCACGTTGTGGCTCAGCGCTTCCTGCCTTCGTGCGCCGTCTGATCGAAGCATCGAGCGTCAACGCTCCGTAACCCCGTACTGCCCCGTCTCAGGAGAGGCTGCCGGGGCGGACGATGAGGTAGGACCAGCCGGTCCACACGCTGCCGGTCTGTGCGTCCTTGGCCGGGGGTGTGTAGTGGCCGCGGATGCGGTAGCGGCCGTTGCCCGTGAAGAGCTTCAGGGCTCGGCCGTAGCCGTACCAGCCGTCGTCGAACGGGGGCACGCAGCTCTGCGAGGTGGCCTGGTGCCAGGCGCCCGAGTAGTAGTGCTCCAGGTACACCGACGCACAGCCGCCGGACTGGTGGGGTGTTATCTGTAGGTTGAAGGCCATGTTGACTTCGGACGTGTAGAACACCTGATACGTGGTGGATCCGATGCGGGTGGTCGAGAGCGGCCACTGCATCTGCGTCCGGGATGTCGGTGTGAGGGTTGCGTTGGTGCTCACCGTGCGCGGCGCATAGCGGTAGTCCCCCGTGAAGGCCGCGCTGAAGGTGGTGTTGCGGGTGATCTTGTAGGAGGCGACGAGGTTCCCGTTCGCGTCCACCTTGCCGCTCCCCAGCCGGGCCCGCGAGGCGCCGGCGGGCTGGTCGTACAGCGTCACGGAGCGGGAGTTGTACGTCGTCCCCAGGTGGGCGGTGACCTTGACGGTCGCGCCCGAGTGGTACGACTTCGCGTCCGTGGTCACGCTCAGGGCCGGCGTGGCCCGGGACACCTGCACCTTCGCCTGCACGGTGACCGGGAGGTAGGAGGTGCCGCCGTCGTAGGTGAAGGCGTAGGTGTGCGCGCCGCCGACCTGCGGGATGTCGTGGAAGGCGAAGCTGCCGTCGGCGGCTATCGGCAGGGTGCCCACCGCGTAGCCGTGCGGGTGCGCCAGGTCGGTCTCGACGACGTGCACCGCCCCGGTCGTCACATGCGCGTGTGGCCAGGTGAGGTGGCCGTTGACGGTGAGCGGCGCTGCACGGTCGGCCACGGAAGGAGCGGACAGCGTCATGGTGGGCGCGTACGTGGCCACGGGGATGTCGAAGGTGCGGCCGGCCGGTGCGTAGTGGCCGCTCCCGGAGTAGTCGACGCGGAAGCTCAGTTTCCCGGTGGCAGGAGCCGTGCCGTCGACGTGGTAGGAGCCGAAGAAGTCGAAGGGGATCCGTGCCGGGGTGGTCGTCAGGTCCGGGACGAGCACGCCGTCCGGGTCGGCGTCGTCGTAGCGTGTGATGCGGACGGTGCCCGGAAGCATGGGCTGCCCGGCGTCGAGGCTGAGGGGCGAATCGGGCGACACGACGAACGAATAGGGCTCGCCGGGGGCGAGCGGAACGGTCCAGTGCCCCAAGAGCGTGACCGGCGCGGTTTCCGGATTGCGGGAGATGTGGAGCGTCGGGGTTCCCCCGAGGGCGTCGACGGCGACGCCGTAGAGCCGGCTTGCGTCGGGTGCCCAGGCGAGGCCGTGGGCGGCGGAGTTCAGCTTCGGGTCGTAGAAGTACTCGGTGTAGTAGCCCTCGCCCGTTTCCGGGAAGGTCATCAGTCCGTGGAAGCTGACGGCCATGCTGCCGTCCGGGGCCACGGCGACCGAGTGGCCGCCCACCGCCGAGGCGAACTGCCCGTCGACCGCGAGATCCGAGGTGCGGTACCGATTGGCGGTCGCGCCGGGGACCGACGGGACGGCCAGGTACTGCCCGTCCGCGGTGAGTGCGAGGTCGCTCAGGTCGGGGACGGGCAGTTCCTTCGCGGCCTGCCGGGTCAGTGCCCCGTCCCCGGCCCGGTACGTGACGACGGTGGAGGTGTCGCCGGTCTGCGCGGCGGCCGCGAGTACGCCGGAGGGCGTCGGGGTCGTCGCCAGTACGGGTGCTGCTGCCCAACTGCCGGAGTCCTGGCGCAGGGTGACCGTACCGGCGTTGTCGACGGACCCGATGCCGCCGGCGCCCGCCGTACCGTAGCCGAACCAGAGGGTGCCCCCGGCGACGGCCAGCGAGTTGGGACGGGTGCCCGCGCCCGTGCTGTAGCGAGCCGACTCGGTCAGCTTCTGCGTGCTGATCGCCGCGATCGCGTCCCTGTCCGGGAGAGCCGCGTACAGCGCGGATCCGTCCTCGGAGAGGGCCAGAGCGGTGGCACCCGGCTCACCACCGATCGTCGTCGGGTTCGTGCCGTCGAGGTCGGTGACGAGAATGCCGTCGGTGCCGGCGCCGCCGCTGATGAACAGATGTCCGTGCACCTCGTCCACGACCATGTGCGAGAAGTGCGCGATCGGCAGCGGTGTGTCCGAGGACGCGTACGAGTCGACCGCGGCGGGGCCGAGGACAGTTGTCAGTCCCAGGAGCAGCGCTGCGGCGGTCGGCGGCGAGAATCGCGCCAGCTTCATGAAAGGCCCCCCCCATAACCTTCACGATCAAGGGGGGCAACCTAGCACGGGGAGGGCGGGGTGATGACAGGGGGTGGGGCGGCACAATCGCCTCCCTGGTGCAGAGCACGGTGCGCGACGTTCCGTACTTTCCCGTGCTGGGCCCTGACGACAGCTTGGCAGTACTGAGCCGCGACTCGCGCCGCCTCCTCCACGCGCTGGCGGCAACACCCCTCGCCGGCGGGCCTCGGCGCCACCTGGGAAGGCGCCCAGGGTGTGCGCTCCTGGGCGCTGGGCCTGTGCGTGCGAGCGGAAGAGGAACTCGCCGCCCGGGCACGTCCGCGTACGGCACCGATCCCGGCCGGGCCCTCAGGCCCGCGACCGCACGCCGGACAGGCGGGAATCGAACCTGAACGCCGTTTTTCAACAAGTGCGCCACGAAAGACCGGGGATCTTTGGCGGGCAGGTCCTTCCTGCTGTCGGGGCGCAAGTCGTGAAGGCTTCTGGCCGGCCGGAGAGGGACGCCGTCCGGCCAGCGCGCCCAGGCACTGACGCCTTCAGGTCGCCATGGACCTGCCGCACAGACCAGTGCCTCGTCGTCACCGGCACTGCCAACCAGCAGCACCGCCCCGCAGCGCCGCACCCCTGCCCTTCCCGGCCGGGCGCGGCGCTGTGCCGTTGCTGCCTGCCCTTCGCGGAGCAGGCTGGAGATGGAGGCGCAGCTGCGGGACCTGATCAGCGAGCGAGGATGCCAGACGCACGCGGACCGTAACGAGGCCGGCCGGCTCGCCCAGGACAAGGCCCGAAGAGGCGGGCAAGGGCGGCGCCCTGCGTCTTCCCACGAGCCCACCGAGCCGGGCCTCCGGCCCCGTATAGCAACCCGCGTCTCCCGCCCCAGCCATCCCAGCCCGGGAAAGCCCCGAACACCGGGGCGCGAGTGCCTTTGCGTGCATACGCGTGCGCCCCCGCCGGGGGCGGGGGCGTGAGCACGTGAGGCGCGGGTGTGGGGTGCGGCCGGTGGGCCGCTGTGGTGGTGCGCCTGCCTTGGAGATTGAACGGCTCAGTACCAGCCGTTGGCCTGCCAGAAGGACCAGGCCTTGACCGGGCTGCCGTAGCGGGAGTTCATGTAGTCCAGGCCCCACTTGATCTGGGTGGCCGGGTTGGTCTTCCAGTCGGCACCGGCGGAGGCCATCTTCGAGCCCGGCAGCGCCTGGACCAGGCCGTAGGCGCCGGAGGAGGAGTTGGTGGCGGAGGGGTTCCAGCCGCTCTCGTGCTCCACGATCTTGCTGAACGCGTTGAACTGCGCGGCGTCCGGAATCATCTTGTGCGCGATCGCCTGGGCGGAGGAGGCCGAGGTGGTGGCGGCCTGGGCGGGCGCCGCGCTCAGCGCCATGCCGGCGGTGGCGGCGGCCAGGGCGGCGGCGGTGAGGGCCTTCTTCGGGGAAGCGATGCGGCGGATGAAAGCGACGGACACGGAGAACCTCTTGCGTCGGGGACGGGGGATCGCCTGCACGGGATGGACCACGTGGTGGGTCCGGCATGCGTCGGCGCCGCGGCCCGTGGGGGCTCGTGGCGCCTGGCGACGTCCTCAAGACAAGCAGCCCGGAGAGCCGTCCGCAATGACCCCTTTTACTAGTTGTGGCCGGATCGAGCGGAAATATCGGCTCTGTGGCGTGGGTCTCAAAGCGCAGGTCAGAAGGGGTGCCCGAAAGGATGTATCGGACATTTAGGACTACGGCCCCGGGTCGTAGGTGACCTGCGTCATGTGGGGTGCTTCACCGTCTCGGTCACGGCCCGCACGGAACCCGTCACCCAGCGGTCACCGCCCGGGACCTTCGAATGTGACCGCGGTCTCGAACGCGGCCCGCCGGGTGGCCCGGCGCAGCGCCCGCAGCACCGCCGGACCGAGCACGACGGTGAACACGACCGCGGCAAGGCCTGCACGACAGGCCTGCACCAACTGATCAAGTAGTCGGCCGCGGCCCAGCAGGCCCCCCCTGCCCGGCCAGGGGGGGGATGAAGCCGTCGGTGCTGTCGTTGATGGCGACTGCGGACCAGCAGGCCAGGTGCGCGGCCTGCTCCTCGTGACTCGCACTGTTGCCACGGGTGAAGAGGCGGTTCTTCTTGGATTCGACGCCGCCGCAGCGGCGGCCGCGCCCCCGAAGGAGCACGGATCGCGCTTCGTCAGGTGTCCTGAGCGACTCGCGCACAGACACGTTCCGAGTGGCGGGCGCGGCGCCGTGCCCGCGGCTCCTCCAAGGTGCCTGTCGCCTCGACCACCAGACGGACGCAACACGAGAAGGCAGTGAGGAGTGCCGACGGCAGGAAAGCCCCGTCCCAGACGACGGTGCTCAGGACGAGGAGCGCCACCCCCCACACCGCAGCGGCGGCGGCCCCTGCCCGGCGGCGCATCGGAAACAGCAGCCATGGGACGACCGGAGCAATGAAGAACATGGCGAAACCTATGAGCAGTGCTGCGGCGGCCATGGTGGAAACCTCGCTCTTCTCTTAAGGGGTCGGGCCCGCCCCGGTCGCGAGGGCCACCTTCATGTACGTCGCCGCACTCGGCCACTGCGAACCCCACCGGCCGAAGTGCCGGAAGAAGTACACGAGCCGACCGGGTGCTGGATCTCCTCTATCGCCGACATGTGCGGTGGACGGGACGAAGCCGCTGCTACTTGGTCGTGTGCGTGGGGTAGACCTCGACGTCGGTGTAGGCGCCCTTGATCTGCCCCGCGCCCGCCGGCCACTTCAAGGTAACGGTGTGGGTCTCGTTCGGCGGCGTCACGAGGATGTCGGTCGGAGACGTGAGGCTCTTGCCGGTGGTGTCGATATCGTAGGCGAGGTCGAAGACAGCGGCGTCGCCGGGCTTCAGGATCGTGAGACGCGGCTGGGCGTGGCCGCGCTTGATGGGGCTCGAAGTGTGGTCGGCATCCTTGATGTCGACGCCCGCGAAGCCCGTCGCCGAGCAAGTGGTCGTCCCCCGGTTGGTCATGGTGATGTCGATCCTCCCGGAGGTCTTGTCGGGCGCGGCGTTCCTGGCAGCGATGGCCAGGTCTGCGGTCTTGCAGAAGGGGACTTTGCCGCCGGCCTCCTTCGCACCGCCCCCGGCGCCGGCCTCGGTGCCCTTGCCGGAGGCCGCCTGGCTGGAGCCGCCTTGTGCGTTGCTGGAGCCCGCCGTTGCCTTGCCGGCCGTCGAGCTGCCCGAGCCCGAACCGCCCTCGGCCTTCGAGTCGCTCTCCGACGACGAGGAGGCCGAGGAAGCCGAGGACCTCTTGGGCGACGAGTCCTTTCCGGAGCCGTCGCTGCCACAGGCGGTGAGCGAGAGGGCGGCGGCCACACCGATGGCGGCGAGAGCAGTGACGCGGGTGTACTTCACGGTGTTCCCCCAGGACTGGCACGGTTCATGCGGTCGAAGATATTTGTATCCCACACCGAGTTACGAGAGGTCCACTGCGACGTCTTCGTTCTGTCACAGGCGTCGTGCACGGCGTCGCGGCGTCGGCGAACTCCGGAACCCGGAAACCCTCACCGAATCCGAGCATCCCGAGCTCAAGGCCGGTCGGGCTCACTGCCCCGAACTCGACGCCCTGACCTGGCACGTCCGTTCCTTCGCGGCCATGGTCACCGGCCGCAAGGGCGAGCGCCTGAGGACTGGCTCCATGCCGTCCGTCAGGACGACCTACCCAGCCTCCACACGCTCGCCGCCGGCATCGACCGCGACCGCGACGCCGTCATCGCCGGACTCACGCTGCCCTGCAAGTCAGGCGTCGTCGAAGGTGATGTCAATCGGATCAAGATGCTCAAACGGCAGATGTTCGGCCGCGCGGGCTTTCCTCTGCTGCCGAAACGGGTTCTCCTCGCCTGACTTCCGGCGAGCTCATTCCGTACGTGTTCTACAGCGTGCGCCGGTAACGAACTTCGGTTACGGATACTCCGTCGTAGTCGTCAGCCTGGACAGCGCCGTCAGCCGCTGAAGCCGTCCGCATGAGCGTGCACGGCCTCGAGGAGCATACGGCCGATTCCGGACTCGATGAGTGAGGGCCAGCTGATGCGGCCGCCGGGACACCAGCTTCCGTCATAGCTCGTACAGTCAACATCTCGGCACCGTACGAGACTCGTGACCGCGACCGCCCAGCAATTACGACCGAGCAGCCGCAGCAAATACACAGAGTGGCCGCTGCACAGAAGCTGTGCCAGAACCCGAGTCGGGAGTGCTTCACCGCGCGGCGCAGCGCGCCCCGCCCGCGGACCGAGCGCCACGGTCAGGACGGCCCTGCCAGGACCTGCACGACAGGGCAGCACCAACTGATCCAGTAACCAGCAGCAGCCCAGCAGCCCCCCAGCTCGGCCGCCGCCTGCTATACGGACTGCCGTCCGCCCGGCCGGCACCAGGCCACCCCAGCGGGCAGGGAACCCACGCCGTCCCGCAGCACGCTGCCGGACGGCGAGTGGACCGGCAGCGCCCGCTGAGCCGCCCACCGAGGCTCCGTGCCGCTCCCGATCACCCCGGAGGCCTCCTCGTCGAGCCGACGGCGCCGGCCGCTGGCACGCAACTCGGCCAGCGTGGTTCACTGCCGGCCGTTCCAGCCGACGTACTTCGCTCTGAAGAACCGGCTCATTCGACCTGGGCGACCTTGTAGGCGATCCCGCCTTCGATGAGGTAACCCACTCCGACGCAGACGATGTCGTTCAGCCATGCGTACTTCTGCGATCCGGTCTCGAAAAGCGGGTTGGTGCGGAAGTAGTACCGGGCCGGATCGATGTCGTACCTCTTGGCCGGATCGGCGATGTCGGCCCGCAATTCGGGCGGGGTGACCCAGCGGCCGCCGTAGCTCATGTACACCAGGGCGCCGTCGTGGGTGCGCAGGGTGAGGCGCACGTCCAGTGACAGCGTCCCGTCGGGGCGGAGCAGTGCCCAGTCGCCGCCGATCGGGAGCACGGCGCCGTGCAGGCGCGGTCCGTGGAAGGTGCCTCCCGTGTCGCCGAAGAGGGTTCTGCGGCCGAGCGGGCCGGTGCCGAAGTCCAGTCGGGGGCTCAGGTCGATGACGAGGTCGAAGAGGTGGCACGTGGTGATCTCGCCGATGGTCTTCGTGCGGGGGTCGGGGGTCATGCGCTGCCTCCCAGCAGGGTGTGCCGGACCTGGTCGGTGGAGACGCCCGACTGGGCGCACAGCTCCGCGAGGTCGAGGAAGAACCGCTCGCCGGCGATCAGGCCGTCAGCGAAGGTGAACTGGAGGAACACCGGCAGTTCGGCGCGCCTGCCGTTGGGCGTCACGCCGAACCGGTCACCGGTCATGGTCATGCGTGCCGTGCCCCAGCAGGCCAGGGTGTCGTCGTTGCCGGCGTGCCCGTCGAGGGTGACCTCGTAGTCGGGAAAGGACGCGAAGAAGCGTGCCAGCGCCTTCTCGTTGTCGGGCAGGCCGCGGGCCTTGGTGCCGAAGGGTGGCGACTCCAGCAGTACGTCCCGGTGCAGGAGCCGGAGCGCCGCGGGCAGGTCCTGACGGCTCTTGGCGTGCGCCAACGCCTGGGCGAGCTCGAACATCTGATGGGTGTTCACGAAGAAAACGTACGGTCGTACGTACGTTTTTCGCAAGGGGGTGGCACAATGAGGCAGGTGAGCGAGGATGTGCAGGACGGGCGCCTGCTTCGAGGTCTGCGGTCGCGACGGACGATCGTGCGGCACGCCGTCGACACGGCGTCGTTGGAGGGGCTCGACGGGCTCAGCTTCGGTCGGCTCGCGACGGACCTGAACGTGGGCAAGAGCAGCGTCCAGACGCTCTTCTCCACGAAGGAGAAGCTCCAACTGGCCGTGATCGAGGCGGCACGCGAGGCCTTCGAGGAGGCCGTGATCCGCCCCGCGCTGACCCGACCCCAGGGCGCCGAGCGGCTGCGCGCCCTAGTCGAGCACTGGCTCGCCTACGCCGAGCAGCCGCTGTTCCCGGGCGGCTGCTTCTGGGCGGCGAACCTGCCCGAGTTCGACAGCCGGCCGGGCCCGGTGCGGGACATGCTGGCCGGCCAGCAACGGGCCTGGCGCGACCGCATCGCCGCCGAGCTGCGACACGCCATCGACGACGCGGGGACGAGTGCCGGCCTCGATGCCGACCTCACAGCGTTCCAGATCGACGCCGTCCTCACCGCCGCGAACACCGCGATGCGCCTGGGCGACGACACGGCGGCCGCGAAGGTCCGCCGCGTCGTCGACAGCCTCCTCGCGCCGCTGACCGCGCCCGGCCGAGAAGTGATCAATCATTCTTGAGATCGTCGGCGAGGCGGCGATGGCGAGCTGCTTCGGCGTCGATGGGACCGCCTGGTTCGATCTCCTCGCCGGCGAGGCGGTCGGCCACGAGCCGAATCATCACGTCCTTGCGCATCGCTTCGGCATGCGCGACGAACGCCGCACTGTTGTGATCAACCCCTTCTTCGACCTCGCCGCCACCGCCATCACCCGTCATCACCGTCCGCCGACCACGGTGACGCGTACGTCGGCGGCCGCGGGAATCTCGGCCTGGAACAGGTGCGCGGTCACAGTCGGGGAGTGCTCGGCGGCGAACTTGGCCGCGGCTCGGAGTCGTTGGTCACGTCGGAACGGAGATCTTGCGGCCTTGGGCCTGCGTTGCGGCTTTCGCCGCGATGCAGATCGCATCGCGAGGAACGCCCTCGGAGGCACGAACAAGTTCGCCGAAGGCGGGATCGGACGAAACCCCGGCGCCGGCTTGGCGGGGTCAGGTGCCGGCGCTCAACGCGGGCTGCGCCGGCTCCGGTAGGCCGCGACGCTGGCCCGGTGTGCGCAGGTTCGGGTGCAGTACTGCTTCGAGCCGTTGCGCGAGAGGTCCACGAAAGTGGCCCGGCAGGTCGGCCCCGCACATACGCCGAGTCGATCGGGACCGAGTGTGGCGATCACAGAGGCAAGCGCGCTGAGCGTAGTTGCGGCAAGGTGCGCCGCGCAGTGGTCGGTGTCGGAGGTCACCTCGGTCCACCAGCGGTCGCCCTCGTGGCGCAGTACCGGGGTGGCGCGGCTGCGACGCAGACCAGCATTGATCAGAGCCGCAGCTTCGACCGCGTCCGTGTTGGCTCGTTCGAGCACCTGACGCACCGTCTCGCGCAACGCGCGGACTTCCGCCAGGTCGGAGTGGGTGAGATGCCGCGGACCGGTCCCTTGGTTCGCTGCCGAACTCAGCGGCTCGGCCGCGGGATGGGCGTCGAGGAAGTCCCGCAACTGCTCCACGGTCTCGAGCGCGTCCTCGCCCTTGACCGGCCTCAAGGTGTTGGCCAGGTCGACGGCCGTCTGGACCGCCCATGGACTGTGATACGCGTCCCGCATTTGACGTGTCTCCGCACTGCCTCGTAATGTTACACGCAAAGGGGCTTTAGCATGTCACATGCATACTCGGCAGGGGACGCCGCCGCAGACGATCCCGTCCGGAGGGGCCCCTGCACCGGAGCGATTCGACGCCCCGGACGGGCGTCGGCTGGGGCTGACTTTGGGGATGCTGGTGCTGCCGATGTACGTGGCACTGGGAGCGCCGTCGGTGGCCCTGCCGGCCATCGGCCGCGCACTCGCGGTGCCGTTCGGGGCCACCGCATGGATTCTCGCCGCCTGGTCCCTCACCTCCGCGCTCGCGATGCCGGTGGCGGGCCGGCTGATGGTCCGCTGGAGCCCCTTCCAGGTCCTCGTCGCCGGGGTGGTGACGCTCGCCGCGGGCTCCGCGCTCGCCGGAGCCGGGCCGACACTGTCCGTCGTGATCGTCGGCCGACTGATCGGAGGCGCCGGGGCGGGCACGACCGTGATCGCCGTCTTTGCCGCGGCCACCGCCCTTCCCGGGCGGCAACGGATCCGCGCCCTGGGAATCATCGCGGCCGCCGGCGCGAGGGCGTCGGGGTGCGGGACACTGTTGGGCGGAGCGGTGACCGCATGGCTCGGGTGGCGTGCCGTGCTCGCGATCCCGGCCCTCGCCCTACCCCTCCTGCCGGCCGCATTGCCGAGCAGGCGCGCGCCGGCGCGGAGCAGTAGCGGCGAGCGAAACGGCGCGACCGGGCGACTCGATGTCGTCGGCGCGGCCGTACTGTCGGTACTCGCCGGCTCCTTGATCACGTTGCTGCAGGCACACTCGGTCGGCCTGCCCGCTCCGGTCACGCTCGTCGTGGCCGCCGCCGGGGTGCTCGCCGCCGTGGGACTGTGGTGGCGCGTGCGCAGCACGCCCGACGGGTTCGTGCCCCGACGGGTGATCGCATCCCGCGGCTTCCTGGCGGCCGGACTAATCTGGTCGCCGCGGACGACCGCGACACCGCACAGGGCCTGCTCAACTTCATGAACGCCCTGGGCGGCGGGATCGGTCCAGCCGCTGTCGCGGGTCTGTCCGGCATCGTGCCGGTGCCGGTGGCCCTCGCCGTGCTCGCGGCACTCCCCCTGTCCGGACTCGTCCTCAGCCTGACCCGGCGCCCCACCGCCGGCCGCCGCCCCGAACCCGGTACGACGCGTGGGAGCCCGCGCTGACAGTCCACCTGCAACTGTTCCGGCAACGCCTCGACCAGCAAGGAGCCTTGCCATGCCCGCCGAGCCATTCGAGGTCAGGGTCACCGAAGCCGAGATCGCGGAACTGCGTGAACGACTGCGACGGACACGGTGGCCCGAGCGCGAGCCGGTGGACGACTGGTCACAGGGGCTGCCGCTGGCGTATGCACAGGAGCTGTGCCGCAGCTGGGCCGAGGACTACGACTTCGGGTTCGCCGAGCGGCTGAACGTTTTCCCGCAGTACCGCGACACCATCGACGGGCTGGGCATCCACTTCCTGCACGTCCGCTCGCCGGAGCCGGACGCGTTCCCGCTCGTGCTCACGCACGGGTGGCCGGGTTCGGTGCTCGAATTCCTGGAGGTCCTCGGCCCGCTGACCGACCCCCGCGCGCACGGCGGTGACCCGGCGGACGCGTTCCACGTGGTCGCGCCGTCGTTGCCCGGGTACGGCTGGAGTGACAAGCCGTCGACCACCGGATGGGGCATCACTCGGATCGCGCGCGCCTGGGACACGTTGATGGTCTCGCTGGGTTACGAACGGTACGGCGCGCAGGGCGGTGACTGGGGTTCGGCGGTGTCCGCGGCGCTGGGCGAGGTGGCGCCCGAGCGGGTCGCCGGCGTCCACCTGAACCTGGGATCCGTGGCGGCGGGCACGTTCGACGACCCGACGCCCGCGGAGCGGGCGAATCTCGAGGCCGAGAAGGAGATGCAGCGCACCGGCCGGGGATACTCGGCGATCCAGGCGACCCGGCCGCAGACGCTCGGCTACGGCCTCACCGACTCCCCGGCCGGGCAGGCAGCCTGGATCGCCGAGAAGTTCTGGGCGTGGACGGACAACGACGGCCATCCCGAGGACGCGTTGTCGCGGCAGACGATCCTCGACGCGATCTCGGTCTATTGGTTCACCGCGTCGGCCACGTCGTCGGCGCGCCTGTACTGGGAGAGCTTCGCCAACTTCCGGGACAAGGTGACCGCGCCATCCGGACTGTCGGTCTACCCGCGCGACATAACCCGCCCGTCGAGGCGGGAGGCCGAGCTGCGGTTCACCGACCTGCGCTGGTTCGAGGAGCTGCCGCACGGCGGCCACTTCGCCGCGCTGGAGCAGCCGGAGTCGCTCGTCAAGCAGGTGCGCGGATTCTTCCGTCTGTTCCGCTGACCGTCCGTCCCCCTGGGAAGCCCGCGCCCGGGAGCTGCTCCTGTCCGTCCCCCGGCTCAACGGCAAAACGACGACCGCGCACCGCGTTCCCCTGAATGACCGTGAAGCCCCGGCCGGTAGCCCGTGCCGCACCCGGAGCGGGAGATGCGCGACGAAGTACCCCACACCGCCCGCTTCACCCTCGTCCCCGCACTCCGCGAAGAACTCGCCAACCACCCCCTGACTGTAAGCACACCCGCTCCGAGTGCCGCCGAAAACACAGCCTGACGGATGGGGCTGCTCCAAGAGCCCGCGGATCGCGTGCGGCCGACAGGGGACGCAGCCCGGCGCCTGCCGTCGCAACGCGTCCAGCGCCGGCTGCCGAGTTCACTGGAGGGCACTACCCGCTGTTCACGATGGCACGTTCCCCGGCGCCCTTGCCCCCTGGTGTCGCTCGTCCTCACGGCCTTCGTCGTCGGCTGAAGGACGCCTGTGTCGGGCTGGGAGCCTGTGGTTCGGGCACATGGGAAGGGAGGGCGGCGTCCCCCGGCGGTGGCCGGCCGGGGAGGGTTATTCGCCTGTCCACCTGTTGCCGTCATGCTCTAATCACCGGATGACGAAGATCGACTCAGAGCTGATACGACGCTGGGTGAACGGTTGGACCGTGGCCCGCTCCCTGCCCGAGGCCGAGCCGGTCGGGCCCGCCGGGGACGGCCTGCGGTCCGAGTGCGATCAACCCGGCCGCGAGGCCGAGGTCTTCGCACTCCGCGCGGACGAAAACCCTGAGTCCCTGGCACGGCTGGCAGCAGCCGTCGCCACCGCGAGCAAGACCACCTGGCTCACGGTACCCACGCTGCGCCCGGGCGCCGTCGAAGCCGCAGTCGGCACCGCCGGACTGGAGTTGCTGCACCGGTCGGAGTGGTTCATGAGGACCGGTCTGGCCGAGCACCCGCAGCACGCGCCCGTCGCGCCGTACGAGCGCGAGGTCCGCGTGCAGGGACCAGTTACGGTCGTGACCCTCCACGACTCCTCCGGAGCGGTGGCGGCGCGCGGCACCATCGCCGTGGTCGGCGATGACGCGATCGCCGATCGCATCGAGACGGACGCGGCGCACCGGCGACGAGGCCTGGGCCGCGCCATGATGAGCGCTCTGGCGGAAGCCGCCGAGGCCCAGGGCGCCCGTACCGGTCTGCTCATCGCCAGTGAGGAAGGCCAGCGCCTGTACTCCGCCCTCGGCTGGCGCCGCGAAGCCGACGTCCTGATCGCCCGGGGACCAGTGGTGCCCTCCGACCGGTAGGAATGGCCACGCCGGCCGCCCTGTCCTTGTGCAGGGTACGTCGCGGCGGGCGATGCTTACGGTGCGTCTGCGGGGGCACACGAGTCACCGGAGAGAGGTGTGCTCCATTTCGGCTGGGGGTGCCACCTGTCGGGTGAGCGCTCACGGATATAGCGGGCCCTGGAAGTGGCCTGCCTGACGAGGGAGGGCGTCGCAGTGTTGCTGCCGGCGGAGAAGGAACTGCGTGCGGTATTGGCCCGTTTCGCGGCAGCCCGCCTCAACCATGAACGGCAGCCCACCGGCTCCATGAGCCGGGAACTGGAAGATGCCTCCTACACCTTGTGCGTCATCACCGGCACCCGGTCCGTGGACCAGGCGCTCTTGGCGGCCGACGCCCTCCTGCAACAGCTGCGAGGAAACCGCTCTACGACCGCCACAACGCCCCAGGTCTTGGCCGCCTGACGCCACCCCCGGGTGTGCCCCGGCCGTCGACGCGCACAGGGGCTCCGGCCGGGATGAGACCGGCTTCGTGGACTTGGCCGAACTCACCGGCGCCCACGGAGTCGAGGAGCTGAAACATCTCGCCGGCTGAACCAGCGCCGCTATGCCGACACCGTGCGGATCCCGCTGCCGTCGTCGCCGCCCGGAGGAATGAAGGCGGCCTCACGGGCGGCCGGGTCGCGGTGGTGCCCGAGGTATGCGTGGTCACCGTTGACACGTGCGTGACTTCGATCTTCTCGGGCAGCAGATCCTGTGCGGGGTGTTCACATTCGCCCCAGAGATCGCTTCAGCAAAACGTGTGGTCGTGGAAGAGGGTGGCAAGGTGGCCGAGACCGTACCCGACACAATGGACGAAGCCGGGCCGGCAAGGTTGCAGAAGCCGGTCGAGTTGCCGCGGCAGGTCCGCGACGAGCTCTTGCAGAGACTGCGACGCAACAAGCGGGCTTTCCGCGTCGATGACGTGCAGGTCGTCGAGCCGGCACTGCTGCGGCGCGCGGTCGGCGCGTCGGCGCTCGGCAACTGCATGGAGTGGTTCGATTTCGGCGTCTACAGCTATCTGGCCGCGGTCATCGGCAAGGTCTTCTTCCCCGGCGCGTCCCCCAGCGCCCAGGTGATCTCGTCGTTCGCCACCTTCGCGGCGGCCTTCGTGGTCCGCCCGCTCGGCGGGCTTGTCTTCGGGCCACTCGGCGACCGCGTCGGCCGGCAGAAGGTGCTGGCCACCACCATGATCATGATGGCCGTGGGCACGTTCGCCATCGGTCTCATCCCCAGCTACGCGACGATCGGCATCGCCGCCCCGATCCTGCTCCTGCTGGCCCGAATGGTGCAGGGATTCTCCACCGGTGGGGAATACGGCGGGGCCACCACGTTCGTCGCCGAGTACTCACCGGACCGGCGCCGCGGCTTCCTCTCCAGCTGGCTCGACTTCGGCACCTTCGTCGGCTACGCACTCGGCTCCGCGCTCGTCACCACCCTGCATCTGCTGCTCACCGACCACCAGATGCTCACGTGGGGATGGCGTCTGCCGTTCCTGATCGCCGGGCCGCTCGGTGTGATCGGCCTGTACATGCGGCTCAAGCTGGAAGAATCGCCGGCGTTCCAGCAGCAACTGGACGGACACAAAAAGACCGTCGCCCAGCAGTCCGCGGGCAGCGAGTTCAGGACCATCGTCACGCGGCACTGGCGCCCACTGCTCATCTGCATGGGTCTGGTGCTGCTCTACAACGTCACCAACTACATGGTCACCGGGTTCTTGCCGACGTACCAGACGGAGACCCTCCACCGGTCCAGTGGCTCGGCCGACCTCCTCGTGCTGATCGGCATGGTGTGGATCGCTCTGCTGATCACCTTCGTCGGACGGCTCAGTGATCGGATCGGACGGCGGCCCGTCTACGGGATCTCGTCGGCTGCCATGATCGTGCTCGCCGTACCGTCCTTCCAGCTGGTCAAGGCACACGGCATCTGGCTGCCGGTCCTCGGCGTACTGATCCTCTCCTCGTTGTTGGCCTGCTTCGCCGCACCGAGCGCGGCCACGCTGCCGGCCCTGTTCCCCACGGCCGTTCGCTATGCCGCGATGGGCATCGGTTTCAACATCGCGGTCGCGGCTTTCGGCGGTACCACGCCGCTGGTGACCGAAGCGCTGATCAGCGCCTCGGGGGACGACCTCATGCCCGCCTACTACCTCATACTGGCCGGTGTGATCGGCCTGGTCACCGTACGGTTTCTGCCGGAGACCGCACAGGTGCCGCTCAACGGGTCGCGGCCCATGGTCGGTTCGGGCAAGGAGCAACGCGAGCTGATCAGCGTGTCCAAGGTGCTGTACCGGGCGGCTGCGCCGCTTCCGGGGAACGGCGGACGCCCGACGTCGTCCACGCACTCGTCGCCGTCCTGATGGCGCACGTCGTGGGGGTGTGAGGGCGTCAGGGCGGGCGCATCGACTCGATCTGAACGATCTCGAGTCAGATCTGGTTCCGCACGGTGTCGTGGAGAGTGGCAGTCACCGGCACGTTCGGCGCCCCAGGCGCCGCCGCGCCGGCCAACGCCCGTCCCCCTTCGCGAACTTCAGCGCGCCTGCCTGCTTCCGAGCAGAGCGGGCATACGGCGGTGAGCCAGAGGACGACCTCCGGCGGAAGATTCCGCGAGATGTTGATCAGGGGGTACGGATGCCGACCGCTGTATCGGGGACACCTGCCGAGTTACCCGGAGAAAGACCTGAGCACCACCCCTGCGTCGCCAGGAGCGGCCACTCCGCAGTGCCGCACGGAATCGGCTGGTCCGCTGCATGGATCGGCAGACTGACCGCCTGTCAGGCGGCGTTGATGGTGGGCATCGGCCTGCTCATCACCGGACCCGCCCACGGTCTATGGCCTCTGACGGTCGAGGACAAGGTCAATGAGGCATTCGAACGGATGCGCACAGGCTCTTTCACCGCGCTGTCCTCGGTCGCGTCGAAGGCCGGCAACACCCCGACGGTGATCGCCGTGACTCTGTTGAGCTGCCTGGGCCTGATCCTGATCCCCAGGCTGCCGATGTGGCGGCAGACAGCCTTCCTCGCTGTCGCCGTGTCGTTGCAGTCGCTGGTCTTCCTGGTCATCACGGTGGCGGTCGACCGTCACCGTCCGGACGTGCACCGTCTCGACGGTTCGTTGCCCACCTCCAGTTACACCTCCGGTCACACGGGTGCGGCCACGGCGCTCTATGGCGGCCTGGCGGTGCTGGTGCTGTCCCGGTTGCACGGTCCTTGGCGGAGAGTCGTGGCCGGCCTGCTGTTCCTCATCCCCGTCGCGGTGGGCCTCGCCCGGCTGTACCGGGGCATGCACCACCCCACCGATGTCGTGGGCGGGCTCGTGAACGGCGGCCTGTCCCTGCTGATCGTCGGACGCGCCCTGCTCACGGACGGACTCGTCACTGCTCCGCCCGCCGCCTCCCCGCTCCCCGCCGTCTCCGACCGCGCGGGGCGGCCGCCCGGTCACGCCGCCGTGATCTTCAATCCCACCGTCACCGACCGGACCGCCCGTGACGCCCTGAGCCGGGTCCTGGAACGACACGGCTATGACGCACCGGTATTCATGGAGACCTCCGCCGACGACCCAGGGGGTGGCCAGACGGCCGACGCTGTCCGCCGAGGTGCGGTGCTCGTGGTGGTCTGCGGCGGCGACGGCACATTTCGGGCTGCTGCCGACGCCCTGGCGGGCAGCGAGGTCCCTGTCGTCCTGGTGCCCTGCGGGACCGGCAACCTCCTCGCCCGCAACCTCGGCCTGCCGCTGTCCCCCGCCGACGCCCTCGATGCCGCGCTGCGCGGTACGACGCACCGCGTCGACCTCGGCCGCATCGAGGGCGACGGCCTGGCCGCCACCCACTTCGCCGCCATGTGCGGGGCCGGCCTCGACGCCGCGATGCTGGAGCGCGCCAATCACAGCACCCGCACCAAATCCGTGCTGGGCTGGCCCGCCTACGCCGTGGCGGTTCTCCGCGTGCTGCGCACCCCTCGGATGGGGGTGAGCATCCGCCTCGACGACGCGCCGGCCCTGCGCCGTACGGCTCGTATGGTGCTTCTCGGCAATATCAGCGCCGTACAGGGCGGTATGACGCTGCTGCCGGGTGCCCGCCCCGACGACGGACGGCTCAACCTGCTGATCCTGGACCCTCGAGGGGCGAGCGGCTGGATGCGCGCCGTATGGACGCTGGTGCGAGGCAGAACCGTGGAACCACCGTCAGCCGCGGCCTCGGTTCCCGCTCAGAACGGCCGCACGGACGGCGCATCCGTGGAGTTCTTCGCCTTCCGGCGTGCCGAGATCACCTTCGACGACGCTCAGCCCCGCGAACTCGACGGCGATCCCATCGCATGCGGCCGCCGCCTGACCGCAGAGGTCAGGCCGGGCGCCCTGACCATGCTGCTGCCGGCGCGGGGGGAATGAATGGGTACCGCCACCAAGGTCCCGGAGACACGGGACATGAGCGGAGAAGAACTGTCCGCCGACGAGGCCTGGGCCGCACTGCGCCGTTACGGCGGCTGGTCGCTGTTGCGCGATGCCTTCCTACGCTTCCGCTACGCCGACGGCTTCACTCACGCCCGGGCTCTCGCCCTACAGACGGTACTCGCGGTGATCCCCCTGGTCATCGCCTTCGTCGGTCTGTCCACCACTCTCCACACCGAGAAGGCCGGCAGGCTCGCCGAACTGACGATCCACCGGATGGCACAGGGTCCCAGCGCCGGCGTCGTCGACAGCGCGCTCGACGGCAGTCGCCGCACGTCGGCCGCCGGCGCAGAGGTCGCCCTCTGGTTCGGCGCCGCGTTCTCCCTGGTCAACGTCACCACCGCCATGGGCCAGATCGAACGTGGCGCCAACCGGATCTACGGCAACGAACGCGATCGCGTCTTCCACCACAAGTACCTGCGCGGTCTGGTCATGTCCGTCAGCGCCGGTCTTCCGCTCGGCCTCGGGTTCGTCGCCCTGGTCGCCGGTGACGACCTGGCCTCGGCGGCGGTCACGGTCTACCACCTCGGCGGCAGCGCCCAGAAGGCCTGGGACATCCTGCGCTGGCCGTTCGGACTGCTGCTGGCGTTGATCTCCGCGAGCGCCGTCTTCCGCCGCTCCCCACGCCGCAGGCAGCCCGGCTACACCTGGCTCGCCTTCGGTGCGGCCGTGTACCTGGTGCTGTGGATGACACTGACCTGGCTGCTGAGCCTCTACCTCAACCTCAGCGGCTCCTTCGACACCGTCTACGGCCCACTGAGCGCCTTCATGTCGCTGCTGCTGTGGGCCTACCTGACCTCGATCGCCCTGTTCCTCGGACTGTCCTTCGCCGCCCAGCTGGAAGCGGCACGCGGTCGTCGTCCCGGCCCCGTCCAAGAAGATCCAGGAGTCTGAATGGGCACGCTGACCGCCCTACGGCAGCTCAGTGAACGTCGCCGACAGGCCGACCGTAGGTTCGGCGCACGGCTGCTGGCCTCCACAGCCGTCGCCGCTGCGGCCGCGGTTCCCTTCGCGTTGATCCTCGTACTGGTCGAGGCGCAGTGGACACCCTTGCGGCGCATCGACATCGGCGCCGCACAGCGCCTGCACGACATCGCCGTCCGGCACCCGTCCTGGACCGCCGTCCTGCACCTGCTGTCCGACCGGGTCTGGGACCCCGTCACTCTCCGCCTGGCCGTCGCAGCCCTGACCGCCTGGCTGCTGCACCGCAGGGCGTGGCGCCTGGCCGCCTGGGCGGCGGCGACCGCCGTGGCCGGCGGCCTGATCGGCGTGCTGGTCAAGGCGGTGGTGGAACGTGCCCGCCCGGCTCTGCGGGACCCGGTGGCGCACGCCCCGGGCTACTCCTTCCCCTCCGGTCACGCCCTGACGGCCACGACCTCCTTCGCCATCTTCATCCTGGTGCTCCTGCCCCTGGTACCGAAGGTCTGGCGGACTGCCTGCCGGGGCGTCGCCGTGTTCAGCGTGCTCGGCGTCGGCTTCACCAGAGTCGCCCTCGGTGTGCACTGGTTCAGCGACGTGCTGGGCGGCTGGCTTCTCGGCCTGGCCGTCGTCGCCGTCACCACCTGGGCCTTCGAAGCGTGGCGTATCGAGGCCGGTCTGGGGCACATCCCGGTGAGCGAGGGCCTGGAACCCGAACTCACAGAAGCCACGCCTGAGCCGGGTCGGTCACGCTGGTAGGACTCGGGCGGTCCGGATGCGTCGGTGCGGGGAAGACGTACTCGTCCAGCAGGAGGCCGATGGCAACGGCAGCCGGTACGGCGACCAGAGCACCGATGATGCCCCGCACAGCACCGCCGACGAGGCCCGGGTACCTCGTGCCGCGCCATTCGCTGCCCGCGTAGCCGCTCTGATCACCCTCGGCCGTACAGGGCGCCATGCGCATGCTTACCGGGGAGGAGGGCAAAAGGGAACGCACGAGGCGGGGCTGCTCACCATCCGTGTTGGGGAGGGGCGTGACGTGCGTATCTGGCAGGAAAGCATCGAGGTAGGCCCGCGACCGGGACAGATGTCGCCCTTGGGCGCGGCCTTCGACGGTGCCGGGACGAACTTCGCCGTGTTCTCCGAAGTAGCGGAGCGCGTGGAGCTGTGTCTCTTCGACGAGGACGGCACCGAGGAGCGCATCGCGCTGAAGGAAGTGGACGGCTTCGTCCACCACGTCTACTTGCCGGACGTCGGCCCGGGCCGGCGCTACGGGTTCCGCGTCCACGGCCCGTACCGGCCCGAGTGGGGTCAGCGCTGCAACCCGAGCAAGCTGCTGCTGGACCCTTACGCCAGAGCGATCGAGGGCGGGGTCGAGTGGAACGAGGCGCTGTTCCCCTACCACTTCGACGATCCCGGCCGACGCAACAACCTCGACTCGGCGCCGTACGCGCCGAAGTCGGTGGTGGTGAACCCCTTCTTCGACTGGGGCAACGACCACCCACCGCACACCCCGTATCACGAGACCGTCATCTACGAGGCCCATGTGAAGGGCATGACGCGGACGCACCCGGCGATACCGGAGGCGATGCGCGGCACGTACGCCGCACTGGCGCACCCGGCCATGCTCGACTACTTCGTCAAGCTGGGTGTCACCGCGGTGGAGTTGATGCCGGTCCACCAGTTCGTCCAGGACCACGCACTGGTGGAGCGGGGACTGTCCAACTACTGGGGGTACAACACCATCGGCTTCTTCGCCCCGCACAACGCCTACTGCTCGTCCGGGCAGCGGGGCGAACAGGTGCAGGAGTTCCGCTCGATGGTCAAGGCCCTGCACGAAGCGGGGATCGAAGTCATCCTCGACGTCGTCTACAACCACACGGCCGAGGGCAACCACCTCGGGCCCGTTCTGTCCCTGCGGGGACTGGACAACGCGGCGTACTACCGCCTGTCCCCGGAGGATCCCCGCTTCTACTGGGACACCACCGGTACGGGCAACAGCCTGCGGATGAACCACCCGCACACCCTGCAACTGATCATGGATTCGCTTCGCTACTGGGTGACCGAGATGCACGTCGACGGCTTCCGCTTCGACCTGGCCGCCACCCTGGCCCGCCAGTTCCACGAGGTGGACCGGCTGTCGTCGTTCTTCGACCTCGTCCAGCAGGACCCGGTCATCTCCCGGGTGAAGCTCATCGCCGAGCCCTGGGACGTCGGCGACGGCGGCTATCAGGTCGGGAACTTCCCACCGCTGTGGACCGAGTGGAACGGCAAGTACCGCGACACCGTACGCGACTTCTGGCGCGGCGAGGGCGGCACGCTCGGTGAATTCGCCTCCCGTCTCACCGGCTCCTCCGACCTGTACCAGAACGACGGCCGCCGGCCCTACGCCTCGGTCAACTTCGTCACCGCGCACGACGGCTTCACCCTGCGCGACCTCGTCTCGTACAACGGCAAGCACAACGAGGCCAACGGCGAGGGCAACCGCGACGGCGAGGACCACAACCGCTCGTGGAACTGCGGCGCGGAAGGTCTCACCCACGATCGCGGCATTCTCGCCCTCCGCGCCCGCCAGCAGCGCAACCTCCTCGCCACCCTGCTGCTCTCCCAGGGCGTCCCCATGCTGCTGCACGGGGACGAACTCGGCCGCACCCAGCGCGGCAACAACAACGCCTACTGCCAGGACAACGAACTGACCTGGATCGACTGGGCACAGGTCACCGAAGGCAGCGAGCTGCTCGACTTCACCCGCAAACTGATCTCCCTGCGCCGCGAGCACCCGGTCTTCCGTCGGCGACGGTTCTTCAGGGGACGGGCGGCCCAGCCATCCGGCGAGGCGGTGCAGGACATCACCTGGTTCACCCCTGCCGGGCGGGAGATGACCGACACCGACTGGGACACCGGCTTCGCCAGGTCCCTGATGGTCCATCTCAACGGCAGTGCCATCACGGAACCGGACCTGCGGGGCCTGCGGGTGGAGGACGACTCGTTCCTCCTCCTCTTCAACGCCCACAGCCAGGCTCTCGGCTTCACCGTTCCCGAGGAACTCGATCCGTGGTGGGCAGTGGAGGTGGACACCGCCATCCCGTACACCGAGTTCCGGCCACTGATCAAGGGCGGCAGCGAGGTAGAGGTCGAGGGCCGGTCCATGCTCGTCCTCCGAGCTCACCAGGAGGGTTGATCTCGACTCACGTGGACCCGCCAGGTTCATGAAGGGGCCGAGGCCGGTCTTGGGTTCGCAGCGGCCGAAGACCTTCGCGCGGTGGACGTCGTAGGCGGCCTGGTAGGCCAGCGCGCCGCTGCGGCCGTACTCGTGGTTGACGCGCATCGCCCGGGCCTGGCCCGGGGCCAGGGTCGGGTGGTAGCGGCAGCGGGCTTGGGTGGAGGTCCTTTCGCCGCTGGAGGTGACGTACTCGTCCTCGCCCAGGGGGTTCGCCGCCGAAGGTGCGGGCGTACAGGTCCAGCACGGGGATGCCCGCTGCCGGGCCTGATGCGGCGTCTTGTGACCATAGGCCGCCTTCTTTAGCCGTTCCTTTTGGGGCAGTGGGGCTGGCCTGTAGATGCCACCGACCGGTGGGTTCGGGTTCGGTGGCCTGCGGTGGTCGGTGAGGGCGTTTCAGGTTTCGGGATGGGCCAGACGGCCGAGCAGGGCTACCGCGTCGTCGAGGGGCACCGATTGGAAGAACCGCGCGTCGGCGCTCTCAACAGCGGCGATCGCGCGTGGGGCCAGGTCGGCGCCGGTGTCGGTGACGCGCAGTCGTTTGGCGCGGGTGTCGGCCGGGTCGACTTCACGCTCGATGAGTCCCTTGTTTTCCAGGGTGCGTAGTACCTGGGACGTCATCTTGACGTCGGTGCCGGCTTGGCGGGCGAGGGCCAGCTGGTTGGGATGCTCGCCCTGGGTGTTGAGCCACCAGGTGCAGGAGAGCAGCACGAACTGCACGTGGGTGAGATCGAACGGGGCCAGAGCTGCGGCGATGTCGCGCTGCCAGCGCAGGGTGGCGTGCCACAGCAGGAATCCGGGGCTGTCGCCGGGGCTGAGGGGCATCAGCGCAGCGCCAGCTCGGCCAGCGAGGCCATTGTCTCGGGCCAGTCGGCGGTGATGCCCGGGCCGATCTGCGGGCCGACCTCGTCGGCACCGGTGCCGGTGATCTCCATCCGGTACGCCACGCGGATCCGGTCCTGGTCGATCCGGTCGATCCGGTGCATGGTGCGCAGCAGCAGGCCGTTGAAGCGCGCCTCGTCGACGAAGAGTTCGTCCTCGACCGCCTCGGCGATGCGCAGCAGTACCGGGTCGTCCCCGGGCGGCGTCATCGTGATCTGCGTGCCCGCCGCGAACGGGCCATCCATCTCGATCTTCTCGATCTCGGCGTTCCAGGTGCCCCAGTTCTCGACGTCGGCCCAGAGCCGCCAGATCGCCTCGGGGGTGGCGCTGGTCTCGATGCTGTGCTCGTACTCCCACATGGGTGGTCTCCTCGACTAGATGATCTATCTGTAGATTATCTGCGCAGAGACTATCTGTCCAATGGTGTACGGCGGAAGTGACCGTGGTGAACTCAGCAGCTCAGACCAGAGCCGGTCCCCTTCGCAGATCACTCCAGGGCCCAGGCAGCTGCCTGGGCCCTTCGCCGTACCGGCGCCCATGTCTGGTGGACCGCTGGGGACCACCGCCATTGGGGACAAGCCGCTCAGGCGTTGCGGTCGTCCTGAAGGAGACGGTCAGCCGGGAGGCTGTGGGTCGGCGACGCCGAGGCAGTGATCGCTTTCGACCGATGCGGGGTGCGTTTCGTCAGCTCCACGTTGAACTGCGCGCCGATCAGGAGGGCCAGGTTGGACAGCCACAGCCAGACGAGGAAGACCACCACGCCGGCCAGTGAGCCGTACAGACGGTGGTAGGTGCTCACGTGCGAGGCATAGAGGGTGAAGCCGAGGGAGACGGTCAGCAGAAGCACGATCGCCAGACCACCACCCGGCGCCATTTTCCGCACCGGCCGCGAAGAAGCAGGACCCGACCGATAGAGCACCAGGACCAGGGCAACCGCCACCGCGGCCAAAACGGGCCAGCGCAGCGCGTCCCACGCGGTCTGAGGCACGGTGCCCAGGTCGAACGCCCGGCCCAGGCGCCTGGCCAGGGTCCCGCTCACCAACAGCGCGAGAGTCGTGGTCAGCAGCAGGCTGATCAGTACGATCGCGGTGACGACGATGCGGGGAGCGGTGCGCCACACCGGCCGGTGCGCGTCGACGTGGTGGATCGCGTGCAGGGCCCTGCGGAAGACACTCAGATAGCTGCATCCCGACCACAACGCCCCCACGGCACCGAAGAAGACCAGTACCCATGCGGCGGACGACTGTTGGGCCATCTGCACAAGAGCGCTGCGCAGCAGCCCGCGGGATGTGGCCGGGACGGCCTGCGTCACCCGGTCGATCACCTTGGGGGTCGCCGTGGGCATGGCCAGTCCCAGAACCGAGAGGATCACCAGCAAGACGGGGAACAGCGCGAGGACGGCGTAGTAGGTCAGAGCGGCGGCCCAGTCGGTGACGTCGTCGTTCCAGACGGCCAGCGGTGTGCGGCACAGTGCCGCCCACCACCCCTGCTTTCGACCGTCAGCATCATCCATGATGGCCTACTTCCCACAGGAATGACCAGGCACTCTCACAGCCGCCGCGCCGGTCCGCTGCCGCGCGACCGCGCTGTCGAACCGTGGGCTGCGCGCGGAAGGCGGGCCGCAGCCGGATGAGGCCCTGGCCCGCCTTCGTCAGGAATGCGACTCAGTCCCTGAAGAGGTCCTTCGCCGCATCCTTGGCCTTCTCGCCGGCCTGTTTGACGTCGCCTTCGACCTGGTCGGCCTTGCCTTCCGCTTCCAGGCGCTCGTTGCCGACCGCCTTGCCGACCGCTTCCTTCGCCTTGCCCTTGATCTTGTCGCCGGCGTTGCCGGCCTTGTCCGCAGTGCTCATCGAAACCGTCCTCCTCAGCCCGCGCTCGTCGCGGTCCCTGCCCCTCTACCCCCGCCGCCTCAGGTGATGTCCGCTCCGCGCCCGGACCACCCATGCGGCCCCCACCGACGACACGCCGGTGGCAGAGGCGCTCCCTGCCGCGGCCCGATGCTGTCCGCTCACAGGCCAAGATCAAGATCTACAGCTGGTACTAAGTTCACCATGAGATCGGGTACAGGCTTCATGGCACTGCCCTTCCGCGGAGCCCTAGCGTCGATCCCATGAAACGCAATCGCCGTATCAGCGCCGTCGCGGTGCTGGCGCTCGCCGCCCTCGTCACCGGAACCGGCGCCGGGTTCGCCGCCACGACCACACCGTCGGCCACACCGCTGGCGACGCACGCGTTGGACACCGCACCGGCCACAGCTACGGCAACCGCGCCACGGCGGTCCTTCCACGGCACGCTCCCCGCGCCGACCGGCCCCTACGCCGCCGGCGAGGACGTCATCCACCTCACCGACGCGAGCCGTCCCGACCCGTGGGTGCCGTCATCCGGCCCCCGCCAACTGACCGTCACGATGGTGTACCCGGCCGTCCCCGGGACCGGGACACCGGCCCCTTATATGACCCTCGCCGAGGCGGCCGGACACATCCAGCGCGGGAAGATACCGGCGAGCTCCGGCATCACCCCAGAGAACCTTTCCAGCGTCACCACTCACGCCTTCGACGGTGCGCGGCCGCAGAGGGGCAAGTACCCGCTGGTGGTCCTCTCACCAGGGTTCGGGGACCCGCGCATGGTGCTCACCTCGCTCGCGACCGACCTGGCCAGTCACGGCTACGTCGTCGCGCTCGTCGGCCACACCCACGAGGACAGCGGCGAGACGCTGGCGAACGGCCAGACGCCGCCGTGCGCAATCTGCGACGACCCGAACCTCAACATGGACACGGTCACCGCCGGCCGCGCGCTGGACGTGTCCTTCGTGATCGACCAGTTGACACATGGCAATACCGCGTGGCCCCTGGCACACCTCATCGGCAAGCACGAGATCGGCATGGCCGGACACTCCATCGGCGGAGCGGCGGCCGCCACCACGATGATCGCCGACCCGCGGGTACGGGCCGGGGTGAACATGGACGGCACGTTCAGCCCGGCCCCGATGCCCGGCCAGCTCAACCGGCCGTTCCTCATGCTGGGTGCGGCCGCCTACCACTCGGCCGGCGGTGGCGACAACTGGGGGCAGGCCTGGCCTGCCCTCGGCGGCTACAAGAAGTGGCTGGCGGTCACCGGCGCCAACCACCCCAGCTTCACCGACGTGGCCCTGCTCGCGGAGCAGGCCGGGTTCCCGGCGCCGCCCCTCGACCCCGAACGTGGAATCGTGATCACACGTGAGTACGTGACGGCGTTCTTCGACCGGACGCTGAAGGGGATCCACAGTCCGCTGCTGGACGGCCCCTCGCCGAACGATCCGGAAGTACTCTTCCAGCTGGGGAGTTACACCAACGACCGTACAGTTTCTCCTCCTGCGGTGCCCTAGCGTCGTGCCATGACGATTCCAACTGGGCCGAGACGCACGGTCCTCCGGGCGCAGCGGGACACCGGCTTTCTTGCCGCTGGCGTGCTGCCGCATCTGGCGCTGGTGCCCGTGTGGTCCTGGGCGGCGACGACTACCGCCAGGACGGGAAACTGGCTCCTTACGGTTTCCCTGTCGGCCGCCCTGGTCCTGCTCGGCACCCCGGCGCTGACGGCCGCTCAGCGGGCTCGCTACCGGGTGCTCATCGGTGTGGACGTCCCCCGGCTCACCCCCACCACGCCGGAACAATGGACGTGGGCCTCGACCGCCCGGTGGCTCGCGGCGACGCGGCCCTGGCGCACGATCGGCTACCACCTCCTGCTGGGCCCGCTGCTCGCGCTGCTCGAGCTGCTGGTGCTCGCGGTGGCAGCGGCGGGCCTGGCGAGCGTCATCGCCTACGCCTGGGCATGGGCGCTGCCCACCGGAATCCGCCAGGACTGGTTCGGCAACCTGACCCAGCTGCCGGCTTACACAGCGGCTGGACTCCTCATCCTGTGCGCCCTGCCGTGGACCACGCGGGCAGCGTCCCGCGCCGAGGCGCGGCTGGCGTTGGGTCTGCTCGGGCCCAGCCGGGCGCAGCGGCTCCAGGCGCGGGTCGATCAGCTGGCCGTGAGCCGGACCGACTTGATCGAGGCTGTCGACGCGGAGCGCCGCCGGATCGAGCGCGACCTGCACGACGGCACCCAGCAGCGGTTGGTGTCTCTCGCGGTCAACCTGGGTCTGGCCCTTGCCACCCGCCCGGACCTGCCGAGTGATGCCCGCGAGGAGATCGCGAGAGCACACCGGGAGGCGAAGGAGGCGATATCCGAACTCAATGACCTGGTGCGGGGGCTGCACCCGGCCGTGCTCGAAGACCGAGGTCTGGACGCGGCCTTGTCCGGGTTGGCCGCTCGCACGCCCCTGCCGGTGCGGCTGCGGGTCAATCTGGAGGAGCGGGTGGCACCCAACGTGGAGTCAGTCGCGTACTTCGTGATCTCTGAGGCGCTGACCAATGCGACGAAGCACGCCGACGCGAGGCGTGCAGAAGTGATAGTCCGTCAGGTCGGCAAGGTGCTGCGCGTGCGCGTCACCGACGACGGGCTGGGCGGTGCCGACGCCGCCGGCGCGGGGCTGACCGGGCTGGCCAAGCGGGTCGGCTCCCTCGACGGGACCTTCCACATCAGCAGCCCCGTTGGGGGGCCCACCACCATCACCGCGGAGCTGCCGTGCGCGCGGTGATCGCCGAGGATTCGGTGTTGTTGCGGGTCGGCCTGATCAGGGTGCTGGAGATGGGCGGGTTCCAGGTCGCCGCGGAAGTCGGCGACGCGGACGGGCTGTTGGCGGCAGTGGCGGAGCACCGGCCCGAACTTGCCCTGATCGACGTCCGGATGCCTCCCGGCTTCACCGACGAGGGGGTGCGGGCGGCGATGGAGATCCGTCGGCGCTGGCCGGGGACGCCGGTGGTGCTGCTGTCGCAGTACGTGGAGGAGCGGTACGCGGCTGACCTGCTGTCTGCGAACACCAGCGGTGTGGGCTACCTGCTCAAGCAGCGGGTCGCCGATGTCGCCGACTTCGTCGCGGCGGTCCGGCGCGTGGCGGACGGGGGCACGGCCCTGGACCCGCAGGTCGTCGCCCAGTTGCTGCTGCGGCGCGACAGCGACCCGCTCGCGCGGCTGACCCCCCGCGAACGGGAGGTGCTCGGCCTGATGGCCGAGGGGCGCTCCAATGCCGGCATCGCGCAGGCGCTGGTGGTCAGCGAGAGCGCCGTGGCGAAGCACATCAACAGCATCTTCGCCAAGCTTGACCTGCCCGTGGTCGAGGCGGACCACCGCCGCGTCCTGGCCGTACTGCGGTTCCTCGGAGCGTCCCGCGCCTGACCTTCCCGTCCGTCATCACCAGCTCCTGGCCGGCCGCCCCCCTGCCGTTCGCCACGGTCACAGGCCCCACCTCGCCCTCAACCTCAGCCCCGGAACCGGACCGAGCATCGGCGTTTCGGCCAACTCGCCTGCACGCGCGTTCTCTTGCATGGCAAGGGTCGGTGCACTGCACACCTTCCCACACCCGCGGAATACCACTGCGCGAAAGCCGTCCGAAAGAACACGTGCTCGAAACCAGGGCTGCCTCGTTGAGCACGCTGACGCCACCACCACATCTCCGGGAGGGAACACATTGACGTACGTCGAACCGGGCAGCGACACGACCGCGGCGTCGCTGAAGGCCGCCGCGGCGGCCCCGGCCGGGATCCCGGACGCTGACCGCGAGACGGCGAGCTGACCCTGCCAAGGCGTCCTCCACAACCCAGGCCCCTACGTCGAAGGTGAGACGACACTCGTGCCTCCCAGCTCCTCCTCGATCCGTAAGACCGTCGAGGCGTACCTTGGCCGCCACCCTGACGAGCGTGATGCCCTGACCGGGCTGCTCACCGCCCTGGACCGGCCCGTCGACGTGACCGCCCGCACGACACTGCCCGGACATATCACGTGCAGTGCCGTCGTCGTGGACCGCCGGTGCCGGGTCCTGCACATCCGGCACCGGGCCACCGGCGGCCTGATGCTCACCCCTGGCGGTCACGTCGAGCCCGAGGACCGCACGCTGCTCGCCGCGGCGCTGCGCGAGGTGGCGGAGGAGGCAGGGATCGCACCAGGGGCCTTGTGCCTGACCCGGCAGACGCTCGGCTCACCGGTCGACATCGACGTCCACGACATCGACGCCAGCCCTTCGAAGGGCGAACCGGCCCACCGGCACTACGACTTCCGCTACGTGTTCTACCTCGCCGCCGACAAGCCGCCGGCGATCACCCTCCAGAACGAGGAGGTGTCCGGCTCACGGTGGCTCGCCATGCCGGAGGTCACCTCGCTCACGTTGCGCACGAAGCTCCTGCGCGCCCAGTTGGACGGTCGGCCGGAGCCGGTCAATGCGTCCGCACTGATCCACGACGGGCAGGGCCGGTACCTCCTCCATCTGCGCGATCACAAGCCTGGAATCTGGCAGCCGGGGGCGTTCGACCTGCTCGGCGGCGGCCGCACGCACGACGACCCCGGCATTGAGGGCACCTTGCTGCGGGAGCTGTCCGAGGAGGTCCCCGACCTCCGCCTGGAGGAGCTGGAGCCGTACGCCGTGGAGACGGCGACCAGTGTCGACGGGCTCAGCGTCCCGATCCAGGTGTTCACGGGCCGGTGGCGCGGCAACCCTGATCGCCTCCGACTGCACGAGGGCGTGCTGCTGCGGTGGTTCACCACCGACGCACTGGACCGGCTCCGCCTGAGCCCCGGGACGCGCGACCTCATCCACCGGCACGCGGCCGAGAACCCTCCGAGCGGCACGCCCGGCGCCGCCCCTGTGCTGGGGGACGCGGGCGGCCGGCCCGTACTCAACGGCATCGGCGTCCACCTCCACCTGGAGGACGACGCCGGGCGGGTGCTCCTGGGTCTGCGCCACCCCGACTCGGGTTTCGCGGGGAACACATGGCACTACCTGGCCGGCAAGTGCGAACAGGAGTCCGCGGTCGCGTGCCTGGTGCGGGAGGCACGGGAGGAGGCCGGGCTGGTCATCGACCCCGCGGACGTGGATCTCGCGCACCTCGTGCACGTCGTCGACACCTCGGGCGGACCGCCGTTGATGCACCTCGTGTTCCGCGCGCGCCACTGGGAGGGGGAGCCGAGGGTCCTGGAGACCGACAAGTGCCTGGCCTGGCGGTGGTGGCCGCCGCACGAGCTGCCGGAGCGGCTCGTCTCCTACACCCGGACGGCCCTGGCCGGCATCGCCGAAGGCCGCGTCTACTCCCAGATGGGCTGGTGAACGGCGTGCGCACACCCGCCGGGAGCGGGCCCGAGCCGCAGCACGCCACAGTGCTGACATCCGCCGTGCCCGCCCCAGCTGAGGCCCACGAGTGCGACGGGTGCAGTGACACCGCCATGTCCGCCGCGCCCTTCCTGCCGCCGCAGTCCTCCGTCGACACCCCCGGGGCCGCGGACGCCCGGGCGGCGATGGTCGCCCGGCTCGAGTCGAGCGGAGAGCTGCGGCCCGGGCCGGTGCGCGAGGCCCTGCTCGCGCTGCCGCGCCAGGTCCTGATGCCCCAGGCGTATGTACGGCGCAGCGCCCCCGACGAGACCCCGCCGCGCTGGGATCTGCTGGACTGGACCCGCCCGGCCGACCAAGAGGAGCTGCTGGAGCGGCTGCACAGCGGTGACAGTGTCGCGATCCAGCACGACGGGGAGCCGATCCTCGGCCGTACTGCCGGGTCGCGCCGCGGGGGCGTGATGACCGCGATGTCGAGCACGATGGGCATGACCGCGGATCTGCTCCAGCTCCTGGACCTGCGGCCCGGGCAGCGCGTGCTGGACGTCGGGACCGGTGCCGGGGTGACCGCGGCGGTGGCATGCTTCGTGTGCGGTGACGCAGGCGTCGTCACCCTCGACATCGACCCGCACGTCACCGCGGCCGCCCGCGAGCGCCTGTCCGCACTCGGCTACCAGCCGGCCGCGGTGACCGGGGACGGCACCGCAGGCTGGCCCGACGCGGCCCCGTACGAGAGGGTCTTCGTCTCCTTCGCCGTCCGCCGCGTGCCGACAGCCCTGGTGGAGCAGCTGGCGCCGGGCGGGCGCGCCCTGATGACGCTCGGGACGTCGTCGCCGTCGTGGCCGGGCCTGGCCGTGATCGACAAACGGCCGGACGGGACCGTGGAGGCGGAACTGCGCGCGGTCGAGTTCGGGCACCGCGCCGGTGCCGGCTTCGACCGGCTGTTCCTGTCCTCCTCCTTCCGTCATACGATCGCCACGGCCGACGGGTGGACGCAGCGCACCCGGCTCGCGCCGCCGGCGGACACGGCGCGCGGCATGTGGCTGGCCCTGGACGCCCTGTATCCGGGGCTGGTGCGCCACTTCGGGGCCGAGGACCTGACGATCGGCGCGCCCGAGTGCGGGTCGTGGATGCGCGTGCGAGCCGCCGGCCACCGCCGGTGGGACGTGACGACGTGCGGGCCACGGGACATCTGGGCGGAGCTCCAGGACGTCGCCGCCCGCTGGCGGGCGGCCGGTGAACCGGCCGCCTACCGGCTCCGCCTCGACACCGCCGACGTCCAGCGGGTCACCAGCCCGAACGGCGCCCTGACCTGGCAGCTTCCCCACCCTCCTGGAGATGCACGATGACCCGCCCCGACCAGCCGGCCTCGGACGACGCCCTGTTCGGGTTCGAGGCCGACGACTGCGCCCGCTCCCGTCCCGGCACGAGTGAAGGCGTGTCCCGCCCGGAGGTCCTGGCCATGGTGGACCGGGTGGCCGCGCCGTACGCCGTGGTGGTGATCACGGGAGACGGCAGCCTGGGGACCCACGAATCGGAATGGACCGCCGCCCTTCGGGGACTGATCCAGACCTACCTCGGAGACGACCGGCGCGCGGGCGCCCGCAGCACGTACACCGGAACCGACCGCTCCCACGAAGACGGCCTCGCCGACTCGGCGTTCAGCAACATGACCGCGCACCACTCCCCCGTTTCCCGCGCCTGGACACCCGAAGACGTCCTCGGCTACCTGCGCCCCACCAGCTTCGCCCGCCCCGCATTCTTGGCCGTCCCGCACCACGAGGTCGAGGCCGCGGCGGTCCGCCTCCTCCGGGGCTATGCCTGCGGCGGCTTCCTGAAGGGGCACGCAGGTTTCACGGTGCTCGCCCACCGCCCCGGTGGTGACGCGTGACCGGCACGCAGCGGCACACCGAGCCGCTCGACGTTCACCTCATCGCCCTGCGCGACGGCCCGGCCGGACCGGAGGTGCTGCTGTCCCGGCGGGCCGGCGACGTGTACGCGGCGGGATGCTGGCACCTGGTCAGCGGGCACCTGGACGGTCCGTGGGAGGACGTGGTCACGGCCCTGGTGCGCGAAACCCGGGAAGAGACCGGCATCGTCGTCGATCCGACCGACGTCCGCGCAGCCGTCACCGTGCACCACCGCTCCCCCGCCGGGGCTGCCCGACTTGGGGTGTTCTTCGAGGTGAGGCGCTGGGACGGCACCCCAAAGGTCATGGAACCCCAGGTGTGCGACGCGATGGGCTGGTTCGCGCTCGACAAGCTTCCGGAGCCCATGGTCGCGTACTGCCGGGCCGGGCTGGACGCCTACCGGGCCGGTGCGCGGATGGCCGTGCACTTCCAGGAGCCCGGCGACCCGATCGCCTACACCCCGGCCGCCGACCGGCTGACCCTCGTCCCCCAACCCGGCAGCCTCGGGGCGGTCCCGCACGAGGTGCGCACCTTCGCCGAGCGGGCGGTGGGCCGGATCACCGACTGGGCGGACGTGTCCTGGGCGCGCGAGGAGAGCCGCGTATGGCGGGCGAGCGGCGCCGAGGGCGGCGCGTGGTACGTCAAGATCCATCAGAACGACCGCTTCCACCATCGCGAAGTCGCCGCGCTCCGCGGCTGGGTGCCGGCTCTCGGCCCGGCCGCGCCCCGCCTGGTGGCCGCCGACACGCAGGTGCGGGCCGTGGTGCTCACCGCGGTGGGAGGCCGGTCCCTGCACGGCGCCACGTACTCGCCCGAGCAGCAGCGCCACATCTTCCACCGTATCGGGCAACTCGCAGCCGCCATCCACACCAGCGCCCCACCGCGCCCGGCCGCAGGCGCACCGCCCCTGGGGAAGCTGGAGCGGCACCTGCACGGAGCCCGGCCCCACCTCGCGCCCGGGGACGAAGAGTTCATCCGCACCACCACCGAGAAGGCTGCGCACCTGCCCGCCCTGGAGGCGGTCCCCACACACGGCGACTTCCAGCTGCGCAATCTGCGATGGGACGAAGACGCCGATGTCCTGTACGTGATCGATTTCGAGCGGTCGGCGGAAGGCCCGGCGATCAGGGATTTCGTCCGGCTGGCCGATGCCTGGCACGGCCGCGCCGACCTTCGGCAGGCTGTGCTGGACGGCTACGGCCGCGCCTTCACCCGGGAGGAAGAGGCCCGGTTCACGGTCCTGTCCGCCCTGGATTCGGTCTCCGGCATCTCCTACGGCGCCGCCCACGGCGATCCCGAGCTCGTCGAGCGCGGCCGACGCACGCTGGCCCGGCTCCGCGCCGCACCACGCCCCTGACCCCACCGCATCTACCCACGAGGAGCAGCACATTGACGTACACCGTCCGCGATCAGTGGGAGCAGCACTTCCGCGACGGCAAGGGGTTCCGGCGGGTCGGTGAGCGGGAGCGGGAGCTCCTCGCCGAACACACCCCCGCCCCGGACGACGGTGGCCGGGCGCTCGACGTGGGTTGCGGCACCGGCGAGCTGACCGCCTGCCTCGCCTCCCTCGGCTACACCGTGGACGCCGTCGACTTCACCGAGAGCGCGCTCGCCCGGGCCCGTACCGAGCGCAGCGACGTGCAGGGCGTGCGCTGGCTGCAACTGGACATCGAGCGCGACGACCCCGTCCCGCTGCACGAGGAGGGGTACGACCTGGTCGTCATGCGCCTGATGTACCCGTTCCTGAAGGACCGTGGTCGGGTCCTTCACGGGCTGGGTGGGCGGCTCCGGGACGGCGGCGCTCTCGTCATCATCACCCCGGTGGCGGCGAACACACCCGAGAAGCGGCGCGGCATCGCCTTGGACGAGGACGAGATCGCCGTGCTCGCCGCCGGATGGGAGACGCTGGAGCGGCTGGACGCGGACGGTCTGGCCTTCCTGGTCCTGCGCGGCCCCTGTCACTCCGGCACCCGGGCCGTCGAGAAGAAGCCGACCACCGCCCATGCCCTGACCGGCGCCCTCGCTGTCGTCACCGACGGCGCCGGCCGGGTCCTGCTCGGCCGGTCCCGCCGCGGCATGTTCGAGCTAACTGGAGTACGGGCGGGTTCTTTGAGGGGCTGATCGGCGCGTCGTCCCATTTCAGCTGGCAGGAGGCTCGATGGGCTCCTACATCTGCCTCTCAGGATGTTGGGCCGTTCTCCTGAATTTCAGGACTCTCTGCTGTAATTTCAACGTCCGTGGCAGATCCCGGGACTCGCGTGCTCTCCCTCGTACCGCCTCCCAGCGAACCGTCGCCCGCAGAGGCGGAGTTACTGGGAGGCGAGCCGGGGCTGAGCGACGTGCTGTTGCTGCAGCGCCGGTACGCAGGCGGGGCGGACGAGGAAGACGAGCAGCTGTTCTTCATGGACGCACTGGTCGAGTACCAGTGGGCGCGAGACGTGGCGGGCCTGGCGTCCTCCACCCTGGACGGGCTGACGAAGCCAGTGATCGAGGTGTGCGACCACTACGGTGTCGTGCCGTGGCGGCTGACGCCCCGCCACGTCGACGGGTACTTCGCAGGAGTCGGCAAACGCCAGGCACCGACGGTGCGATCGAAGCTGAACCGGATCGACCACTTCTTCGCATTCCTGGAGCAACGCTACGCGCACGAGATCTTCCAGCGGTTCGGGGCGGCTGTCGAGTCACCGATCGATCCATTCAACCGACACGCACACCGCGGTGACTTCGGCCTTCGGGTGCCACCGTCGGCCCGGGCGGTCAACGAGTTCTTCACCGGCTGGCGGCGGCAGCTGGCGCACGCCCGCAAGGAGGCGGTGGCGTGCAGGGACTACGTGATGGCGAAGTTGATCTACATCTCCGGAGTACGCGCCTCGGAGCTGTGCCAGATGCGCATGAAGGACCTGCACTGGGAGGCCGGCGACTTCGGGCGGTTCGTCGTCCAGGGCAAGGGCGCCCGAGGGTCGGGGCCGCGGCAGCGAGAGGCGTTTCTGTTTGCCGAGGGACGTGAGCTGCTGTGGTGGTACGTGGAGGAAGTCCGCGGGTTGTTCTCAGACGACCCGGAGCACCCTGAGTCGCCGGTCTGGCCTTCGGAGCGCCTGGCGCGAGATCTTGGAGGCATGCCGAACCCTGTCGGCCCGGCGGTGACAACGTCGACGCTACGGAAGGCCCTGGCGAGAGCCTCGGAGGCCCACCTGGCAGGTCCGGTCGAGCGGATCTTTCCTCATCTGCTTCGGCATGCTTGTGCCACACACCGTTACGAGGCGGGGATGTCGCTGTGGGAGGTGCAGAAGTTGCTCGGTCATGACTGGACGACGACCACGGTTCGGTACATTTTGTCCGCTCAGAGCGATCCAGAGATGGCCAGCCGACGTTCATCGGCTCGGGCCGCACAACGACTGCGCGTGGACACGGGGGGTCTGTCGTGAAGTGGAACCTACGGTGGGCGGCGGCCAACCGAGGCATCTGGAGGCCCAGTGACCTGATGCCCGTGTTCAAAGAAGTCGGCTTCACTCCGTCGATGTCGAAGGTCTCCGCGCTCTGGTCGGGCACACCGGTAACGGTGCGGTTGGACGACCTGGACCTGATCTGCGCTGCTCTTCAGTGCACGGTCGCGGACCTGCTCGTCGCCGAACCTGTAGCCGGGAAGACGCCGGTGGCCCAGGACGAGGGGCTCGCTACGGCTGCGGGCGAGTCGCCCAGGCCGGTGCCACGCCGGTCCACCGGGGCGGGGCGGCCCAGGTCACTCCCACCGAACTGAGGTGGCCCCAAGACGAAAGCGCCTGCCCTCGCTGGGGCAGTGCGCCGGCTGCCTCGGCTGGGGGCTGCGGGTCCAGTCACCGTTCTGCTCCCCCTGCCACCAGTGGCGCTCCAAACGGAACCACCCGGAGGGCGAGTGCAGACGGTGCAAGCGGCTGTGGCGCATCAACGATGAAGGCTTCTGCCGGGCGTGTGTCGTAGCTGTCACCGAGTACGACGCGGCCTGGTACTTCGAACCCGCACAGGCCGCGGAACAGCCGACTTGGACCCAGCTCGCGTTCTGTCTGCCCGCTTCCGTCCGTCGGCCTGCCTTGCCCACCGGTACCTACCGCCTGCAGACGGACGGCCGCTACCACGCACCTGGCTGGGCACGCGCTCAGCGCCCCGCCCTCGTCGTGGACGACGAGCGGATCTGTCCGCCTGCAGTGCATGGACAGGTGGCCCTGTTCCCTGCGCCATACCGGCTGCTGGAGCGCCACGCCGTCGCGATTCGCAGCCGATTCCAAGACGATCTGATCCGACTCAAACCGCTGGTCGGTCAAGTGCAGGCCGAGCACTGCCTCGGGCGTGCCTGGCGCGTCAGTGCCATGAACATGTTGGCCCTTCCGCTGGCGGCGCGCGACGCGGCCGGCCAGGACCTGGTCGACGCGGCGATCATTGACGCCCTGCCTCACCGGCCCGCCGGAGTCACCCGGGTCCTGAACAAGGCTGGCTGGCTCGCCCCTGGCCTGGACCGCGAGGTGGTCCTGCTGCCGCCCGCCCAACGGGCCCGCCCCCAACCTCAGCCACGAAGTTGCGATCACTGCCTCTCGTGGGGCCGAAACCAAGTGTGCGACGCCTGTAGAAACTGGCGTCGCGTATACGCTGACCAACAAGGATGCTGCGGTCGGTGTGGCGCCGGGACGCTTCCTCTTCAGAACGGTCGATGCCGCGACTGCACTCGACAGCGCCTCCGAGTGGGTCCTGCCACCGACGCATCTACCTGGCGACAACTACGTTTTGCCGGACCGTCCTTGGCGAACGGCAGCGCGGCCCGTCGCGAGCTCGGCGCGGATCGCCCAGAGCTCAGTCCGCCAGCCGTACTTGAAGGTCAGGCGACGATCTTCGAGATCGAGCGGGACTGGCGCCCGCTGGCCGGAGCCCTGCTGCCGGCCCCGCTACCGCCGGTGAAGGCCCTCCTGGCGGACTTCGCCCGATACACCTCCGAGAACCGCTGGCACCAGAAAGTCCACGAGCCGATGGCTCGGGTTCTACGAGTGGCCGCCACCTGGCTGGGCGCCGACACCGTCTTCCACGAGGATGAGCTCCGGGCAATGCACCGCGCGTTCGGCGGCAAGGGTCGCATTCGCGGGCTTCTCGCCTTCCTAGACCAACGCGAACAGCTCGTCACCTCGCCGCCGCAGCGCAACCGCCACGAGGCTTTCGTCCAGCGCACCATCGCCGCCTTCCCTCCACGAATCAGCGACGAACTCGGCACGTGGGTCGGGGTCTTGCGTGGCGCCAGCAGGCCCCACCACCGCGTCACCGACTACGCCACTATGCGCCGCTACCTCGTCTACCTGGCCGCGCCACTCGCTGACTGGACCACCCGCTACACCACCTTGCGTCAGGTGACGGAAGCTGATGTCGGCGTACAAGCGAACGTGCGCCACCTCGTACGGATGAAAGTGCACCATTTTTGATGCGGTGACGGGGCGTCGGCCGTGAGTCTGCTGCTGT
>NZ_JBHXVE010000019.1:0-102782 GCF_042672505.1 Streptomyces sp. NPDC127190
GCCCGGTTACATTCCGAACCCGGAAGCTAAGCCTCACAGCGCCGATGGTACTGCAGGGGGGACCCTGTGGGAGAGTAGGACACCGCCGAACAATTATTGGGAAAACCCCCGCACCTTTGGTGCGGGGGTTTTCTGCATTTCAGGGTCTTTTCAGAAGGTCACGTCGGCCGTCTTGACGATTCCGCCCCGGCGGCCCGGTGCCGACTGGTCGCTCCAGTAGAGGTTCGTGTGGGCGATGACCTGCTCCGCGGCCGGCGCGCCGTACTCGGTGAGGTCCTGCGTGGTGTGGGCGTCGGCGACGAGTGTGGTGTCGTAACCCCGTGCAAGGGCGCCGTGCAGGGTCGAGCGGATGCAGAAGTCGGTCATGGCGCCCGTGACGAGCAGTCGGCCCACTCCGCGCTCGGCAAGGGCCGACTCAAGGACGGTGTCCTCGAAGGAGTCCCGGTAGGCCTTGGCGACCAGGAGTTCGGTGTCCAGGCGCTTCAGTTCCGGGACGAACTCCCAGCGCTCGGTGCCCGGCACCAGGTCCTCGTCCTGGTGCTGCACCCAGATCACCGGGACGCCGGCGGCGCGGGCCTTGTCGATGAGGGTCGTGATGTTGCTGATGACGGCGGCACGGCGGACGGCGTGCTCCACCACACCGTTCTGGACGTCGATGACGAGCAGTGCGGTGTGCGGGCGGTCGGGAAGTGTGGTCATGCGGACCACGATATGTCGTGTTACTGACAGGCCAGGCCGGAATGGGTGCGTCCTAGACCGGTAGGTGCTGGTGGGGCCAGCGGGTGCGGGCTTGTTCGGGGGAGCGGAGGAGGGCCAGGGTGGGGAGGCCCTGGTCGGCGCCCGTGGCCAGGAGGTCCGGGAGTTGGGGGACGGGGGCCACGGCCGCGATGTCGTCCAGGATCAGGGTGAGTGGTGGGTCGAGCCGACCGGAGGATGACCGTTCGGCCATGCGCCGGCCGCGCTCGACCACGCTGGAGACGAGGGCCGTGAGAAGAGGCATTGCGCCCGGGTGGGTCCGCGGGTCCTCGATGGAGTCACCCACCACATAGAGCGTTCCCCCTTCGTGGACAAAGGAATCCAAGGCGAGCGCATCTGTTCGGTTTGGAGTGCATGCCTCGCGGACGTTGACCGTGGAGAGGGCCGACAGGGCGCGGCTGGTCAGCTCGTGGGCCATGTCGCGGCGCTCGGGGTGTGCGGTGAGCGCGGCCTCGAGTTCGCCGGCGGCGCCCGGGGCGGCCTTGGGGTGGGTGCGCAGGGTGCGGACGGCGTCCTGGACCTGGGTGCCCTGGGCCCAGCGGTGGACGTGCCGGATCGTGCGGTTCTCCAGGGCGGCGGCGTGCAGGTAGCTGCGGAGCAGGGTGATCGCCGTGTCCGTGAGGATCTGGTCGATCTTGGCGGTGGGCTGCACCGGCGCGAGCAGGGCGGTCGCTCGCTGGAGGGCCGTCTGTTTGTCCTCGCAGCCGGTCACCGGGGACCAGTGCAGCCGGGCCGGGGTGTCGCAGAGGTGGGTGGGGTCGTAGAGGAGGCTGGGGCCGAGTTTGGCCCGGGCGTCCTTGGTGTCCTGCCAGAGCGCGGGGTTGGAGGTGACGAGGAGGGCGGGGCCCTCGGCGTCGAGGAGGGCCTGGGCGGCGGGGGTGTGGCGGGCTTCCCTGGGGGCGTAGAGCAGCACGGTTGGTTGGGCCGTGAGGGTGGGTGGAGTGGGTGGGGCGGGTGCCGTGGTGACTGTCCCTGGATCCCTCTCCGGCTCCCGCTGTGGCAGGGGGACGGCTTCCGTCGCTTGCGGCTGCGGCTGCGGCTGCGGCTGCGGCTGCGGTTGGGGCTGGGGTGCCGGTTCTGTGCGGGGTACGGGGACGTCGTAGCGGAGGTTCTGGGACTGGCGGGTGCGGGCTCTGGCCGTGCGCCAGCGGGCTACCGCGCCCATCACGAACACCGTGAGGACGAAGAGGATCATCAGCTGGGCGATGAAGAGGCCCCAGAACAGCCCCCAGCCGGAGAGCCGGCCGGCGGGGGTGTCGGGCCAGGCGCCGGGGAGGTCGTGGGGGTGGCCGATGAGGTGGCGCATGGCCAGGGGGGTGCGGGTGAAGGTGACGCCGTCGGGCCAGTCGCCGTGGGCGAAGAAGGACGCCAGGCCCGTGGCCGTCCACACCAGCACGGTCATGCCGAGGAGGAACGCGAGTATGCCGACCAGCAGGCCGTCCGGGATGCCGCCGGCCCGGCCGCCTGGGTGCCCGCCGCTCTGGTGCCGGTCGCGGCGCTCGTCGGGTGTCACCGTGTTCCTCCCCTGTTTCCCCGGCCTGCCCCGGGTCTCCCTGGCCCTGCCCGCCTACGCCACCGTCGACTCGGAGTCGCCCAGGTGCTGTTCCACGAAGGCGGCGGCCCGCTGCTCGGCCTCCAGTTCGGCGGCGTGCAGGGCGTCGTCGGCGGTGAGGTCGCTGGAGGACTCGGTCATCGCGCGGTCGGTGAAGACCAGGGGGCGTTCGGTCTCCGTGACCAGGTGTTTGACGACCTGGACATTGCCGTTGACGTCCCAGACGGCGATGCCGGGGGTGAGGGTGGGGATGATCTCCACGGCCCAGCGGGGCAGGCCGAGGACGCGGCCGGTCGCCCTCGCCTCGTCGGCTTTCTGGGCGTAGATCGTCCTGGTGGAGGCCATCTTCAGGATGGCCGCGGCCTCCTTGGCGGCCGCGCCGTCGACGACGTCGGACAGATGGTGGACCACCGCCACGAAGGAGAGTCCGAGGCGTCGGCCGAACTTCAGCAGGCGCTGGAACAGCTGGGCCACGAAGGGGCTGTTGATGATGTGCCAGGCCTCCTCGACCAGGAAGATGCGCTTCTTCCGGTCGGGGCGGATCCAGGTGTGTTCCAGCCACACGCCGACGATCGCCATGAGGATGGGCATGGCGATGGAGTTGCGGTCGATGTGGGACAGGTCGAAGACGATGAGGGGGGCGTCGAGGTCGATGCCGACGGTGGTGGGGCCGTCGAACATGCCGCGCAGGTCGCCGTCGACCAGGCGGTCGATGACGAGGGCGACGTCCAGGCCCCAGGCCCGTACGTCGTCTATGGCGACGTTCATGGCCTCGGCGGACTCGGGCTCGGGGTGTCGTAGCTGCTCGACGATGTCGGAGAGGACGGGCTGGCGGTCGACGATCGTCTCGTTGACGTAGGAGTGGGCGACCTTGAGGGCGAAGCCGGAGCGTTCGTCCAGGCCGTGGCCCATCGCGACCTCGATGATCGTGCGGAGCAGGGCCAGCTGGCCGGTGGTGGTGATCGACGGGTCGAGGGGGTTGAGGCGGATGCCGTGGTTCAGGGCGGCCGTCGGGTCGAGGCGGATGGGTGTTATCCCCAGCTCCTGCGCGATCAGGTTCCATTCGCCGACGCCGTCCTCGCCCTGGGCGTCCAGGACGACGACCTGGCGGTCCTTGAAGCGCAGCTGGCGCAGGACGTAGGTCTTCTCCAGGGCCGACTTGCCGTTGCCGGACTCGCCGAGGACGAGCCAGTGCGGTGCCGGGAGCTGTTGGCCGTAGAGCTGGAAGGGGTCGTAGATGTAGCCCTTTCCGGAGTACACCTCGCGGCCGATGATGACGCCGGAGTCGCCGAGGCCCGGGGCGGCGGTGGGCAGATAGACGGCCTGCGCCTGGCCCGTGGAGGTGCGGACCGGGAGACGGGTCGTCTCGACCCTTCCGAAGAGGAAGGACGTGAAGGCGTCGGTGAGGACGGACAGCGGATCCCGCATCGGCGAATCAGCCCCTACCTTCGGATGCCGGTGGCGAAGGGAAGTGTGTTCACGAAGGCGCGGTGGTGCTCTCGGTCGCACCACTCCAGCTTGAGGTACGACTTGCCGGCGGAGGCCCTTATCGTGCGCTTGTCGCGGGCGAGGGCGTCCGGGGTGCGGGAGGACACGGTGATGTAGCCGACCAGGTTGACGCCGGCCGCGCCGCTGGCGAGGTCTTCGCCGCGCTGGTCGAGCCGGTTGTGGGCGGCGATGTCGCGCGGGTCGACGGTGCGGTTCATCTTGGCGGCGCGGGAGGCCTCGGCCACGTCGTTGGTCTTCTCGGTCAGCATGCGTTCGATGGCGATCTCGGTGGGTTCGAGGTCCATGGTCACGGCGACCGTGCGGATGACGTCCGGGGTGTGGACGAGCAGGGGCGCGAGGAAGTTCACGCCGACGGGGGTCATGGGCCATTCCTTCACCCAGGCGGTGGCGTGGCACCAGGGGGCGCGGGTGCTGGACTCGCGGGTCTTGGCCTGGAGGAAGGTGGGTTCGGTGGCGTCCAGTTCGGCCGGCCAGGCGTTGCGCTGGGTCATCGCCTGGATGTGGTCGATGGGGTGGTCGGGGTCGTACATGGAGTGGATGAGGGAGGCGAGCCGGCCCTGGCCGAGGGGCTGGCGGACGCGGATGTCGGCCTCCTGGAGGCGCGAGCAGATGTCGGTCAGCTCGCGGGCCATGACGACGGCGAGTCCGGCGTCCCGGTCGACCTTGCCGCCGTGCGCGCGGACGGCGCGGGCCATGGCGTTGGCCTCGGCGGCGAGTTCGCGGTTGAAGTGCATGCAGGCGACGAGGTAGGCGCGGTGCTGCTCGCTGCTGGTGGAGACCATGGACTGGAGCTGGTCGTAGGACTGCTGGAGCCAGCTCGGGGCGCGGTCGTCGCCGCGCTGGGCGACGTCCTTGGCGTGGGCGTCGGGGTCGGCGGGGAGGGTGCGGGCGAGCATCTGGAGGCGGGTGACGAAGCCGTCGCCGTTGGCCACGTGCTTGAGGAGGGTGCCGAAGCGGTCGACGAGGGCTTCCTGGTCCTCGGAGTCGCGCAGGCCGACGCCGGGGCCCTCGATCTCGATGGCGGCGGTGACGGTCTTGCGGTCGGCGTGCAGGAGTACGGCGATCTCGTCGGGGCCGAAGGGGGCGGCGAGCCAGGTGATGCGGCCGATGCCGGGGGGCGGGCCGATCTCGATCTCGTGGCCGTCGAGGCGGGTGCCGGCCTCCATGGCGCTGGAGCGGTAGACGGCGGCGCCGCGCTTCAGGGTGCGCTTGTAGCTGCGGTTGATCTCGAACCACTTGTAGAAGGTGCGGCGCTTGTACGGCACGTAGACGGCGGCGAGCGCGAGCAGGGGGAAGCCGGTCAGCAGCACGATGCGCAGGGACAGGACCGGGACGAGGAGGCCGCACATCATGCCGAGGAACGCGCCGATGACGATGAGCGCGATCTCGCCGGACTCGCGGTTCCGGCCGATGATCGCGTTCGGCCGGGCGCGGCCGATGAGATAGGTACGGCGGGGCGTGATCGGGTGGGACGACAGGTGGGACTCGGTCGTCAACGCCCTTCACCTCCTGTGCGGTTGTTGCGGGTGTTGCTGGCGTGCGGGGTGTTGACCGGGCTGGGTGCGCGGGGGGCGGGGGTGGCGGAGGGGACGGCTCCGCCGGTGCCCGTGCTGGGGGTACGGCTGCTGTGGGCGGCGACGCCGCCGGTGGCGGGGTTGGCGGGGCGGGGGGCGCTGCTTGCGGTGCCGGCGGGGCCGTTGCTGTCGGCGCGGGTGCTGTGGGTCTTGATGCCCTGGGCGACGAGGCTGGCGGGGGAGCTGATGACGGCGGCGGCCTTGGATTCGGCGCCCTGCATGATGCGGTTGTTGCGGCCGGACGCGATCTCGTCGCCGAAGCCGGGGACGAAGCGGTAGATGGCGGCGCTGGCGAAGATGGCGAGCAGGATGATGGCGAGGCCGGAGACGACGGCGGAGAAGGCGTCGGGGCCGTTGCCGGAGGAGAGGGCGCCGGCGAGGCCGAGGACGATGACGATGACCGGCTTGACCAGGATGACGGCGATCATGATGCCGGCCCAGCGGCGGACGTGTCCCCAGAGGTTCTTGTCGACGAGTCCGGCGTAGACGACGGTGCCGAGGAGGGCGCCGACGTAGAGCAGGGCGGCGCGGATGACGAGCTCCAGCCAGAGGACGCCGGCGGCGAGGATGCTGACGAGGGAGACGACGATCAGCATGATGGGGCCGCCGCCGATGTCGTTGCCTTTGGCGAGGGCGCCGGAGAAGGTGCCGAAGAAGATGTCGGCCTGGTCGCCGGTGGCTTTGGCGAGGACGTCGGTGACGCTGTCGGTGGCGGAGACGACGGTGTAGAGGATCAGGGGGGTGAAGGCGGAGGCCAGCACGGTGAGCCAGAGGAAGCCGACGGCTTCGGAGATGGCGGTGGTGAGGGGGACGCCGCGGACGGCTCGCTTGGCGACGGCGAGGAGCCAGAGGACGAGGGTGAGGATGGTGGAGGCGGCGAAGACGATGGCGTACTGCTGGAGGAACTTCTGATTGGTGAAGTCGACGGTGGCGGTGTCCTTCACGGCCTTGCTCAGCTTGTCCACCGTCCAGGAGGCGGCTTGGGCGCAGCCTTTGGCGAGGGAGGAGAGGGGGTCCTGGGTGGAGGTGTCCGGGACGTTGGGAACGGCAGATCCGCTGGTTGCGTTGCCGCGTTCGCAGTACTTCTTGGCGGGTCCGCGGATCACGTCGCAGTGGTATTTGGCCGACGGCGAGGGCGACGGGCTGCCCGTGGGGGTGGGCGTGGGTGCGGCGAAGGCGCGCGTGGCCAGCAGCACGGCCGTGGTCTGCACGGCTGCCACGACTCCGGCGAGCTTCAGCGCACGTTGCGGGCTACCGGGCATACGTGAACCCTCCGTACTCCTCTACGGCCTTCGTCATGTCGTCGGCGGTGGAAGCTCTCTGATCACGGCCTACGGGGACGGGCCCGTCCTTTTGCTGGAAGTCGGTGACCTTCCAGTCGTTGCTGACCCATTTCAGCTCGAAGGTGTTGGTGAACCAGCTCTCGGTCACGGGGTTGGTCGATGATGTGCCCGACAGGCCGAACAGCGACGTGTACCAGACCTCCACCGTGGCGGTGTCCGTCGTTGACGCCGTGACCTTCGTACCGACAGGAATGACCCGGGAGACGAAGGTCTGGCCCGGTGGTGCGGTGCCGTCCTTCGTCAGGCCGATGTTGGAGAGGAACTCCTGGCTGGCGTACACGCGGTCCAACTCAGACTGCCGGGAAGCGGCGACGTCGGGCGTGTAGACCGTGTCGACGATCGCGTGCCGCTTCGTCATGTCGAACATGTCGGCCGATCCCATCGCCACCGCGTAGTTTGCCGCCGCGCTCTGCGCTCCCTGCTCCGTATGGGCGAAGCCCGAGGGGATGCCGGCGGTTTTCGTGTCCACCGGGCGGGTGCCGGACGGGGCGGTGGCCGTTGCCTGGGGCTGGGCGCCCTTTCCGGATGGGCTGTCGGCTGGTGAATCGTCTCCCCGGTTCGCGAATGCGATTGCTGCGATCAGGAGGACCACCACGCCGACGACCGTCACCAGGCTTTTCGAGGAGCTGCGGGTGGGGCGGCGGGGGGCGCCGCCGTAGGGGTCGTTGTCCGGTAGGCGGGTGCGGGTGTGGCCCGTGTCGGTGTGGTCGTGGTACGGCTGGTCGTCGCCGGGATTCATGGGACTCATGCCGTGCGTGCCCCCTCCGCCTCGTGGATATACGACGGTAGCCGTGCTGGTTCCCGCGCGGGCGCGGTGTGGTGACTCGACATCAGGGAAACGCAACCTCAGCCGGTGGGCACGACGGGTGGGTGGGGAGGGAGAGGGGGAGGGCTCAGACCGCCATGCCGTAGACGATGGTGAACAGTGTGCCGAGGGAGCCGATGATGAAGACTCCGGTGAGGCCGGCGATGATCAGGCCCTTGCCCTGTTCCGCGCTGAAGGTGTCCCGCAGGGCCGTGGCGCCGATGCGCTGTTTGGCCGCGCCCCAGACCGCGATGCCCAGGCAGAGGAGGATGGCCACGGCCATGACCACCTCGATCATCACCTTCGCCTCGTTGCCCAGGCTGCCGAAGGGGCCCCAGTTCGGGGCGATCCCGCCGATGATGGTGTTGATGTCTCCCTTGTCGGCCGCAAAGAGCATGTAAGTCACCGCCCCTGGTGGGTAGTTCCGCGAACGCCCCTGCGGGTGTGCAGAGGTCGGGCCTCATTCTCGCCGACAACGTCGCCTTCGTATGTCGACTTGACGTCATTGGCTGACGGGTTTCGTACGAATAGCTCGTACGGTCACTCTGTGTATCACGGCAGGTCACCCCGGGCAACGAGGTCAGATCGGAACCTGCCGTGGGTTCCGTCGTTGTCCCCCTTTACCGAAGATGTTCTCACGGTACGTCAGGCACCGGTCAGAACAGGGAAAACGGGTCACGGCCGGTTGCCGTGACCCGTCTTCCTTTCCGTGCCGCCGAGGGGACCCCACGTCCCCCTCGCACTGGCGGCTCCCCGTGACCCGACGGGGTGGACCTGTCGAGCCTGGTCAGCCCGTGAAGGCGTCCGTGCCCTCGGGGGTGCCCCAGCCGGTCGGGCCGTCGTAGCCGGACCGGGCGGTGCACAGGTAGCTCGCGCCGGCGGAGCAGCTGCCGTTGCTGCCGCTGGTGACGTCGTTCAGGGCGGAGGTGCCGGCGGCCGCGTAGGGGAACTCGGCCGGGTAGCTGCCGCTGCTGGGGGTGCCGGCGAGGGCGTAGACGCCGGCGATGATCGGCGCGCTGGCGCTGGTGCCGCCGAAGGTGTACCAGCCGGCGGTGACGCCGTAGGAGTCGTAGACCGCGACGCCGGTCGCCGGGTCGGCCACCGCCGACACGTCGGCGATGGTGCGCTTGGCGCAGCCGGTGTCCGTCTGCCAGCTGGGCTTGGCGTCGTAGGCGGAGCAGCCGGAGCCGGTGCCCTCGGTGGAGCTGGTGTTCCACACCTTCTCGGTCCAGCCGCGGGAGGTGGACGAGGTCGACAGGGCGGTGCCGCCGACGGCGGTGACGTACTTGGAGGCGGCCGGGTACTCGGCGCCGTAGCCCTCGTCGCCCGCGGAGACGGTGATGGCCACGCCCGGGTGGTTGTAGTACGAGGAGTCGTAGGTCGAGTCGGAGGAGGACTCGGAGCCGCCGTAGCTGTTGGAGACGAAGGTGGCGCCCAGCTTGACCGCCTCGTTCACCGCGGTGCCGAGGTTGGTCATGGACGCGGACTTGGCCTCGACCAGCATGATGTTGCAGTTGGGGCAGACGGCGGAGGCCATGTCCAGGTCGAGCGACTCCTCCTGGGCCCAGCCGGAGTCGGCGGTGGGCAGGGAGGTGGTGGAGCCGGTCTGGCCGACCTTGGTGAAGCAGCCGTTGGCGGTGGTGCAGGAGGAAAGGCCGTAGTAGGAGCGGTACTTCGCGAGGTCCGCCTCGGCGTTCGGGTCGTCGTAGGCGTCGACGATCGCGATGGTCTCGCCGGAGCCGTTGGCGGAGGCGGCGTCGGTCAGGCCGTAGGCGTCCTGGAGGTCGGAGGGGCCGTACCCGGTGGGGCTGGCGGCGGCGGCCTTCGGGGTGGCCTTGGCGGCCTTGCCGGTCCGCTGGGCCAGGGCCTTCTCGAAGGCGGTCACCCCGCCGGTGACCCGGAAGGAGTTGCAGGCCAGGTCGCCGTGGTGCTTGGGCGTGGCGCAGGGGGTGGCCGCCCAGGTCACCTTGGGGGCGGTGGCGGTGGCGGTGGCCGTGGTGGCGGCGTCCGCGTGGGCGGCGGTGGCCAGGCCGGCGGCGAGCAGGGCGGCGGTGGCCGCGACGGCCGAGCCGGCCCGGCGCCATCTGCCGGATATGTGGGGGGAGCTGGGGGTGGTCGTACGCAACGTACAGCCTCCTGGAAGTGGTGGGCAGAGGCCTGCGGGTGGGGGGACCACCGGTGGGTGACCGGTGGGGGCGGCGGCCCGCGCACGACACTCGCTTGTTGAGTACGCAACAACAAGCGGCTTTCGGAATTCTGACTCTCGCGTTACTGAAGGAGGCCCGGCGATTACCGGCCAATGGCGGTGGGATGGCTGTGCGCTGGCAGCCGCTTGACCGTGATCACAGCGGGGGCACAGGGGCGGGCCCAGGGGCGGGTCGCGTCGGTCAGCGGGGCGTGAGGCCGTGCAGCAGCAGATGGACGTGGTCGTCCAGGCCGGCCAGCGCCTCCTCGGCGTCCAGCGCGCAGGCGGCGATCAGCCCGGCGAGGCCGTGCAGGCTCGCGGCGGCGACCAGGGTGAGGCGCTCGGGGTCGCCCGGCACCAGCTCGCCCTGTTCCTGGGCGGCGGCGAAGGTGCGGGTCAGGGAGCCGAAGGAGCGGTCGACGGCCGCGGCGAGCCGGTCGGAGCTGTCCGGGTGGTGCTTGCGCGCGAACATCAGCTCCAGCAGTTCCGGGTTCTCCACGGCGAACTCGAGGTAGGCGCGGGCCAGGGCCGTCATCCGCTGTTCGAAGGTGCGGCCGGGCTGGGCGGCGGCGCCGTCCAGGGCCTGGGTCAGGCGCTCGTAGCCGTCCAGGGCGAGCGCGTCCAGCAGGGCCTGCTTGTCCTTGAAGTGGCGGCCGGGGGCGGCGTGGCTCACGCCGGTGTCCCGGGCCAGCTCGCGCAGCGAGAGCGCGCCGGCCCCCTTCTCGCGCAGGGTGCGCTCGGCGCTCCTGAGCAGGGCGGCGCGCAGGTCTCCGTGGTGGTAGGGGCGGCTCTGGCGGATGCGCGGCATGTGGGCCATCGTAACCGGATGTTGTCAGCGTCAGCTTTGTTGTCGTCGACTTCATTGTTGTCGTTGACTGCATTGTTGGCGGTGTCTACATTGGGTCCATGGCTGCTACGAGCGCACAGCGCGAGACCTGGAACGTGAACCGTCTGCCCGACCTGACCGGCCGTACGGTCGTGATCACCGGCGCCAACAGCGGCATCGGCCGCACCACCGCCCAGGCGCTGGCCCGGGCCGGGGCGCATGTGGTGTTCGCCGTGCGCGACCCGGAGCGCGGCCGGGCCGCGGCGGCACAGGCGGGCGGCAGCACCGAGGTGCGCCGGCTGGACCTCGCCGACCTGGACTCGGTGCGCGCGTTCGCCGCCGGCTGGGACCGCCCGCTGGATGTGCTCATCAACAACGCGGGCGTGATGATGCTGCCGGAGCTGCGCACCAAGGACGGCTTCGAGATGCAGTTCGGCACCAACCACCTCGGCCACTTCGCACTGACCAACCTGCTCCTGCCGCACATCACCGACCGCGTGGTGACCGTCTCCTCCGGGCTGCACCGCGGCGGCGACGGCGTGATCCACTTCGCCGACGTCAACCTCACCGGCCGTTACTCGCCTACCCGCGCCTACGCCCAGTCCAAGCTGGCCAACCTGCTGTTCACCCTGGAGTTGCAGCGCCGGCTGACCGAGTCCGGTTCGGCCGTGCGCGCCCTCGCCGCGCACCCCGGGTACGCGGCGACCAACCTCCAGAGCCACGCGGGCAACCCCCTGCTGCGGGCCGCCATGGCGGTCGGCAACCGGCTCTTCGCGCAGGACGACCGCTCCGGCGCCCTGCCCACGCTCTTCGCCGCGACCCAGGACCTGCCCGGAGCGGCGTACGTCGGTCCCGGCGGCCTCGGCGAGATGCGCGGCGCGCCCACCCTGGTCGGCCGGAGCGCGGCGGCGAGCGACCCGGCGGCCGCTCGCCGGCTGTGGACGCTGTCGGAGAAGATGACCGGGGTGACCTGGCCGTCGGCGCCGGTCAGCCGACCGTGATGTGCTGGTCCATGCCGAGCTGCTTGTGGCCGTCGACCGGGCAGTACAGGTCGTAGGTGCCCTTCTTCAGAGTGACCGTGAGCGTGGCGTGCTGCCCGCCCGCGATGGTCTTGGTGTGGGCGTCCTCCACGCCGGGTCCGTCGATCGACAGGGCGTGGGTGATGTGGCCGGCGTTGTCGGAGACGAAGGTGTAGGTGCCCGGGGTGAAGGACGACCGGGACAGCTTCAGCGCGTACTCCGTCTCGGTGACGGTGACCCGGGTTCCCGAGCCCGCCGTCCCCGAACTCGCCGTCCCCGGGCTCGTCGCGGGACCTCCGGTGCCTCCGCCGCCGGTGCCCCCGCCTCCGCCGCCTCCGCAGGCGGCCAGGAGGAGGGCGGCGGAGAAGGCCACCGCGGTGCCGCCGAGTGCCGTACGGGCTGTATGTGCCGTACGAGCGGTATGTGCCGAGAGCGCCATCAGAACCACCTCTTCCAGCTCTTTCCGGGTGCTCGCTCCCAGAGGTGCTTATAAGGGGTACGTCCGGACACGGCAGGGCGTTCAGTGGGGCGGTCGAGCGGATACGGTGACGGGGACGGAATCTTCCCCGCACACGGAGGGCGGCAGGGCATGGACGGCACCGGCGGCCCGGTCTTCCGGCTCGACGGCCGGACCGCCCTGGTGACCGGGTCCGTGCGCGGCCTCGGCCTGGAGATGGCCCGCGGGCTGGCCGGGGCCGGTGCGCGCGTCGTCCTCAACGGCCGTGATCCGGCCGCGCTGGAGGCGGTCGCGGCGGGGCTGCGGACGGACGCCGGGTACGACATCGCCACGGCCGCGTTCGACGTCACCGACCGGCCGGCCGCCGAGGAGGCGGTGAGCGCGCTCGGCGCCATAGACATCCTGGTCAACAACGTCGGCCACCGCGACCGCAGGGGCGTGGCCGAGATGACGCCCGAGCAGCTGGGCGCGCTGCTCGATGTGCATCTGACCTCGGCGTACGCCCTGAGCCAGACGGTCGCGCGGGGGCTGGCCGCGCGGGGCGCGGCGGGCCGGATCATCAACATCTCCTCGGTGGTCGGGCAGTTGGGCCGTACGGGTGATGTCGGCTACGCCACCGCGAAGGCGGGCCTCGACGGGCTGACCCGGGCGCTCGCCGCCGATCTGGGGCCGGGCGGTACGACGGTCAACGCGGTCGCGCCGGGCACCTTCGCCACCGAGGTCAACGCCGAGCTGGCCGAGGACCCGGACTGGCGGCGCTGGCTGCGCACCCGCACCGCCCTGGGCCGCTGGGGCCGCCCGGAGGAGATCGCGGGCATCGTCGTCTTCCTGGCGAGCGACGCGGCGTCCTTCGTCACCGGGCAGACCATCGCGGTGGACGGCGGCATGACGACCACGTTCTGAGCGGTGCCGCCCCTTTCTGGCGCGTTCTGCTTCCGTTGTGTCGTTTTCCCGCCCCGCTCCGACCTCACTTCGCACGCGTTTTCGGTGCTGCGGTGGCGGCAATACGGGGGTTCACAGGAAAATCTCAGTGAAGTCGGAGCGGGATTCTCACCTTCGTGAGACAGAGTGGGGCCTGATGAAGCGCATCTCACGCATCTGGATCACCGCACGTCCCACGCTGCTGTGTGTCGTGGTGACGCTTGCCCTGACCTCGGCGTCGGTGGCGGCTGCCGACGAGCCGGGTCCCTTCGGGATCACCGCGGAGGTCGGTGCCTCGAGGCAGAGTGCGCGGATCGGTGCGCTGTTCGGCGCGGACCGGGCCCAGAAGCTGGCCGGCGGCCACTACTGCACCGCCTCGGTGGTGCACAGCCCGCGGGGCGACCTCATCCTCACCGCGGCGCACTGCGTGGACGGCGTCGACGGCGACCTGGTGTTCGTGCCCGGATACCGGGACGGGAAGGCGCCGTACGGGGTGTGGAAGGTGCGGCGGCGCTTCGTGCCCGACGGCTGGGCCAAGGACCAGGACGAGGACAGCGACCTCGCCTTCGCGACCCTGGCCGAGCTGCACGGCAAGCGGATCGAGTCGGTGGTCGGCGCCAACCGGTTCACGCCCGGCACGGTGACCGGGGTCACCGCGGTGACGGTCACCGGCTACCCCGATGTCCGCGAGACGCCCATCGGCTGCACCAACCGGCCGTCCCGGCACAGCGGCACCCAACAGCGCATCGACTGCCCCGGCTTCACCAGCGGCACCAGCGGCAGCCCCTGGATCAACGGCGACAACCAGGTCGTCGGCGTCCTCGGCGGCCATGAGCTGGGCGGCTCGACCCCCGACACCTCCTACAGCGTGGTGCTGGGCGGCGAGGCGGCGGAGCTCTACAAGGACGCGATCGCGGCCTCCTGACTCATCGTCAGCGACCGCTGATTCGGCTGTACAGCCCCACGCGGGGCGCGAAATGACGCCACATCACCCCGAAATTGTCGTGAACGGCACCCACATGGGGGAAAGTTGACCCCGTGCGGAAGGTATGGGTGATCGGTGGAGCGGCCGTCGGGCTCGGGCTGAGCTTCGTCCTGCTGCTGGTCGTGGGGGTGTACGTCGTCGCCGGGAACATCCTGGGCGGGGTGACCTCGGGCAGCCGGGGGCTGGCCAAGGGCGCCGTGCCGGCCGCGTACAAGTCGCTCGTGCAGCAGTGGGGGAACCTGTGTCCCGCGCTCACCCCGGCGCTGCTCGCCGCCCAGCTGTACCAGGAGAGTGGCTGGAACCCGACCGTCGTCAGCCCGGCCGACGCCCGGGGCATCGCGCAGTTCATCCCGAGCACCTGGGCCACGCACGGCATCGACGGCAACGGGGACGGCAAGAGGGACATCTGGGACCCGGCCGACGCCATCCCGTCGGCCGCGTCGTACGACTGCGAACTCGCCAAGTACGTGAAGGACGTGCCGGGGAACGTCTCCGACAACATGCTCGCCGCCTACAACGCCGGTGCCTACCGGGTCATCCGCTCGGGTGGGGTTCCGGCCATCAGCGAGACACAGAACTACGTCCAGCGGATCAACAGCCTGGCCAAGAGCTTCGCCGCCCCCACCAGCCGTATCGACCCCACCCAACAGGCCGCCGGAGCCATCGAGTTCGCGCAGCAGAAGCTCGGCACGCCGTATCTGTGGGGTGGCGAGGGCACGCCGGAGCAGGGCGGGCGGTTCGACTGCTCGGGGCTGACGCAGGCGTCGTACGCCAGTGTCGGGATCACGCTGCCGCGGGTCGCCAACGACCAGTACAACGCGGGCCCGCACCCCTCGCGGGACCAGCTGCTCCCCGGTGACCTGGTGTTCTTCTCCAACGACCTGAGCGACTCCCGGGCCATCCACCACGTCGGGATCTATGTGGGCGGTGGGTACATGATCGACGCGCCGAGGACCGGCGCGGTGATCCGCTTCGACCCGATCGACAGCCCGGACTACTTCGGGGCCACCCGGGTCACCGAGGATGGCGCGAAAGCACTGCCCACCCATGTCTGAGCGGAGCGTGAAGTCACCCCCTGAGCTGCGATGACGAGTCTCTCTTCGATAACGTCTGCGTGATCATTCAGTGGAGAGTGGAACGTATTGATGGTGGCTGTGCGTTCCTGTTGACGTAGCCGAGCGGACGTCAGTACGGGCAGTGCGGGCAGGACCGCAGTACAGCGGAAGCGGATCTACGACACCACGGGGGTGGGAAAGCGGCGCACACGAGGTGCGTCCGGTAGCCGACGAAGGGGCCACAGCACCATGGCTGTACTCGCCGAATCCGGATCGAACCCCGACGTCGACCTGCTCTACGACATCAATGGTCTTGCCAAGGACGCCCCGCACTGGTTCGACCGGATCATGGCGTTCGTCGGTGAGTACGGCCTGTTGGTCGCGATGGTGCTGCTGGTGCTGTGGTGCTGGTGGTCCGTGCGGCGGTGGGGCGGCGAGGAGGCCGCGCCCTCGCTGGCCGCGCTGGTCTGGGCGCCGCTCGCGGCCGCGATCGCGGTGCTGGTGAACATCCCGATACGGGGTTTCGTGGAGCGCCCCCGGCCGTTCCGGGACCACCAGGGGCTGGACGTCCTGGTCTCCGGCAAGACCGACTTCTCCTTCGTCAGCGACCACGCCACCCTCACCATGGCGCTCGGGGTGGGGCTGTTCGTCGCCCACCGCCGCTTCGGCCTCGCCGGGATCGGGCTCGCGCTGTTCGAGGGGTTCTGCCGGGTCTTCATGGGCGTGCACTACCCGACGGACGTCATCGGCGGCTTCGCGCTGGGTACGGCGGTGGTGCTGCTGCTGTCCCCGCCGGCCACCGCGCTGCTCACACCGGTGCTGCGGGCGGTGGAGCGGTCGCCCCGGCTGGGCCGGCTGGTGCGCCGGCGTACGGCGGCGGGGGTGCCGGTGCTTCCGGGTGCGCGCAGCTCGGCGGAGCGCGAGGAGCGGGACCTCGCGGCGTGACCGGGTGAACCGCCAGGCCCCTAAGGGCTTACAGCCGGGCCCCTAAGGGCTTACAGGCTCTGGCCGTAGGAGAAGAAGCGGGACGGGTCGTACTGCTGCTTCACCTTGGCCAGGCGGGCCGCCGCGTCCCCGTAGTAGGCGCGCCGCCAGTCCTTCAGCGTCGGGTCCGTGTAGTTCTGGTACGCCGCGCCGGACGCGTACGGCGCCATCGCCGCGTGGGCCGAGGTCAGCCAGGACTGGGCCGTGCTGCCGGAGGACGCCGCGCCCCAGCTCGCGATGTACTGCGCCAGCATCCGCGAGCGGCGGTGGACGAACGCCGTGGCCGTCGGGGAGACCCTGTTGACCGCGCCGCCGAGCGCCGTGAACGCGATGCTGCCCCCGCCGCCCCGCACCGAGGCGATCTGCTTCAGCACCGTCTGGATGCCGGCCGCGGACAGCGAGCGGTCGAAGAAGTCGGAGCGGGCCGCGTAGGTCTCGCGGCCGAGCGCGCCCTGCGGGGAGCGGCCCGGGGTGGAGCCCGGGAGGTGGCACTGGGCCGGGGTGGAGAAGGAGGAGCAGCCGGCGTAGACCTCCATGGCCTGCTCGTAGCCGCGGCGGTGCAGGGAGACGGAGGAGGCGTCGGCGCCGGCCAGGTGGGCGAGGCGGTCCACGGCGTTCTGGAGCTCGCCGTAGGTGCCGAGGGAGAAGCAGGAGACGGAGATCGTCGGGGTGTGTCCCGGCGCGCAGGACAGGTGCAGGGCGGACCAGATCTCGTCCGGCTGGCTCGGGCCCCACTCCTGCCAGGCCTTCAGCACGGCGGCGGCCTTGGCCCAGGGCCAGGTGAGGTACGCGGTCACCGCCTGCGGGGCCGGGTGGGTCTTGAACTGGAGCTCGGTGACGACGCCGAAGTTGCCGTTGCCCGCGCCGCGCAGCGCCCAGAAGAGGTCGGAGTGGGTCGACGCGTTCGCGGTGATCTGCGTGCCGTCGGCCGTGATCAGGGTCGCCTGGGTGAGGCTGTCGCAGGTCAGGCCGTAGGCGCGGGAGACGACGCCGTGGCCGCCGCCCAGGACCAGGCCGGAGACGCCGACCGTGGGGCAGGAGCCGGCGGGTATGGTCACGCCCTTGGCGCCCAGTCCGCGGTAGACGTCGATCAGCTTGGAGCCGGCGCCGACCACCGCCTGCCCGCCGCTCACCCGTATCCGGTTCAGCCGGGAGACGTCGAGGATGAGGCGGTTGTCGCCGGAGGAGTAGCCGGCGTAGGAGTGGCCGCCGTTGCGGATCGCCACCCGGATGTGGTGGGCCTTGGCGTACGCCAGGGTCGTCCGGATGTCGTCGGCGTGCGCGACGTAGGCGACCGCGGCCGGCTTCAGGCCGTCGAAGCGGGTGTTGTACAGCTGGTGGGCGGTCTTCCAGGTGGTGTCGCCGGGGCGGACCAGGGTGCCGTCCAGGTCCCGGGCGAGGGCCGCCCAGTTCGCGGCGGCGCTCGCGCTGGTGGTCTTCAGTGACGTACGCGAGACTGTGGACGATGTGTTGAGCGCCGTGGAACCGGCGGCTGGTCCGCCGGTGCCGCACCCGGCGAGGGTGGCTGTCGCCAGCGCGGCCGCGCCGCCGGATATGAACGTCCGCCGTTCCATGCCCATGGTGTCCGTCGCCTTTCCTCGGCTCTCCTGGAACGAGACGACGTCCCGGGCGGCGGGGTTCCCCCGGAGGGGTGAAGAGCATCGAATACGCGTGCGTGTAACCCGCTCGTCGGAACCTCCACGTGCCCTCCCCGTAAGCATTCCGTGACCTCACCGGGCCGATGGCAGGGGTTCACTCCCCGTTCACTTCCGGCCATCGGCGGCTTCACCTGTTCTGCCTAATTTCGGCCGTACCGGATGAGGAGTGCGGCCGTAAGCGCGCTCCCGTCACCTGACTTTGCGCGCCGCCGACAGCGGCGGCTCCTGGAAGGAACTCCCGAAAAGTGAAGCTTCAGCGCAAGAACCGGCTGCGGGCCCTTTCCCTCGGTGCTGTCGCCGTCACCGGCGCCCTGGCCCTGACGGCGTGCGGCTCCGACGACACCGGCAAGAGCGGCTCGACGGGCGGTAACTCGTCCGCCCCCGCCGCCGGCTCCATCAAGTGCGACGGTGCCAAGGGGCAGCTGCTCTCGGACGGCTCTTCCGCGCAGAAGAACGCGATCGACGCCTGGGTCAAGAACTTCTCCCAGGCCTGTGGTGTGCAGATCAACTACAAGGCGGGCGGCTCCGGCGCCGGTGTGACCGCGTTCACCCAGGGCCAGATCCCGTGGGCCGGCTCCGACTCCGCGCTGAAGCCCGAAGAGGTCGCCGCCTCCAAGAAGGTCTGCTCCGGCGGTCAGGGCATCGACCTGCCGATGGTCGGCGGCCCGATCGCGATCGGCTACAACCTGAACGGCGTGGACAACCTGGTCCTCGACGCCCCGACCCTGGCGAAGATCTTCGACGGCAAGATCACCAACTGGAACGACGCGGCGATCGCGAAGCTGAACCCGAAGGCGAAGCTCCCCGACCTGAAGATCCAGGCCTTCCACCGCTCGGACGACTCCGGCACCACGGACAACTTCACCAAGTACCTGAAGGCCGCCACCCCGGAGAACTGGAAGTACTCGGGCGGCAAGACCTGGCAGGCCCAGGGCGGCCAGTCCGCCGCCCAGTCCTCCGGTGTGGCCCAGCAGGTCAAGCAGACCAACGGCGCCATCGGCTACTTCGAGCTGTCCTACGTCGGTGACGGCCTCAAGGCGGTCAGCATCGCCACGGGTGCCGCCCAGCCGGTCGCCCCCACCACCGACAGCGCCACCAAGGCCATCGCGGACGCCAAGGTCGTCGGCACCGGCAAGGACCTGTCGCTGAAGCTCAACTACACCACCAAGGCCGAGGGCGCGTACCCGATCACCCTGGTGACGTACGAGATCGTCTGCGACAAGGGCAACAAGGCCGACACCCTGCCGACCGTGAAGTCCTTCCTCAACTACATGGCTTCCGAGGACGGCCAGAAGATCCTCAGCGGCATCAGCTACGCGCCGATGCCCGACGCGATCATCGGCAAGGTCCGCTCCACCATCGCGGGCCTGAGCTGACCTGATCCGAGAGTGCGGCCCGGTTCCCACGGCCTTTCCGCGGGCCGGGCCGCACCGTCCGGTGCACCGCCGCCAGGAGCCGCCCACCGAACGTGGGCGGCTCCGCAGACCGGAGATCCCGATGGACATATCGACGACGAAGACAACCGACGCACCTCCCCCCATCCCCCAGCCGACCGCGACCGAGAACAAGCTCGCCGCCCGTGGCGCGACCCGCCCCGGTGACCGCATCTTTCTCGGGCTGTCCCGCGGCTCCGGCATCCTGCTGCTGGTGGTCATGGCCGCGATCGCGGTCTTCCTCACCTACCGTGCCTCGCTCGCGATCAGCAAGGACCACGGCAACTTCCTGACCACCTTCGAGTGGAACACCAACACCGTGCCGCCGGTCTTCGGCATCGCGGTGCTGGTCTTCGGCACCGTGGTCTCCTCGGTCATCGCCATGGTCCTGGCCGTGCCGGTCGCGGTCGCCATCGCGCTGTTCCTCACCCACTACGCCCCGCGCCGGCTGAGCGGTGCCATCGCGTACGTCATCGACCTGCTCGCCGCCGTACCGTCCATCGTGTACGGCCTGTGGGGCGCCCTGATCCTCGTCCCGCACATGACCGGGCTGTACGGCTGGCTGAACGACTACCTCGGCTGGACGGGCATCTTCTCCTGGCAGGGCGGCGCGCCGCGCTCGATGCTCACCGTCGGCGTGCTGCTCGCGATCATGATCCTGCCGATCATCACCAACGTCAGCCGCGAGGTCTTCCGGCAGGTCCCGCGGATGCACGAGGAGGCCGCCCTGGCCCTCGGCGCCACCCGCTGGGAGGTGATCCGGATGGCCGTCCTGCCCTTCGGTCGCTCCGGCGTGATCTCCGCTTCCATGCTCGGCCTCGGCCGCGCCCTCGGCGAGACGATGGCCGTGGCCACCGTGCTCTCGCCGACCTTCGACATCCAGAGCAGCCTGCTCGACCCGGGCGGCGGCACCTTCGCCCAGAACATCGCCAGCAAGTTCGGCGAGGCGACGCAGGACGGCCGGGACGCGCTCATCGCCTCCGGTCTGGTGCTGTTCGTCATCACCCTGCTGGTCAACGGCGCGGCCCGCGCGATCATCGCCCGCCGCAAGGAGTACTCGGGGGCCAACGCATGAGCACCGCAGCCGTCACCGACAAGCTGCCCGGCAGCCTGCGCAGCGCCCGTCTGCCGAAGTGGTCGCCGTGGGCGATCGCCGCCGGCTCCGTCGCCGTCGCGGTGGGCATCGGCCTCGCCGCCGGACTGCACAGCAAGGTGGAGTGGGGTCTGATCGCCGCGCTCCTCTTCCTGCTCGGCACGTTCGTCATCGCCACCCGCGTCGAGGGCCGCCGGCAGGCCAAGGACCGGATCGCCACCGCGCTGGTCTGGGTCGCCTTCCTGCTCGCGGTCATCCCGCTGGTCTCGCTGATCTGGACCACCGTCAAGCGCGGTGTGAAGGTCCTCGACTTCTACTTCCTCTCCCACTCCATGGGCGTCGTCGCCGACTCCGAGCCGGGCGGCGGCATCTACCACGCCATCCTCGGCAGCCTGGAGCAGGTGGGTCTCGCCACCCTGATCGGCGCCCCGATCGGTGTGCTCACGGCGATCTACCTGGTGGAGTACGGCCGCGGCAAGCTCGCCCGTGCGGTCACCTTCTTCGTCGACGTGATGACGGGCATCCCGTCGATCGTCGCGGGTCTGTTCATCCTCAGCATCATGCTGATGTTCCAGATGCAGCCGTTCGGCTTCGCCGGCTCGCTGGCCCTGGCCATCCTGATGATGCCGGTCGTGGTCCGCTCCACGGAGGAGATGCTGAAGCTCGTCCCGAACGAGCTGCGTGAGGCGTCCCTGGCGCTCGGTGTGCCGAAGTGGCGCACCATCCTGAAGGTGGTCCTGCCGACCTCCATCGGCGGCATCACCACCGGCATCATGCTGGCCATCGCCCGTATCGCGGGTGAGACGGCGCCGGTGCTGCTGCTGGTGTGGGGCAACTCCTTCATCAACGCCAACCCCTTCTCCGGGGCCCAGCAGGCGCTGCCGCTGTACATCTACCAGCAGTACGCCAACAGCTCCGGCTCCACCGCGGCCTATGACCGCGCCTGGGCGGCGTCGCTCACGCTGATCGCCTTCGTGATGATCCTCAACATGGTGGCCCGCGGCATCGCCCGCTGGAAGGCCCCGAAGACCGGTCGCTGACGCGGCCAGCGACTGACTGGAAGTGAAGTAGTAATGGCCAAGCGAATCGACGTAAGCGGACTGACCGCCTACTACGGCTCCCACAAGGCGATCGAGGACATCTCGATGACCGTCGAGCCGCGTTCGGTAACGGCGTTCATCGGCCCCTCCGGCTGCGGCAAGTCGACGTTCCTGCGCACGCTCAACCGGATGCACGAGGTCACCCCGGGCGGCCGCGTCGAGGGCAAGGTGCTCCTGGACGACGAGGACCTCTACGGCACGGGCGTCGACCCGGTGTCGGTGCGGCGCGAGGTGGGCATGGTCTTCCAGCGCCCGAACCCCTTCCCCACCATGTCGATCTTCGAGAACGTGGCCGCCGGGCTGCGGCTCAACGGCAACTTCAAGAAGTCCGAGCTGAACGACATCGTCGAGAAGTCGCTCAAGGGCGCGAACCTCTGGAACGAGGTCAAGGACCGCCTGAACAAGCCGGGCTCCGGCCTCTCCGGCGGCCAGCAGCAGCGTCTGTGCATCGCCCGCGCGATCGCGGTCGAGCCGAAGGTCCTGCTGATGGACGAGCCCTGCTCCGCCCTGGACCCGATCTCCACCCTCGCCATCGAGGACCTGATCGGCGAGCTGAAGGAGCGCTTCACGATCGTCATCGTGACGCACAACATGCAGCAGGCGGCGCGTGTCTCGGACCGTACGGCGTTCTTCAACCTGGCCGCGGTCGGCCAGCCGGGCCGCCTGATCGAGATCGACGACACCGAGCGCATCTTCTCCAACCCCTCCGTCCAGGCCACGGAGGACTACATCTCCGGCCGCTTCGGCTGAGCCGGACCCCGATACCCCTCGCGGTGCTGCATGGCGGTGCCACCGCGAGGTCGCAAGAGGGCCCGCCCCTGACTCCCGGGGGCGGGCCCCTTGCGTTATGCGCGTTCCCCGCGCTCGCGTCCCCAGGCGGCCAGCGGCTCGAGTGCGTCGTTGAGGCGCATCCCGTCCGCGGTCAGGGAGTACTCGACGCGGGGCGGCACCTCGTCGTAGGAGACGCGGTGTACGACGCCGTCCGCCTCCAGCTCACGCAGATGGGAGGCCAGCACCTTCTCGGTGATCCCCGGAAGCAGCCGGCGCAGCTCGCCGAAGCGGCGGCGGGGGTGCTCGTGCAGCGCCCAGAGGATCAACACCTTCCACTTGCCGCCGATCACCTCCATCGCGGCGTCGATCCCGCAGACGTGTCCGTCCGGTGCGCCCGGCCGGTTCAGCGTCGTCATGCCCCCACCCTTCCGACGTGCTCGCTCACCCCGGGGTAACCACCCACAACCAAGTGCGTACTTGATCACCCCCGGCCCTGTGACGAGCCTAATCGGCATGACACGCAACCCTGTTGAGAAGACTCCCGTCACTGTGCTGGGCCTCGGCGCGATGGGCACCGCGCTGGCCCGCGCCTGGCTCGCCGCCGGCCACCCGCTCACCGTCTGGAACCGCACCCCGGCCCGCGCCACGGCACTCGCCGCCGAGGGCGCACGGGTCGCGGACAACGCCTCTGCGGCGGCCGCAGCGACCACCCTGCTCATCGTCTGTCTCCTGGACGACGCCTCGGTCGACGAGGTGCTGGCCGACACCGACCTGGCCGGCAAGGACGTGGTCAACCTGACCACCAGCACCCCCGCCCAGGCCCGCGCCCGGGCCGCGTGGGCCCGCGAGCGCGGCGCCCGCTACCTGGACGGCGGAATCATGGCCGTCCCTCCGATGATCGGCGTCCCCGAAGCCGGCGGCTACGTCTTCTACAGCGGCTCGCGGGAGCTGTTCGAGCGCCACCAGGAGACCCTGGCCGTCCCCGCCGGCACCACCTACGTCGGCGAGGACGCGGGCTTCGCGGCCCTGCACGACGTGGCCCTGCTCAGCGCCATGTACGGGATGTTCGCCGGCGCCGCACACGCCTTCGCACTGATCCGCAAGGAGAACATCGACCCGGCGTCCCTTGCCCCGCTGCTGGCCGACTGGCTCGCCGCAATGGCCCCGTCGGTCCACCAGACCGCCGCCCATCTGCGCAGCGGCGACTACACCGAGGACGTCGTCTCCAACCTCGCCATGCAGGTAGCCGGCACCCCGACCTTCCTGACCACCGCCGAGGAACAGGGCGTCAGCCCACACCTGCTGATCCCCTACTTCGACCTGATGCGCCGCCGCCTGGCGGAGGGCAGCGGCGAGGAGGATCTGACGGGGGTGATCGACCTGCTGGTGCACTGACCAGCCGGCGTTGTCAGTCCAGGGTGGGCCGTGCTCTTCCGGCCTGCTGCCCACCCACCTCGAACCACAGCAGCTTCCCCGCCCCCCGATCCAACGGGCTGTCACCGAGCGGCCACCCGCCCCACGCGTCGGCGCATTCCTGTACGAGGTGCAGCCCCCGCCCCGCTTCGGCGCCGACCGGTGCAGGCGGAACCCGATCCCGGGGCGGCGCACCGAAAGGGGCGGGTACGCGGGGGTGGCTGTCCCACACGCCCACCCGGATCCGCCCGTCGCTGAGGGCGGTGAGCCGAAGGGAAGCGGGGCCGTCGGTGTGCCGGTAGGAGTTGGTGACCAGCTCGGACGTCAACAGTTCGACAGGGTCGAGAACTTCGTTTCTGCCGTGCTCGTTCAGGATGGCCCGGGCGGTCACCCGTGCGACGCGCACTGCTCGGGGATCGTGAGGCAGGCGAAGGGCGTACACCCAGGTGTCGGGCAGGGATACGGTGCCCATGAAGACCTCCGTCCAGAGAAGGGAACTTGGCTTCGCGCAACTGCTTCGCCCTGCGGTGGCTTGCCTCTGTGGGTGCGCTTCCGGCTGAGGAGCGGGAGGAGTTGGGCGGCTGACGCAGATAACATAGCGAGGGCGCTGGTAGGTATTCCATGGAATCGTAGAAGATCTACCAATTGCCACCCGTGTGAGTGACGTAGAAGGCCCGTGTCGAGGAGAACGCCGCCATGCCGCCCGCCCCTACCGCGACCCTTCGCCAGCAGCGCCTGGGTGCCGAGCTGCGCAAGCTCCGAGAACGTGCCGGACTCACGTCAACGGCGGCTGCCGCGCTCCTCGGCGCTCCGCAAGCCCGGATCAGCAACATCGAGGCCGGGCGCTACGCGGTGAGTGCCGATCGTGTGCGCACACTGGCCCGCAACTACAGCTGCGCCGACGAGGCGTATGTCGACGCGCTCGCCGGCATGACGGGTGCGCGGACGCGGGGGTGGTGGGAGGAGTATCGCGGCAACCTGCCGGCCGGCCTGCTGGACCTCGCCGAACTCGAACACCATGCCGTGACGATGCGGGTGGCTGTCACTGTTCACATGCCTGGCTTGCTCCAGACACCGGAGCACGCCCGCGCCACCATGCGAGAAGCCGTACCGCCGCTTCGCCCGTACGAGATCGAGCATCGCGTCTCCTACCGCGTGAAGCGGCAGATGGTTCTGTTCGAAGACACCCCCACCCGTTACACGGCCATCGTCCACGAGGCCGCGCTGCGCATGGGATTCGGCGGTGCCGAGATTGCCCGTGCTCAGCTTCGCCACCTCCTGGAAATGAGCGACGAGCCCACGATCACCGTGCTCGTGCTGCCGTTCGGACAGACCGGTTTTCCCGCCTCCGGCCAGCCGATCACCTACGCGACCGGGCCGGTTCCACAACTCGACACGGTCGTCCTGGACACGGACCACGGCTGCGAGTTCCTGGACGCGGAGGCACAGTTGCACCGCTATCGGTCGGTACTGGACCGCATGGAGTCGCGTGCTCTGCCCGAACCCGAGTCCCGGGATCTCATCCGCCGTATCGCAAAGGAACTTTGAGGAGCCGCCATGTCCGAGGTCACCTGGCAGAAGTCCACGTACAGCGCGGAAGCCGCCAACTGCGTCGAGATAGCGACCACTCGCGCAGGGCTCCATATCCGAGACTCCAAGAGCCCCGCCATGGCTCACCTCACCATCGCCCCCGTCTCCTGGGCGGACTTCCTCCGGTACCTGGCGGAAGCCGGAGGCGCGGACGCAGTTCGTTGACGGTTTCCAGAAGCGGAAACCGAGGGCTCTTGCCGGGCGTGGGACGGGGTCGGGACGATCAGTGGTGACGACCGGTCCACATGTGGGAGGAGCCTGCGGTGGTGAAGCTGACTCGGCTGGTGGGGGACTGCGATGAAGGCGAGTGTCCGACGCTGTATGCCACCGACCGGGGGACCTTGGTGGTGCAGGGCGCCCTGCTGGCCGACCACGGTCGGGACGTTCCGGCGCACGAGGCCCTCGTGGAGATCCCCGTCGCACTGATCCGAAAGGCTGTCCGTGACCACCTCGTCTAGCCGGACGCTCGGAGAATGGTTCACCGTGTTCGAGCGCGAAGCGTTCCGGCTGGAGACGTTCGACGACTACAGCCAGTCGGGCGGTGTCGAGGCCTACCAGGCCTTCCTGGCAGGGCAGGAGCAGCCGGAGTCGTACAAGACGGCCGCATGGCTGACAACGGTCGGGGAGGCCACCAGGGCGGGTAAGCGTGTGTACCGCGTGCATGTACTGTCCCGCCCGCTCAGCGACTATCTCCGGTTCGAGTTGTCCTGGGGATACCGGCGCAACATGGCCGCCGGTGAGGAGTTCTTCATCCTCGACACCACCGAGCAGGCGAACCCGATCCCTGATGCGCCCGACTTCTGGATGTTCGACGACACCGCTGCGGCAGTGATGGCGTACGACCGCGCAGGGAAGTATCTCGGGAGTGCGTTCGCGGAGGAGGAAGGGCTGGCTGAACTCCGGGCCTACCGCGACACGGCGCTGGCGCACGCCGTTCCGTTCACGGAATGGTGGGCACGGCACGGAGAGTGAACAAGGGCGAGCTGGGTTCCGCTCTGCGGGCGCTGCGGCAGGCATCCGGAAAGGAAGCCAAGACCGTCGCCCGCAGAGCGGCCATGTCCGGTTCCAAGCTGTCCAAGATCGAGAACGGCGGCATCATGCCGAGCGTCGTGGACGTGGAACAGATCCTTACCGCCTTGGGTGTCTCCGAGGACGTCAAGGCCGAGTACATGACGGCCGCTCGGGCAGCGGCGACGGAGGCGACGGCCTGGCGTCTGTACCGGCGGCTCGGATATCACCGGAAGCAGCAGCAGATCCAGGCGATCGAAGCCCGTACGACTCTGCTGCGGCTCTTTCAGCCCGCGCTTGTGCCGGGTCTTCTGCAAACACCGGAATACATCCAGGCCGTCCTCGGTCGTAAAGGTCTCACTGCGGACCAGCTTGCCCGGGCGGTAGGGGCACGGCTCGCGAGGCAGAGCATTCTGTACGGGCCGGGTCGGCGGCTTCGCTTCGTTGTCACTGAGTCGGTACTGCGGTGGAGAATCGTCCCACCACTGATGATGGCCGGACAGCTCGACAGGATCATTTCCGTTTCGCGACTTCCCAGCGTCGATCTGAGGATTGTGCCGCTGTCCGCGCGGCAGACTGATTTCCCCAGCCACTCCTTCTCGATCAAGGATGATCGGATGGTGACGGTGGAGACCGTGCATGCGGAGCTGGCGGTGACCGATCCGCGAGATGTCGCCCTCTACGTCGAGAAATTCGAGCAGTTTGCCCGCGTCGCCATTTCCGGGGATGCCATGCGGAGCTTGGTCGAAGACGTCCGGGATGAGTTCTTGAGGGAACAGGAAACCGACTAGAGCGGTGTCCCTGGCCTGTCGAAGATGGGGCCATGGAGAGCGACGAGTACGGGCTGGTGTTGGTCGGCGAGCCGTCGCCCAGGCCGAGTTGCCCGACGTGCCTGTCCTTGGCCGTCGAGCGGACGAACGCACGCTCCTGCGGAAATCTCAGCGCTGTGACCGACGCCAATGTGCTGCTGCGTCGACACCAGCAGCAGGCGCACTGACGTGACGGATCGGATCACATGGAAGAAGGGGAGGAAACTCTATGACTGTGGCTCCTGACAGGACGGCCGTCGCCTCGCGTCGCGGCCGGGATCTCGTGGCGCCCGAGTTGTTCGAGCGGATGACGGACTTCTGCGCCGAGGAGTACGGGTATGAGCGTTCCCTGGCCGAGCGGATCATGAGCGAGGCGCTGGCGTTCGTGGATGTCATGGGTGTGACCGGCGAGGCGATGTCGCCGTCCAGGGTCGTGGATCCGGGCTGGCACACGTTCATGCTGCATACGGAGGAGTACGCCGAGTTCTGCCTGACCCGGTACGACCGGTTCATCCACCATGCCCCCAAGTCCCGCTACCGGGACCGCGCCACGATGGCGGACGTGGTGTCCAGGATCCGGGCCCACGGCTACGAGGTCGACGAGTCCCTGTGGGGCGCCAAGGCGGAGTGCAACGAGCCGGCCTGCTGCGGCGACGGCCCCTGCTGCTGACACCGGGCGTTGTCAGTGCCCACCGCTAGAGTCCGGCCCTCGGAAATTCCGGACGTCAGGTGGCAAAAAGGGAGTTCTCATGGCGACTGCCGAGGGAGCCAAGGGGTGGGGGAGGGTGACCGTCTTCTCGCTGTTCGGGCCCGTCTTCGGCTACTCCTCCGTCCTTGTGGACGACCGTCAGGTGGCCTATGTGGGGCCACTGACCCCCGGGGTCGGGTGGCGGGTGCTGTGGCGGATGGCGGGGCGGTGCCACGGTGACGGGGTGAGCGAGACCAGGAAGGCCGAGTGGATCGTGTCGCAGGCGTCCCGGGCGTTCATCTGCGGGAGCGGTGTCGTCGTGAAGCTCGCCGACGCCGACTGGGTGATGGAGCCGGGCGGCTGGGTCGTGGAGTTGGGTGGGTCCTGGTGCAACCAGGATGTGCTGGTCACTGGGGATCTCGCGGTGCCGGAGCTGAGTGGCGAGCAGGTCGCGGCGAGGCGTACCTGGTATCCGCAGTATGGGGAGTGATGGCCGGGGGCCGTAAAGCCCATAAAGCAGCCCACCCGCCTCCAGGTCGATTTGGGGCGGGTGGGTCAGGTGTGGGGGAGAGGCGTTACAGCACCGTCAGTTTGAGGATGCCGAAGGCCGCTGCTGCCACCAGGGCTGCTGCCGGCATGGTGATGAACCAGCCCAGGACGATGTTCTTGGCCACGCCCCAGCGGACCGCGTTGACCCGCTTGGTCGCGCCGACGCCCATGATCGCCGAGGTGATGACATGGGTGGTGGAGATCGGCGCCTTGAAGAGGAACGCCGTACCGAACATGATCGACGCGCCGGTGGCCTCCGCGGCGAAGCCCTGCGGCGGGTCCAGCTCGATGATCTTGCGGCCGAGGGTGCGCATGATGCGCCAGCCGCCGGCGTAGGTGCCGAGCGACAGCATGACCGCCGAGACGATCTTCACCCAGACCGGGATCGGGGCGCCGAAGGTGGTGTGGCCGGAGATCACCAGGGCCATCACCACGACACCCATCGTCTTCTGGGCGTCCTGGAGGCCGTGACCGAGGGCCATACCGGCCGCCGACACCGTCTGCGCTATGCGGAAGCCCCGCTTCGCCTTGTGCGGGTTGGCGCGGCGGAACAGCCACATGATCGCCAGCATCGCCAGATAGCCGATGATCAGGCCGACCACGGGGGACAGGATCATCGGGATGATGATCTTGTCGACGACGCCGTTCCAGTGGACCGCCGTACCGCCCGCCAGGGCCGCGCCCACCAGGCCGCCGAACAGCGCGTGGGAGGAGGAGGACGGCAGGCCGTAGTACCAGGTGACCAGGTTCCAGGCGATGGCGCCGACGAGGGCGGCGAAGAGGATGCCCATGCCGGTGGAGCCGGAGGGCGACTCGATCAGGCCCTCGCTGACCGTCTTGGCGACCCCGGAGCCGAGGAAGGCGCCGGCCAGGTTCATCACGGCCGCCATGGCGAGGGCGGCGCGCGGGGTGAGGGCGCGGGTCGACACGGACGTCGCGATCGCGTTCGCCGAGTCGTGGAAGCCGTTGGTGTACGTGAAGAGGAGCGCGACCGCGATGGTCACGACCAGGGCGAGGGTGGCCATCGACGCCTCAGGACTCCTTGACGGCGATGGTCTCCACCGTGTTCGCCACGTGCTCGAACGCGTCCGCCGCCTCTTCCAGGACGTCCACGATCTGCTTGAGCTTGAGCACCTCGATCGCGTCGTACTTGCCGTTGAAGAGGTGGGCCAGCAGCTTGCGGTGGATCTGGTCGGCCTGGTTCTCGAGGCGGTTGACCTCGATCCAGTACTCGGTCAGGTTGTCCATCGTGCGGAGGTTCGGCATCGCCTCCGCGGTCAGCTCGGCCGCGCGCGCGAGGACCTCGATCTGCTGCTCGACGCCCTTCGGCAGCTCCTCGACGTTGTAGAGGACGACGAGGTCGACGGCCTCCTCCATGAAGTCCATGATGTCGTCCAGGGAACCGGCGAGGGCGTAGATGTCCTCGCGGTCGAACGGCGTGATGAACGAGGAGTTCAGCTGGTGGAAGATCGCATGCGTGGCGTCGTCACCTGCGTGTTCCGCGGCCCGCATACGCTCTGCGATCTCGGCCCGGGCGGACGAGTCCGCCCCGAGCAGTTCCATCAGGAGTTTCGAGCCCGTGACGATGTTGTCCGCGGATGCGGCGAACATGTCGTAGAAGCTCGTCTCCCTGGGGGTCAGACGAAAGCGCACGTGTGGTCCTCGGGGTGCTTCGGTTTCGGTCAGGCTGATGCTAGGCGCATCATCCGGCCACGGCTAATGGGCCGTCCCCCAGTGTCGCCCATCAGGCACAGTGATCAGCACGGGGGCGTACCAAGGGGTCCCTACCCCGCGAAGTTGGTTACCATATACCCAATGGGGGTATGTGTTCACAATTGCTCGTCCCTGGACGGAGGCCCGCGATGACGACGACCGAGGCCGGCGCCACGCACGCCACCACGCACGGCTACCACAAGCAGAAGGACGAGCACCTCAAGCGGCTGCGCCGGATCGAGGGGCAGATCCGCGGGTTGCAGCGCATGGTGGACGAGGACACCTACTGCATCGACATACTCACCCAGGTCTCCGCCTCCACCAAGGCGCTCCAGTCGTTCGCGCTCCAGCTGCTGGAGGAGCATCTGCGGCACTGTGTCGCCGACGCGGCGCTGAAGGGCGGGGACGAGATCGAGGCGAAGGTGGAAGAGGCGACCAAGGCGATCGGGCGGCTGCTGCGCACCTGAGCCGAGGCGTCAGCGGGTGGCTGAAACCGGCTGCTGGGGGGCGGGGCGGTCCTCCGAGACGCGGAGCACCTGGTCGATGCGCTCCGGGCTGAGCCGGTCCTCTGCGGCCGAGGCCGCGATGATCAGCTCTCCGCACAGCTCGATCTCGGCGAGGGCCACGTGGTCCTGAACCGCCGTGCCGCCGACCGGAGCCACTCGTCTCACCTCTTCTCTGCCGTCACCGCTTCCTAGGGTAGGGAGCTCCCTACGCACCGCGCATGGCACGGACGGGCTAGTAGGGGGTGGCGGCACGGACTAGTCGCGGCCCCTGGCACCGCCCCTTCCCCCCTCCTCTCCGCCGTCCTCCGCGATCCGGCCCGCGTAGATGTCCCGGCCGGCCGGAAGCCGTACGTCGGCGGGGCTGCCGAAGTCGTACAGCAGGGTCGTCGAGGCGACCGCCACGGGCGTCTGCTGCCGGCCGTTGACGAAGCTGAAGCGCTGCCTGAGCTTGCGGATCCGGCCCTGGTCGTCCAGATAGGCGTCGAACGGCACCTCGGCCGTGGCGAACCCTTTCGCCGCGGCGGCGAGCGCCGCCCGGTCGGGCGGGCCCGCGTACCGGGCGGCGCGGGCCAGGTCCGCCGTGCCCCGGTAGTGCCGTACCGCGGTCCCGGCGACCTCGGCCGGGCCCAGGTACGTCGCCTCGCGCGTCCCGCGCAGCACCTCCGCCGCCGTGTACGGGTCGGTCGCGCCGCCGGTGACCAGGTTGCCGTCGGAGAGGCCGGCGGTGTCCACCCGTACCCACTTGTCGGCCGGCACCCCGGCGCCGCGGTTCTTCATGAACAGCGCGCCCGGCGCCAGCAGCTCGGTGATGGGCCGGTGTTCCGGGGCGCCGGCCGGGTCCTCGGGCAGGACGACGGTGAGTCGGCCGAGGTGGCGCCGGTAGTCGTAGACGCCCTTGCCGCGGATGGTGACCCGGGTGCCGCCGGTGGCCATCTCCATGGAGGTGGTGGCCTTCGACGTGCCCGCTCCGGCGAGGTTGTCGGCCGCCCGGTGCAGCAGGGGCACCGGGTCGCCGGCGCCCTTGGCGGCCTCGGCGGCGGCGCCGCTGCCGGAACAGCCCGAGGTGCCCGATCCGAGGCCCAGCACGATCCCCAGGGCGAGGACCGTCCTGCCCGCGCGCCACCGCTGCCGCCGATCCATCGCCTGCCTACCCCCAGCCGGGTACGTCCGTCACGGGCCCACCTGTCGACCGGTTAACGACCGGTAGGGGGTGCCGTCACGCGCCGTCGGTACGGGGGGAGGAGCAAAAGGCATACGACCGTACGAGCCTTTTACCTCGGGTGGGTAACGTTGTCGGGGTGGCGCAGGAGGACGGGCCGGAGCGGGTCCGACAGGGGCAGGAGCACCTCACCTCGACGATGGAACAGGGCCGTTTCTGTGTGGCCCGGTGCAGTTGCGGCTGGCGCGGCCCCGCCCGCAGAGCCCGCAGCCAGGCGCGTACGGACGCGGAGCATCACGCCGCCGAGCTGTGAAAGGCGTCCACCAGGTCCCGGTCGCGGGGCTGGGTGAGCCGGGCGCGGGCCTCCTCCGGGGAGAGCCAGCGGACCCGGTCGACCTCGGCGTTCGGCGTGAAGTGGCCGGAGACCGCCTCGGCCGCCCAGTACCGCACCTGCTTCGGGCGGCCGCCCGCCAGATAGTGCAGGGTGGGCAGCTCGGGGCCGGGCCGCGCCGTGTAGCCGGTCTCCTCGGCGACCTCGCGCAGGGCGCCCGCGAGCGCGTCCTCGCCCCGCTTGAGCTTGCCTTTCGGATGCGACCAATCGTCATATTTGGGTCGGTGGACCAGGCAGATCTCCAGCTCGCCGGTGAGGGGCGAGCGGCGCCACAGGACGCAGCCCGCCGCCCGGACCGGGGTGTCGTTCACACCGCCTCCTGTCTAGGGAGTGCCGACCGTCTGCTTCTGCCAGGCCTGCTGGAAGGCGAACCTGGCCGCCTCGACCTCGTGCCGCTGGTCGGCGTGGAGGACACCGAGGGCGTAGGCCGTCGCCGGGGCGATCCGCGGGGTGCGGGCCGCCTGGGCCGCCGCGGCCGCCGCCTCCGAGGCGTCCCGGTGCCGGTTCAGGGCCCGGCCCGCGGTCAGCAGCCGTACGTCCACCGGGGTGTTGCCGCCGTGCAGCACCTCCTGGGCGTACCGGTGCAGGCGCAGCAGCAGGCGGACCTGGTGCCAGGGGCCGTCCTGGGGGTGCGGGGACGGGTCCGGGGACAGGCCGTGGACCAGGGCCTCCGCGTTGTAGGGGTGGCCGGCGGTGACCAGGGGCAGGGCGACGACGGCGTCCGTGAGGCGTTCCTCGGCGGCCCTGGCCAGGGGGTGCAGGCCGGTGTCGGAGGCGCCGGCGGTGAGTGGCACCTCGCTGGCGAGTAAGGCCACCTTGTCGGCCACGGCGTGGAAGCGGCTGGAGCCCAGGGCCTGGAGGGCCGTGGAGTGCGCCCTGGTCCGGGCGAGGGTGAGCTGGCGGTCCAGGAGGGCGCCCGCCTTCGCCGCGCCCACGGTGAGGTTGCCGCGCTCCGGGGCCGCTGTGGCGCGGGCCGGGCCGGCGGCGGTGTCCAGTGTCCGCGCGGCCGTGGCCGAGGCGCCCGCAGCTTTGGCCGAGGCGCCTCCGGCCCGGCCGTCGGCCAGGGCCTGGGCTCCTCCGGGGCGGCCGTCCGCCATCGCCTGGGCCGGGAACACCGTCGCCCCCGACAGCCGGTGCAGCGCCAGCAGCAGCCGCTCCAGGCGGGACTCGTAGGCGTGTTCCAGGGCCAGGGTGCCGGAGACCCAGGCCAGTTCGGGCCGCATCTCCTCGGCCCAGTCGGGGTCGAGGAGGGTGCGGAAGGTGTGCAGGCTGGCGCTGATACGACGGGCCGAGCGGCGCAGCAGCAGGGCCGCGTCGACGGTCTCCTCCGTGCCGCCGGCCGCGCTGCCGCCGGTCTCCCGGTGCAGGCGCAGCGCGCGGAGGAACTCCGTGGCCTGGGTGCGCAGATACGCCGCGAGGGCGTCCCCGGTCACCACCCCGGCCGCGGGGTCCGTCGGGTCAAGGTGTTGCTGTGCCACGCCGGCGCCTCCGGGCGTCTATGAGCATCTCCTGGACGTTGCGCAGGGGTTGGCCGTCCGCGTCGGTCGCGTGTCGCGTCCACTCGCCGTCCGGGCCGAGGTGCCAGGAGGCGGTGGAGTCGGACATGCCGGTGTCCAGCAGCCGGTTGAGGGCTGCGCGGTGGCCGGGGTCGACGACCCGGACCAGGGCCTCTATCCGGCGGTCGAGGTTGCGGTGCATCATGTCGGCGCTGCCGATCCACACCTCGGGCTCGCCGCCGTTGCCGAAGGCGAAGACCCGGGAGTGCTCCAGGAAGCGGCCGAGGACGGAGCGGACCCGGATGTTCTCCGACAGGCCCGCGACGCCGGGGCGGATCGCGCAGATGCCGCGCACCCAGACGTCCACCGGCACGCCCGCCTGGGACGCGCGGTAGAGGGCGTCGATGACCGCCTCGTCCACCATCGAGTTGACCTTGATGCGGACGAAGGCCGGGCGGCCCGCGCGGTGGTGCTGGACCTCCTTGTCGATCCGCGAGACCAGGCCGTCGCGCAGCGACTTGGGGGCCACCAGCAGCCGGCGGTAGGTCTCGCGGCGCGAGTAGCCGGACAGCCGGTTGAAGAGGTCGGAGAGGTCCGCGCCGACCTGCGGGTCGGCGGTGAGCAGGCCGAGGTCCTCGTACAGCCGGGCGGTCTTCGGGTGGTAGTTGCCGGTGCCGACGTGGCTGTAGCGGCGCAGGGTGTCGCCCTCCTGGCGGACCACCAGGGACAGCTTGCAGTGGGTCTTCAGGCCGACCAGGCCGTAGACGACGTGGCAGCCGGCCTCCTCCAGCTTGCGCGCCCACTTGATGTTGGCGTGCTCGTCGAAGCGGGCCTTGATCTCGACCAGGACCAGGACCTGCTTGCCGGACTCGGCGGCGTCGATGAGCGCGTCGACTATGGGGGAGTCGCCGGAGGTGCGGTACAGGGTCTGCTTGATGGCGAGGACGTCCGGGTCGGCCGCCGCCTGCTCCAGGAAGGCCTGCACGGAGGTGGAGAAGCTGTCGTACGGGTGGTGCAGCAGGACGTCCCGGGCGCGCAGGGCGGCGAAGATGTCGGGGGCCGACGCGGACTCGACCTCGGCGAGGTCGCGGTGGGTGCCGGCGACGAACTTCCGGTACTTCAGTTCCGGCCGGTCGAGGCTGTGGATGCGGAAGAGGCCGGTGAGGTCCAGCGGGCCGGGCAGCGGGTAGACCTCCGCCTCGGAGATCTTCAGCTCGCGGACCAGCAGGTCCAGTACCTCGCGGTCGATGGACTCCTCGACCTCCAGGCGCACGGGCGGCCCGAAGCGGCGCCGCATCAGTTCCTTCTCCAGGGCCTGGAGGAGGTTCTCGGTGTCGTCCTCCTCCACTTCCAGGTCCTCGTTGCGGGTGAGCCGGAAGGCGTGGGACTCCAGCACCTCCATGCCGGGGAACAGCTCTTCCAGGTGCGCGGCGATGACGTCCTCGACGGGGACGTACCGGCCGGGGCTGCTCTCCAGGAAGCGGGACAGCAGCGGCGGCACCTTCACACGCGCGAAGTGCTTGTGGCCGCTGACCGGGTTGCGCACGATCACGGCCAGGTTCAGGGACAGGCCGGAGATGTACGGGAAGGGGTGCGCCGGGTCGACGGCCAGCGGGGTGAGCACGGGGAAGATGCGGTGCCGGAACAGCGTGAACAGGCTGGCCTGCTCCTTGTCGGTCAGCTCGTTCCAGCGGACCAGGTGGATGCCCTCCTCCGCGAGCGCGGGGGCGACGTCCTCGTGGTAGCAGGCGGCGTGCCGGGCCATCAGCTCGCGCGAGCGGGCCCAGATCATCTCCAGGACCTCGCGTGGCTGGAGCCCGGAGGCGGACCGGGTGGCCACCCCGGTGGCGATACGGCGCTTCAGGCCGGCGACCCGGACCATGAAGAACTCGTCCAGGTTGCTGGCGAAGATCGCGAGGAAGTTGGCGCGCTCCAGCAGCGGGGTGTCCGGGTCCTCGGCCAGCTCCAGCACCCGCTCGTTGAAGGCGAGCCAGCTGCGCTCCCGGTCGAGGAACCGGCCCTGCGGCAGGGGGGTGCCGCCGGTCGCGGACTCCTCGTACGCGTCGAGGTCCGCGTCGATGTCGGGTTCCAGGTCGGAGACGGTCGCCGCCACGGTGTGCGGGCGGTGAGCGGCTATGGAGCCCACGGGGGGCTGGGCGGGCTGGACCGGTGCCTGGGCTTCTTGCTGACTCATGAACCCATTCTTCCGCGCCGAGGGCATCACAGGCGCGTCGGAACGTGCGGGCGGCAGCGGCACCACCCCGTTCGGCACCGGCCCCTCGGGGGGCGGCGAAGGCTCAGGCACGGCGGGCTTCATTGGCCGAGCGTCGCAAGCCCGGCTGAATCACTGGTTACGGCGACATGACGTGCGGGATAGCGGGGGGCGGCTCCCGAGGGGCCGGCGGCGGGTTGCCGCCGGCCGCGCTCACGAGGTGAGGCGGCGCAGCACGCGGAAGGAGGCGAGCGCCAGCAGGGCGGCGGCGGTGAGGAGCAGCGCGGTGGTGAGGAGTTGGAGCGGCCAGTAGTGCGAGGCGGGGTGGTAGGTGTTGAAGTAGCCGACGGCGTGCGCCCGGCGCAGGGCGGCGTCGCACTGGGTCTCGCTGAGGCAGTCCGGCAGCGGGAGCCGGGCGCCGGTGCGGGTGACCAGGCCCTGGCCGAGGGAGATGCCCACGCCCGTGGGGCCGCCCGCCTTCAGGTCGCTGACCTGGGTGACCGTGGGCCACAGGTGCGGCATCAGCTGCTGGGCGAGGCTCTGCACACCGAGGGTGACCGCCGTGCCGAGGGCGAGCGCGGGCAGCGTACGGCGGACCAGCAGGCCCGCCAGCGCGCCGGCCGCGAGCCCGGCGAGGGCCAGGGCGGCGATGGTGGGGCCGTTGGCGTGGAAGGTCCAGATGTCGTACCAGCTCTTGCGGGTGTCGATACGGCCCCGGCCCGCTTCCCAGGCGAGGCGGTGCAGCCAGAACAGCAGCGAGGTGCCGGCGGTGACGAGGACCGCGGGGACGGCCAGCCGTACGGCGAGCCAGCGGGCGGGGGAGGCGGCCTGGGTCCAGGCCAGCCGGGCGGTGCCGGTCTCCAGTTCCCGGGCGGTCAGCGTGGCGCCCGCCCAGGCGGCGACCAGGAGGGGCAGCGCGTCCAGGGCGTAGGTGAGCCAGTTGTAGGCGTCCTTGTAGCGGATGATCGCCGACTGGTCGTACCGGCAGCGGGGGGTCGTACAGGCGTTGTACTGCCGCCAGCCGTCGGCGGCCGCGTCGGCGAGCGGGCCGTGCAGCGCGAGCAGCGCGGCGGCCAGGGCGACGACCAGGGCCGCCCAGGTGTACAGGGCGGGGCGGTGCAGGCGCAGCAGCCAGCGGGCCTGGCGGGGGCGGGCCGGGGTGGTGCGGGCGGGGGCGATGGTCGCGGTGGTCATGCGGCGCACTCCTGGGTGAGGCTCGGCGCCTCGGGGTTGCGGAGATGGGCGAGGACCAGTTCCTCCAGCGAGGGCACCGTGGTGCGCCAGTCGGCGGGGAGCGGTCCGGTGGGGCGGAGCAGCGCGCTCAGCTGGCGGCCGGTGACCCGGGACTCCACCACGGTGTGCGCGCCGAGGTCGGCGGAGGCGGCGCCGGAGACCCGGCGGTGGGCGGCGAGCAGGTCGTCGATCTCCCCGGCCAGCCGTATCCGTCCGCCGCCGACCAGCAGCAGATGGTCGCAGGAGTCCTCCAGCTCGGCGACGACGTGCGAGGACATCACGATGGTGGTGCCGTACTGGGCGGCCTGGGACATCAGCGTGCCCATGAGGTCGTGCCGGGCCAGCGGGTCGAGGTCGGCCATCGGTTCGTCCAGGAGCAGCAGTCCGGGCCGTTTGCCGAGGGCGAGGGCGAGCGCGACGCGGGTGCGCTGGCCGCCGGAGAGGGAGCGGATCCGGGTGCCGGGGTCGAGGTCGCCGGCGGCGACCACGCGCGCGGCGAGGTCCGCGTCCCAGCGCTCCGGGTTGAGGTCGGCGCCCATGCGCAGTGTCTCGGCGACGGTGAGCTGCGGGTACAGGGGCTTGTCCTGGGCGACGAAGCCGACCCGGGGGCGGGCCGCGGCGGGGGTCGTGCCGAGCACCCGGAGCCGCCCTTCGGTGGGCGGGAGCAGTCCGGCGGCGAGGGCGAGGAGGGTGGACTTGCCGGCGCCGTTCGGCCCGACGAGCGCGCACACCCGCCCGGTGGGGAGCCGGAAGGCGCAGTCGCGCAGGCCCCAGCCTCCCCGGCGTCCGAAGCGCCTGCCGAGGCCTTCCGCCTCGATCGCGGTGCCGCTCATGACTGTTCTCCCTGGAAGTGCGTGTCGAGTACGGCGGTGAAGAGCGCAACCACGTCCTCGCGCTCCAGGCCCGCCGCGTGGGCGCGCCGGGCCCAGTCCGCCAGCTCGGTGCGGAGCGGGGAGTCGGCCGGGGCGGTGCCCAGCGTCCGGCGGACGAAGGTGCCGAGTCCGCGCCGCGCCTCGACCAGGCCCTCCCGCTCCAGTTCGCGGTAGGCCTTGAGGACGGTGTTGGGGTTGATCGCGGTGGCCTCGACCACCTCGCGGGCCGTGGGCAGCCGGTCGCCGGGCACCAGCAGGTTCAGCCGGATGGCCTGCTTGGTCTGCTGGACGATCTGCATGTAGGTGGCGACCCCGCTGTGCCGGTCGATGCGGTACTCGACCACCCGCTCCACCACCCTTTCACTAATTGAGTAGTGAAAGGGTGGTGGAAGCGGGGGTCGGAAGTCAAGCCGAAATTGCCCGGTGGTTCCGTGAACCGATCAGCCGGTCCGGTCCGATGAGGAGATGTGAGCGAGACGAGAAGCGACGGGGAGCTGCTGCGGGCCATCGCGGCGGACCGGGACCGGCGCGCGTTCGAGGAGCTGTACCGGCGGTACGCGCCCTGGCTGACCGCGCGGCTGCGCGGCCGCTGCGCCGACCCCGGGCTCGTGGACGACGTCGTACAGGAGACGTTCCTCGGCATCTGGCGGGGCAAGGCCCGCTACCGCGAGGACGGGTCCGCCCCGGACGCCGCCGGATGGCTGTGGCGGATCGCGGCGCGCCGGCTGGTCGACGCGCTGCGCGGCGACGGGGCCCGCGGCCGGCTGCGGCAGGCGCTGGCCCGGCTGCGCCACCGGGACGAGGTGTCCGCCGAGGAGCGGGTGCTGGCCGGGGTGGAGCACGGGGATCTGGCGGGCGCGCTGGTCCGGCTCTCCCCGGAGCTGCGGGCGGTGCTCCAGGCGACGGTGGTCGACGGCCTGACCACGCGGGAGGCGGCCGTCCTGCTCGGGATCCCCCCGGGCACGGTCAAGACACGGGCGATGCGCGCCCGGAAGCAACTGCGGGAGGCGCTGGCATGAGCCGGGACATGGCCGAAGGCGCCGGGGCGACCTGGCATCTCGGGTCGGAGGAGTTGCGGGCCTATGCGCGCGGCGAGCTGGTGGCCCCGCTGCTGTGGTCCGCCGACACCCATCTCGCCGGCTGCGCGCGCTGCCGGTCGGTGCTGGCCGAGGCCGCGGACCCGGAGGCGCTGGACGCGGGCTGGGCGCGGCTGGACGCGGAGCTGGACGCGCCGCGCCCTGGCCTGCTGGAGCGGCTGCTGGTACGGCTCGGGGCCGCCGACCACACGGCCCGGCTGCTGGCCGCGACCCCGGTGCTGCGCCGCTCCTGGCTCACCGCGGTGTCGCTGCTGCTGGCGCTGTCGGTGCTCACCGCGCACTCCGCGCACTCGGACCGGCTCTTCCTGGCCGTGGCGCCGCTGCTGCCGCTCGCCGGGGTCGCCCTCTCCTACGGGCCCGCGCTGGACCCGACGTACGAGATGGCGGTCGTCGCGCCGCTGCACGGCTTCCGGCTGCTGATGATCCGCACGGTCGCCGTGCTCGTCGCCGGGCTGGGCCTGACCGGGCTGGCCACGCTGTTCCTGCCGGGCTTCGGGCTGGGCGCGCTCGGCTGGCTGCTGCCCTCGCTCGCGCTCACCGCGACCGGGCTCGCGCTGACGCCCCGGCTCGGCCCCGTCCTCGCCCCCTCGCTCACCGGCGGGGCCTGGGCCGTGCTGCTGCTGGCGGCAGGCGGGGCACCGGGCGGCGGCGACCGGGTGCCGGTGCCGTTCACCGCGGCCGGGCAGGGGGTGGCGGCGGGGGTCGCCGCGCTCGCCGCCGCGCTGCTCTACCTCGCCCGCGACCGCTTCGACCGCTCGGTTCTCGCACACGGGGGTTCCGAGTGACGGGGGTGGCGGCCGGGCGGGTTCCGGTGGGGGTGCGGTGCGCCCTTGCCGGGGTCGCCGGGCCGGTGCAGGTGCCGTGTGCCCTTGCCGGGGTCGCCGGGCCGGTGCGGGTGCCGTGTGCCCTTGCCGGGTCGCCGGGGCCGTCCGGGTGCCGTGTGCCCTTGCCGGGTCCGCCAAGCCCGCCGTACCTCGCTGCCGACCGTTTCGACCGCTCGGTCCTCGCACACGGGGGTTCCGAGTGACGGGGGTGGCGGCCGGGCGGGTTCCGGTGGGGGTGCGGTGCGCCCTCGCCGGGAACGCCGGGCCCGTGCGGGTGTCGTGCGCCCTCGCCGGGAACGCCGGGCCCGTGCGGGTGCCGTGCGCCCTCGCCAGGTCCGCTGGGCCCGTGCAGGCGCCGTGCGCTCTCGCCGGGGTCGCCGGGCCCGTCCGGGTGCCGTGCGCTCTCGCCGGGCCGCCGTACCCCGCTCATGACCGTTTCGACCGTTCCGCCTGTACCCACGGGGGTTCCGTATGACCGACTCCGATCTGATCACCGTCTCCGCCTCCGGGCTGGAGCTGCGCTACGGCGCCGTCCGCGCCCTCGACGACGTCGCGCTGCGGCTGCGGCCGGGCGTCACCGGGCTGCTCGGTCCCAACGGGGCCGGGAAGACCACCCTGTTGCGGGTGCTCGCCACCGCCGTACCGGCCGACCGGGGCGCCTTCACGGTGCTCGGCCACGACCCGGCCACCGCCCGCGGCCGGCAGGACGTGCGGCGCGTGCTCGGCTATCTGCCGCAGACGCCCGGCTTCCACCCGGACTTCACTCCGTTCGAGTTCGTGGACTACGTCGCGATCCTGAAGGAGATGACCGACCGCGCCGCCCGGCACCAGGAGGTGCGGCGCGTCCTGGCGGAGGTCGACCTCGGCGACGTACGCGGCAAGCGCATCAAGAAGCTGTCCGGCGGCATGCGGCAGCGGGTCGCGCTGGCCGCCGCGCTCGTCGGCGACCCGGGGTTCCTGGTGCTGGACGAGCCGACCGTCGGCCTCGACCCCGAACAGCGCATGCGGTTCAGGGAGTTGATCGCATCCGCCGGTGAGGGCCGGACCGTGCTGCTGTCCACCCACCAGACCGAGGACGTGGCGATGCTCTGCCACCGCGTGCTGGTCATGGCCGGCGGACGCATCCGCTTCGACGGCACCCCCGCCGAGCTGACCGCACGGGCCGCCGGACGGGTGTGGAGCAGCACCGAGCGCGACCCCGGCGCGAAGGCCGGCTGGCGCACCGGTACGGGCGCCTTCCGCAACGTCGGCCGTCCGCCCGAGGGCGCCGACCTGCTCGAACCCACCCTGGAGGACGGCTATCTGCTCACCCTCGACGGCGACCGCGCGGAGGTGACGGCATGACCACCGCCCTCACCCGCAACGCCGCCCCGGCCGCCGCCGTACGCACCGGGAACCGCGGCTCGTGGGCGGCCGTCGCCGCCCTCGCCCGCTTCGAGGGCCGCAGGCTGCTGCTGCGCGTCCCCGTCCTCGTCGTTCTCGCCGCCTGCGCGGCCTGGATCGGCTGGCACACCACCCGGCCCGGGGACGACTACCCGGTCCTCCAGGACGCCGACCGCGCCACCCAGGGCGGCGGGCTGTTCGTCGGCCTCGTGGTGCTGGTGTGCGCCAACCACGCCGTGCTGCGCTCCCGGCGCCGGGACACCGAACGCCACTTCGCCGTGCTGGTGCTGCCGCCCGGCCACCGCACGGCCGCGCACGCGCTGTCCGTCGTACCGGTGGCGCTGGTCACCGCGGTGGGCGTGGCCGTCCAGTTCGGCTGGGAGGCGCTCAAGCCGGGTGCGGTGGGCCGGGGTTCGGTGGCCGAGCTGCTGGTCGCGCCGCTGGTGGTGCTGCTGTTCGGGGCGGCCGGGGTGCTGCTGGCCCGGCTGCTGCCGTTCACCGCCGTCGCGCCGATGCTGGTCGTGGTGTTCTTCCTGCTGTTCGTCGGCGCCGCCTTCCCCTTCGGCGGGGAACGGGGGGCCGCCTGGCTGCTGCCGGTGGTCTCCACGTCCGGCGTGCATCCCTTCCCCTCCGCCCTGCTGGCCCGCCCGGCCGGCTGGCACGCCCTGTATCTCGCCGGGTTCGCGCTGACGCTGACGCTGGCCGCGGTGCTGGTCGCCGGCGGCCGGGCGTGGGCCGTACGGGGGGCGTTCGCCCTCGCGCTGGCCGCGACCGTGCTCGGCGGGGTGGTGCAGACCGGGCCGCTGCCCGACGCGACGACCGCCGCCCGGGCGCGGGCCTCGCTCACCCCGGAGGCCGACCAGACCTGTGTACGACGGGGACCGTCCTCCTACTGCGCCTTCCCCGAGTGGACGCCCCGCGTCGCGGACTGGGCGCGGATCGTGGACCGGGTGCAGGCTCTCGCGGGCGGCGACGCGCACGGCCGGCCGCTGCTGGTACGACAGCGGCTGGAGGCGCGCTACGGCCTCGACGTGGACTCGGCGCTCGCCCCCGCGACCCGCCGCCACCAGGTGACCGTGGGCACCGCCTGGGGCGGCAACCGGGTCCCGGAGTTCTCCACGGCCGTGGCCGGGGTGCTGGTCGCGGGCGACGAGCGGGCGGCGAGCCGGCTGTGCGACGGGCGGATGGTCACCGTGATGTGGCTGTCCCTGGCCTGGCAGTCCGACCCGGAGACCGAACTGCGGCACGTACGGCTGGACGACAGCCTCTCCGGCGACGCGGTCGTGCTCTCCCGGACCGAGCCGCTGCGCATGACGGGCGCCCAGACCAAGGTGGTGCGGGCGCTGTTCCACCGGCCGCTGTACAGCGTGGCGGCGCGGATGAAGGCCCACTGGGACGAGCTGACCGCCCCCGGCGTCTCCACGTCCGAGGCGGCGCGGCTGCTGGGTGCGAAGGTGACGGTGGGGGCGGACCGATGCGGCACGTGACGAAGCTGCGGGACGGCCTGGGGGCGTTGGGGGCGGCGGTGTGGCGGATGTTGCCCTGGCGGGCGCTCGGGACCGCCGCGGTGACCGGGCTGGTGCCCCTCGCGGTCGCCCGCTTGGACGCCGGCAGGCCCGGTCCCCTCGCCGCGCTGCTCATGCTGCGCTGTGCCGCCCTCGCGCTCGCCCTGGGCGTCGGCTTCCTGCTGGACGACCCCGCCCGGCACACCACGGCCGCGGTCCCGGTCGGCCGGGGTGTCCGTGCCGTGCTGCGGGCCGCGCTGGCGGTGCCCTTCCTGGCGCTGTGCTGGACGGCCGCGCTGCTGCTGGTACCCGGCCCGGTCCGGCCGCCGTACGGGGGCGTCACCCTGGAGGCGGCCGCCGCCTGCGCCCTCGGGCTGGCCGCGGCCACGGTCGCCGGCCGCCTGACCGACGAGCCGGAACCCGGCCGCACGGTGGTGGCGGCCCTGCTCACCACCGCCCTCCTCGCGCCCTTCCTGCTGCCCCACAGCTGGGGCCTGTTCACCACCCCGGCCGACCCGGGGTGGGCCGGGGCGCACCAGCGCTGGGCGTGGCTGCTGGCGGGCGCGCTGGCGGTGGGCGCGGTGGCGCTCAGGGAGCCGCTGCGGCGCCGGGCCGGGGCGCTCAGGTCTCGGTGCGGTACATCAGGTCGGTCTCGTACGTCGTGAAGCCCAGCCGTTCGTACACCGACACGGCCGCCTTGTTGTCGGCGTCGACGTAGAGCATCGCGGTCGGCAGGCCCCGGTCGGCCAGGTGGCGCAGGCCGATCGTGGTGAGCGCCTTGCCGAGGCCGCCGCCCTGCTCACCGGGGCGCACACCGACGACGTACACCTCGCCGAGCTGCTCCGCCGCGTGCACCTTGGTCCAGTGGAAGCCGATCAGCTCCCCGTCCCGCTCGGCGAGGAAGAACCCGGCCGGGTCGAACCACGGCTCGGCCTTGCGGTCGTCGAGGTCCCGCTGGGTCAGCGAGCCCTGTTCGGGGTGGTGGGCGAAGGCGGCCGCGTTGACCGCTAGCCAGGCCGCGTCGTCCTTGCCGGGCACGAAGGCGCGCACGGTCACGCCCGCGGGCAGCACCGGGTCGGGCAGCTCCAGGTCCGCCAACCGGAGCCGCATCTGGCGCAGTTCGCGGAACAGGGTGAGGCCGAGCACCTGCGCGAGATGCCGGGCGGCGGCGTGCCCGCCGTGCGCCCACACCCGCAGCCGCTTGCCGGACGCGGCGAGCAGCGCGGTGCCGAGCGCCCGGCCGTGCCCGTGGCCGCGCTGTCCCGGGTGGACGACCAGCTCGGCGGCCGGTGCCTCCACCGGGTCGGTGTCCTCCAGCTGGGCGTAGCCGACGAGTTCGCCGTCGACGCTCAGCAGCAGGTGCGCGACGCCCTCGCGGGCACCCCCGCGCAGTTGCAGCCGGCCCTGCTCGGACACCGGCTGCTGGCCGTCGACCCGCGCGGCCTCGGCGATCAGCCCGAGCACGGCCTCGGCCTGGTCCGGGGTGAGCGCGGAGTAGGTCTCGATGGAGCGGGAGGGGAAGGCACGTACGGTGTCGTCGCTGCTCATGGGTACGAGGGTAGTCGGCCGGGCCCGGGGCGTGACCGAACACCGCGAAGCGGCCGGGGAGTCGAGCGGGCCCCGGCCGCTTCACCCCGCGGCGGATGCCTCAGGAAGCCGACGGGGTCCAGCCGCCCAGCCAGTCCGTGATCTCCTGGCCGGCCGCCTGGGCGTCCGTCAGCTGGGGGCGGTCGGGGCTCGCCGGGCCGGAGCCCGCGCCGGTGTTCCGGTACTCGGCGAAGCGGGCGTTCTTCCAGGAGAAGCCGCTCATGTCGGTCCACGGGGTGGTCTTGATCGCGGCGCTCAGCGAGGTGTCGCGGACCGTGGTCTGCGGGACGAGGGAGGCGTCGCCGCCGGCGTGCCAGGGGCGGCCCAGGGAGAAGCTGCGGTCGGAGACGTCGCCGGTCACCGCGGAGTCGGCGATGAGGAAGCCCTTGCGGTCCGCGGCGGTGGACGGCGCGGTGACGAAGCCGGCCGAGGAGCCGTCCCACCGCTTCTTCAGGGTGATCACCGACCTGTCGATCACCGCGGTGGCCCGGCCGAAGACGAAGTCGACGTTGCCGACGACAGAGGAGTTGGTCATGTAGACGCGGCCCAGCCGCTCCTTGGCCGCGGTGTCCAGCAGCAGGGTGTCCTGGTCGCCGCTGACGACGATCCCGTCCAGGAGGACCCGGTCGGCGGCGGTGCGCAGGGCCACCGCCTGCTGGGCGATGTCCTGGTGGGCGCGTTCGTCGAAGTCGTTGGCGACGGTGAGGTTGCGGGCCTGGAAGTCGTCGGCCTCCACGGCGACGGTGGCGCTGCCGCCGGTGCCGTAGGTCCCGGAGCCGTCCGGCTTCCGCGTGCCGGCCGCGTTGTTGTAGACGATCACGGTGTCCTTACGGCTGCCGCCGGTGCCCTGGATCGTGAGGTGCGGCTTGTTCGCGGGGACCTTCACCGTCTCCCGGTAGGTGCCCGGAGCCACCTTGATCACCACCCGGGAGGGGTTGTTCGCGGGTACGGCGTCCACGGCGGCCTGCACGGTCCGGTACTGGCCGGAGCCGTCCTGGGCGACGGTGAGCGTGGTGGCTGCCGCCGCGGCGGAGGCCTGCTGCTGGGGAAGGGCGCCGAGCAGGCCCCAGGCGAGGGCGCTGCCGAGGACGGCGGCGAGAGGCGCGAGCGCCTTGCTGCTTCCGGTGCTGTTGCTGGTGCGGGTGGGCTGGGACGGCATGGCCACTCCGGTCGGTCGGGGGTGTGGTGCCCCCGGGTCGCCACCGGACAGGGGAAGGTTGCCGCTAGCCGCCGAGCAGTTCCGGCCAGTTCGCGCCCGCGGCCCACTCGGTGAAGGTGTGCCAGCCGACCTCGGGATAGGTGCGGCGCAGCGCCGCGGTGTCCACGTCGAGGCCGGGGTCGGCGAAGTAGGCGAACATGGCCGCCAGGTCGGCGGAGTGGCTCCGGACGTACTCCAGGGGCACCTCGTGGTGGGTGATCGGGCGGCCGGTGGCGGTGGTGAGGGCGGCGGCGATCTGCGCGGGTGTGCACATGTCGGAGGCGAGGTCGATCCGGCGGCCGGTGAACTCCGCGCGGCGGTGCAGGACCAGTGCGGCGAACGCGCCGATGTCGGCGGCCGCGACGAGGGCGAACGGGCGGTCGGCGGGCAGGGGCCAGCCGAAGGTGTTCTCGCGCAGCCCTTCGAGGGTCCAGCCGCCGGCGTAGTTGTCCATGAACGCGGCCGGGGCGATCACCGTCCAGGGCAGTCCGGAGGCGGCCAGGTGCTGCTCGATCAGCTGCTTGCTGTCGTAGTGCGGGACGCCGGTGCCGCGGTCGGCGTGCGCGGCGGAGGTGAGGACGACATGGCCGAGGCGGGCGGACGCGGCGGCGTCGACGAGCGTACGGCCCTGCCGCACCTCGGTGTCGGTGCCGGTGCCGAAGGGGGTGGTGACCGCGAAGAGCGCGCCGGCGCCGGCGAGGGCCGCGTCGAGGGAGCCGCGGTCGTCGAAGTCGGCGTACCGGACCTCGGCGCCCAGGCTCCGCAGGGCCGCGGCGGCGGGGGAGCCGGGGGTGCGGGTCAGCGCGCGGACGGGCCGGCCGGCGGCCAGCAGGGCGCGGGCGGTGGCGCCGCCCTGGACTCCGGTGGCGCCGGTCACGGCGACGGGGGCGGTGCTGGACATGGGTGTGCCTCCGAAGGGGTGGCGGTAGGATCGGCAGCAGTTAGCTGCGTGGCGCATTTACTGCGCCGCGCAGCAGACTAACGGAGATTGCTGCGCGGCGCAGTGAATTGACCGGCGCAGTGAATGGATCGGCCGGGTGACCGGCTGCGGGAGGTGGCCCATGACCGACAAGCCGGACAAGCCGACCGACGACGGGCAGCGGGACCGGCTGCTCGAGGAACTCGGCACGGAATCCCGCCGCTATCTCGCGGCCTACGTCCTGTTCAACCAGGCCGTCGCCGACCACCTCGGCCTGCACCCCACCGACGTGCAGTGCCTGAGCCTGCTGACGGCCGAACCGGAACCGCTCACCGTCCGCCGGATCGCCGACCTGACCGGTCTCACCACCGGCTCGGCCACCCGCCTGGTGGACCGGCTGGAACGCAGCGGCTATGTCGTCCGCACGCCCGACCCGCAGGACCGGCGCCGGGTCCTGGTCGCCCCGGTCCCGGACCGCCTCGCCCGCCTCGGCGCCCTCTGGGGAGACCTCAGGCAGCGCTGGCAGACCGTCTTCGACGACAACACCGCCGAGGAACTGGAAGTGATCATCCGGCACATGCGCCGCTCCAACGACGTCAGCCGCGCCCAGATCCGGTACCTGCGCGAGCTGCCGAAGGCGGACTGACCGCCGCCCTCACACCGTCTCCGGCGGCGGCACCGGGGCCCCGGGCAGCCGTACCGTCGCCACCGTGCCCGCGCCGTCCGCCGCGCGGGCCAGCGTGACCTCGCCGCCCGCCTGCCGGACCGTACGGGCCACGATGGACAGGCCGAGGCCGGAGCCGGGCAGGGCGCGGGCGCTGGGGGAGCGCCAGAAGCGGTCGAAGACGTGCGGGAGTTCGTCCTCGGGGATGCCGGGGCCGTGGTCGCGCACGGTCAGTACGCCGTCGGCGAGCCGCACCTCGACCGTGCCGCCCTCGGGGCTGAACTTCACCGCGTTGTCCAGGATGTTGACGACCGCCCGCTCCAGCGCGGTGGGCTCCGCCCGGACGTACCAGGGCTCCAGGTCCGAGGTGATCGTCAGCTCCGGGCCGCGCAGCCGCGCCCGGCGCAGCGCGGCCTCGACGGTGTCCTGCAACGACACCACCTGCACCCGCTCCCCCCGCTGGCTCTCCGCGCGGGACAGTTCCTGGAGGTCGCCGATCAGCGAGGACAGCTCGGTCATCTGCGCCTTCACCGAGGCGAGCAGGGCCTTGCGGTCGGCCGGCGGGATCGGCCGGCCGGTCTCCTCGCTGCGGGTGAGCAGCTCGATGTTGGTCCGCAACGACGTGAGCGGCGTACGGAGTTCATGGCCGGCGTCGGCGATCAGCTGCTGCTGGAGGTCCCGGGAGCTGGCCAGGGAGGCGGTCATCGAGTTGAAGGACCGGGACAGCCGGGCCACCTCGTCCTCGCTGTCGTCCTCCACCGGGATGCGGATGGTCAGGTCCTCGGTCCGGGCCACGTGCTCGACGGCCTCGGTGAGCTTGTCGACGGGCCGCAGCCCGGCACGGGCCACGGCGAGACCGGCGGCGCCGGCGCCGACGACTCCTATGCCGGAGACGAGGAGCAGGACGAGGGCGAGGTCCTTGAGCGTCTTCTCGGTGTTCGCGAGCGGGACGGCGATGAGCACGCCCACATTGGGGCCGCGTCCGCCGCTCTCGGTCGCGGTGGGCCCGATGGCGCGGGTGAGCACACGCAGCACGTTGCCCTGCGCGTCGGTGCCGTTGCGGAAGTAGATCTTGCCGAGGTCCAGCGCCTTGATCTCGGCGCGGTCGGCCGGGGTGACCCTGATCCGGCCCGACGCGCCCCCGAAGAGGCAGACCCTGCCGTCCTCGGTGACCACCTGGGAGTACCGGTCCTTGAAGAACCCGGTCGAGGTCGGCGAGTCGGTGCAGTTCTGCAAGGTGAACTGGAGCTGGTCCAGCTGCGTGCTGCCGCGCAGCGACTTCTGGAGGTCGGCGTCCAGCTGGTCGTACAGCTTCCCCTGGACGATGAACCACGCCGTCATCGACACCGCCGCCACCGCGAACGCCACCGCCGCCGCGACCAGCATCGCCAGCCGGGCCCGGATCGGCAGCGCCCGGTAGCGGCGCAGCAGCCTCCTCACTCGGCCCCGCCCTGGCGCAGGACATAGCCCACGCCCCGCACGGTGTGCACCAGGCGCGGCTCGCCGCCCGCCTCGGTCTTGCGGCGCAGGTACATGACGTAGACGTCGAGGGAGTTGGAGGACGGCTCGAAGTCGAAGCCCCACACGGCCTTCAGGATCTGCTCCCTGGTGAGCACCTGGCGCGGATGTGCCATGAACATCTCCAGCAGGGTGAACTCGGTGCGGGTCAGTTCCACCGGGCGGCCGCCCCGGGTGACCTCCCGGGTCGCGAGGTCCATGCGCAGGTCGCCGAAGGTCAGCGCCTCGTCCTCCTGCGCCTCGGCGGACACGGCGGCCGCGTAGGAGCTGCGGCGCAGCAGCGCGCGGATGCGGGCGAAGAGTTCGTCCAGCTCGAAGGGTTTGACGAGGTAGTCGTCCGCGCCCGCGTCCAGGCCGGTCACCCGGTCGCCCACGGTGTCGCGGGCGGTGAGCATGAGGATCGGGGTGGTGTCGCCCGCGCCCCGGATGCGCCGGGCGGCGGTCAGGCCGTCCATGCGGGGCATCTGGATGTCGAGGACGACCAGGTCGGGCCGGTAGGCCTGGGCCTTCTCCAGGGCGTCCGCGCCGTCGACGGCGACCTCGGTGCCGTACCCCTCGAAGGCGAGGCTGCGCTGGAGCGCCTCGCGTACGGCCGGCTCGTCGTCGACGATCAGGATGCGCTGGGGGTCACGGTCGCCTTCGGCGGGGCTCATCGCTCGCGGTTCCTCAAGGGTGGTGGGCGGACGGATGCCTCTCAGCGTGCCATGGGCGCGGACGTGACGGCCCGGGCCAGGCTCAGGTCCGCACCACGCTCAGCCGGTTCAGCGGAACCTTGCGGCGGTGGGTGCGCACCGCCGGGGTGCGCAGGCCCATCAGCTGCGGCACGGCCGCCGGTACGACCTCGGGGGCGCGCTGCGCCGTCGGTACGGCCTCGGGGGTGCGCGGTGCGGGGATGGCCGGCGGGTGCAGCTCGTGTGCGATCGCCAGGGCCAGGGTGAGGGCGTCGGGGCCGGTGGCCGGCGCGCCGGTGTGCGAAATGTGCTTGATCATGACGTGCTCCCAGCCGACTCGTGGAGTCGTTAGCTCTGTGCGCCCGACCGCAGCTTGGCCAGGTCGGACGTGACCGTGTTGACGGGGATCGCGAAGCCGAGCCCGACGCTGCCCGCGTCCGAGGACGAGGAGGCCTGGGAACTCGACGAGTACATCGCGGAGTTGATGCCGATCACATGACCGCTCGCGTCGATCAGTGCGCCACCGGAGTTGCCGGGGTTGAGCGAGGCGTCGGTCTGGATGGCCTTGTAGGTGGTGGTGGAGGAGCCGGTGTCGCCGTTGAACTGGCGGCCGCCGAACTCGAACGGCCACTGGCCGTCGCCGCCCTGCCCCTGGCTCTGGCCCTGGCTCTCGTCGGTGGAGACGGTGACGTCCCGGTCGAGGGCGGAGACGATGCCGCTGGTGACGGTGCCGGTCAGGCCCTCGGGGGAGCCGATCGCGACGACCGTGTCGCCGACCCGGACCCCGCGGGAGTCGCCGAGGCTCGCGGCCTTCAGCCCGGAGGCGCCCCGGAGCTTGATCAGCGCGAGGTCCTTGGAGCTGTCGGTGCCGACGACGTCGGCGGTGTAGCTCCGGCCGTCGCTGGTGCGCACCCTGATCGACTGCGCGCCGGCGATGACGTGGTTGTTGGTGACGATCTCGCCGCCCGAGGTGATGACCACGCCGGAGCCGGTGGAGGTGCCGTTGTCCAGGGTGGCGTTGATCTCCACCACGCTCGGGCTGACGGCGGCGGCGATGGCGGCCACGTCCCCCCGCTTGCCGGTGGGCACCACGGTGGTGCTGGTACCGGCGGAGGCGACCGTGTCCGTGCCGGTCAGCTCCTGGAAGGCGTACGCCGTGCCGCCGCCCACCGCGGCCGCGACGATCGCGACCGCCGCGAGCAGGGCGAACGGTCCCCGGGTCCGCTTCCCGCGGTGCGGGCCGGGCGCGGTGGGCCCGTCCTCCGGCCGGTGCGGCGGCGGAGGCGGCCACTCGGGGTTCACCGGAGCGGAGTGAGAGGAGAAGGGGGAGTGGGACTGCTCGAAGGTGCCCTGGCTCTCGGTCATGACAGAAGCCTCCCCTGCGACCATGAGAGCTTCCTGAGTGCTCCCTGAGAAGCCCGGCAGAACCTTGTTTGTCCGATATAAAGACGGACCCCTGGGGGCCCTGCCGGGACGCGTCCGGCTACGACTCGCAGCCGCAGCTCGTCCGGACCACCAGCCGGGACGGGAACGTCTTCAGCCGCTCCCGCCGCGACCCGGGCACCCGCAGCCCGTCGTCCAGGACGAGGTCGACCGCCGCGCGGGCCATCGCCGAGCGGTCCGAGGCGACCGTGGTCAGCGGCGGGTCGGCGAGCGCGGCCTCCTTGATGTCGTCGAAGCCGGCCACCGCCAGCTCGCCCGGCACGTCGATGCGCAGCTCGCGCGCGGCCCGCAGCAGACCGATCGCCTGGTCGTCGGTGGAGCAGAAGATCGCCGGCGGCCGGCGCGGCCCGGCGAGCACCTCCAGGCCCACGCGGTAGGCGTCGTAGCGGTTGTACGGCGCCTCGAACAGCCGGCCCTCGGTGGACAGGCCCGCCTCGGCCATGGCCCGCTTCCAGCCCTCGACGTGGTCGGAGACCGGGTCGCCGACGGCCGGGGTCTCGGCGGTGCCGCCCAGACAGGCGACGTACTCGTGGCCGTGCTCCAGCAGATGGCGCACGGCGAGCTGGGCGCCGCCCAGGTCGTCCGTGACCACGGCGACGTCGTCGATGGCCTCCGGCCGCTCGTGCAGCAGCACCACCCGGGCGTCCCAGGCGTCGATCTCGGCGGCGGCCAGGTCGTTCAGGGCGTGCGAGACGAGGATGAGGCCCGAGACGCGCATGCCGAGGAAGGCGCGGAGGTAGTGGACCTCGCGTTCACCGATGTAGTCGGTGTTGCCGACGAGGACCATTTTTCCGCGCTCGGAGGCGGCCTGCTCGACCGCGTGCGCCATCTCGCCGAAGAAGGGCTGGCGGGCGTCCGGGATGATCAGGCCTATGAGGTCCGTGCGGCGCGAGGCCATCGCCTGGGCGACCCGGTCGGGCCGGTACCCCAGTTCCTTGATCGCGGCGAGGACACGCTCGCGCGTGGCCGGGGCGACCGGCCGGGGTCCGTTGTTGATGACATAACTGACGACGGCGGTGGAGGTTCCAGCCAGCCGTGCCACATCATCCCGAGTCACCTTGGCCACGCGCGGAGTCTACGCGGATTGACCCAGTTCGGGCAGGGTGTATCTCACGCCGGATGTGCGGAAGCAACGTCCGCACCGGCGCCCCGCCACCCCGTCCTAGGCCTCCGCGTGGACCTCGGCGCCGCTGCGGACGGCGGATGCGTCCGCATCGTCGGCCTTTGCCCGGCCGGCCTTGGCCTTCGCCTCCTCGGCGGCCCGCTCCACCTTCTCCGGGGTAACGAATCGGTAACCCACGTTCCGGACCGTGCCGATCAGCGACTCGTGCTCCGGGCCGAGCTTGGCGCGCAGCCGTCGTACGTGCACGTCCACCGTCCGGGTGCCGCCGAAGTAGTCATAGCCCCACACCTCCTGGAGCAGCTGGGCGCGGGTGAAGACCCGGCCCGGGTGCTGCGCGAGGTATTTCAGCAGCTCGAACTCCTTGAAGGTGAGGTCGAGGACCCGGCCCTTCAGCTTGGCGCTGTACGTCGCCTCGTCCACCGAGAGGTCACCGTTGCGGATCTCCATCGGGGAGTCGTCGTTGACGATCTGCTGGCGGCCCATGGCGAGCCGCAGCCGGGCCTCGACCTCGGCCGGACCCGCCGTGTCCAGCAGGACGTCGTCGATGCCCCAGTCGGCGGTGACGGCGGCGAGGCCGCCCTCGGTGACGACCAGGACCAGGGGGCAGCCGGGGCCGGTGGAACGCAGCAGCTGGCACAGGCTCCGGACCTGCGGCAGGTCGCGCCGGCCGTCGACGAGGATGACGTCGGCACCGGGGGTGTCGACGAGGGCGGGGCCCTCGGCCGGGGCCACCCGGACGTTGTGCAGCAGAAGTCCCAGTGCGGGCAGGACCTCCGTCGACGGCTGGAGGGCGTTGGTCAGGAGCAGCAGAGAACTCATACGTCTGGTTCCTCCTCGGTCCCTGCGAGGACGTGTGCGGACGGGCACTGCTCTGCGATCCCGAAGGCCCCGTACACCGGCGGTTCCCCCCAGCCTTCACCAGGGGTTTCCCACTTCGTATACAACGCTTCCGAAAGCACAAAAGGACCCGGGGGCTTCGCTGCCCGAGTCCTCTGCCCAGCAGAATAGCCCACATGAGCAACCGTCCGGCAGGTCATGTGGCGCGTTCCACCGTTCGTCCGAATGGCGAGACGGGCGGACGGGTCCCTATCCGGACGTATCTGACCACGGCCGATGGCATTGCGATCGATTCCGTATACAACCCGGGCCCGGTCGTATACGAAACCCCGCCGGACACCTCCGCTCCATCCCCCGATGGCCTGGCGTTCGTCGTCGCCCACGGCTTCACCGGGGACGTGGACCGCCCGCATGTGCGACGGGTGGCCGGCGTCCTCGCCCGGTACGGCGCGGTCGTCACCTTCTCCTTCCGCGGCCACGGCCGCTCCGGCGGCCGCTCCACGGTCGGCGACCGGGAGGTGCTGGACCTCGCCGCCGCCGTCGACCGGGCCCGCGCGCTCGGCCATCAGCGGGTGGTGAGCGTCGGCTTCTCCATGGGCGGCTCGGTGGTCCTGCGCCACGCGGCTCTGCACCCGGGTGCGGTCGACGCGGTGGTCTCGGTCAGCGCGCCCGCCCGCTGGTACTACCGGGGCACCGCCCCCATGCGCCGGTTGCACTGGCTGGTCACCCGCCCCGAGGGCCGGCTGGTCGGCCGCTACGGGCTGCGCACCCGCATCCACCACCGCGACTGGGACCCGGTGCCGCTGTCCCCGACCGAGGCGACCCGCCGGATCCCCCCGACCCCGCTGCTGATCGTGCACGGCGACCGCGACGGCTACTTCCCCCTCGACCACCCCCGCATGCTCGCCGAGGCGGCCGGGGAGCAGGGAGAACTCTGGATCGAGCCGGGCATGGGCCACGCCGAGCACGCAGCGGACGACACCCTGCTGACCCGGATCGGGGTCTGGGCCGCGGCGAAGGCGGGCTAGCCTGACAGCACTCTTATTTCTTTCTTGCCGTCGATTGAGGAACCAGATGCCCAAGGTCACGGTGCGCTACTGGGCCGCCGCCAAGGCCGCGGCCCGGGTCGCCGAGGAGCCGTACGAGGCGGAGACGCTCGCCGAAGCGCTCGCCGCCGTACGCGCCCACCACCCCGGCGAACTCACGCGCGTGCTCCAGCGATGCTCCTTCCTCGTCGACGGCGACCCCGTCGGGACCCGCTCGCACGAGTCGGTACGGCTGGCCGAGGGCGGCACGGTCGAGGTGCTCCCGCCGTTCGCAGGAGGGTGAGGCGATGAGCGACCAGCCGTATCAGGGCGGCCCGTACGAGGGCTACGACCCGTACCAGCAGCAGTGGCCGGGATCCCACGCGGCCCCCGGCTCCGGGTACGACCAGCAGCAGCCCGGCTACGACCCCCAGCTCACCCAGCAGTGGCAGGGCGAGACCTGGGACACCCGGACGCACGCCCCGCTCCAGATGCCGGCACAGGCGGCGGAGCCGGCGTACCAGCCGCAGCACCAGCAGTACGACTACGACTACGGCTACCAGCAGCAGCACTACACGGACCCCTACGCCCCGCAGCAGGCCCAGCCGGCCTGGGAACCGCAGCCGCAGCCGGAACCCCCGGCGCGACCGGAACCGGTGGCCGATGTGGCCGATGCCGCCGACGCCGAGGGCGCCCCGACCTACGGCCCCGCCACCCTCGCCGGCAACACCCGGATCAAGGACAACCAGCGGGCGCGCCTGGAGGGCCGTTCGCCGATCATCGAGCCCGGTATGCAGCCGGCGGCGCTCACCGCGGTGCTCGGCCTGCTGCTCGCCGCCGCGGCGCCGGTCGCCTCCTACGCGCTCGTCGCCCCCCTGGTGATCCTCCAGGCGGTGACGGCGGCCGGCTGGTTCCGGCTGAACGGCATGTGGCCGGCCCGGCAGGGCATCGCGCTGGCCTTCCTGGGCGGCCTGGTCGCCGACGCGGCCGTCCTGCTGTCCGGGCGCGGCCACGCCCCCGCCGCGATCCTCGGCACCCTCGGCGTCTGGGTGCTGCTCTGCCTGGTCCTCCAGCTGCGCTCGCACGCGGACCCGGACGAGCGGATGTACGGCCTGATGGCGACCGTCGTCTCGGCGGCCCTCACCGTGGTCGCGACCGGCTACCTCGGCGCCGGGGCGCACGCGGTGTCGGTGGGCGCGGCCTCGGTCGCGGTCGCGGTCCTGGCCCGCGCCCTGCCACTGCCCACCCCGGCCTCGGTGGTGGTCGCGCTGCTCGCCGCGGCCGGCGCGGGCATCGCGGTCGGCGACATGACCGGACTGGGCACGAAGGGCGCCCTGCTCGGCGCGGCGGCGGGCGCCTGCGCCCTGATCGGCCACCGGGTCGCCTCCTACGACTACCCCTCCCGCTTCGTCCACTTCACCGCGGGCGTGGCCCTGCCCCTGTCGGCGGCGGCACCGGTGGTGTGGGTACTGGGCCGGGCGCTGGGCTGAGGCCCGCGTCACTTGTCCAGGCAGTGATCGGCCTGGCGGATCGGGGTGACCAGGTCCGACAGGTCGACCAGGGCCGTGTCGGTTCTGCCGGTGGTGAAGAAGGCGACCTGGGTCGCGGGGGTGCGGCCGTAGGTGACGATCACTTTTCTGGAGGCCGTGGACTGCTTCTCGTCGATCACCCAGTCCACCCCGTTCACCGAGAAGCACGCGTCCTGCCGCGGCTGCGGGGGAGTCACTCCGCAGCGCAGGACGACGTCCCGGTCGCCCCACACCACCACCCCCCGCACCGAGCCGGCCCGGCGGTCCAGGTCCGCGAGGCGGCCGGGGGCCCGGCCGGTGAGGCTCCGGCAGGGCGCCGCACCGGCGAAGGGGCCCGGGGTCAGGCCCGCGTCGGCACGCCGGTCGTGGACGAGGTATGCGGTCGCGCAGGCCGCTGCGGCCAGCAGGGCGAGAGCGGTCAGCGCCAGGACGCTGCGGCGCGGGCGTAAGGACGACGGCACGGCTTTCCCCTCCGGATGTACCGAGTGCTCCGCCTCACCGTAGAGGGCCCGGCGGACCCGCCCCCGACCCGGTCCCGCTCGGCCGACCCGCCCCCGGCCCGGTCCCGCTCGGGGAGCAGAATGATCGGCACGGTCGCCATCGGGAAAAGGGGGAAGCCATGGTCGCCACCGGTGTCCGGCATGTGCTCGTCGCCGTTGCCGCCTGTCTGGTTCTCGCGGGTTGTTCGACGCCCGCGTCTCTCGGGGACACCAGCCCCGGGGATCCTCTGACCTCCACCTTCGCCGAGGGCAAGCGGCCGGCGGCGCCGGATCTGACCGGGCCGGCCCTGGACGGGCACACCGTGCGCCTCTCCGACTACCGGGGGAAGGTCGTGCTGGTCAACGCGTGGGCGTCCTGGTGCGGGCCGTGCCGTGCGGAGGCCGGGGAACTGCGCAGGATCGAGCAGCGGTGGGCGGGCCGCGGTGTTCAGCTCCTCGGGCTGAACCGGGACGACGGGGTCGCCGCCGCGCTCGCCTTCCAGCGCGCGCACGGGCTGTCGTACCCCTCGATCCACGACCCCTCCGGGAGGCAGGCGCTGCGGCTGCCGCGCGGCCTGGTGCCCCAGTCCCTCCCGTACACGCTGGTCGTCGACCCCTCCGGGCACATCGCCGCCTCCCGCCTGGGAGAGGTGACCGAGGAGGAGATGGACAAGGTCATCGCCGCTGTGGCCCCGGGGAGGAGCAGGGCCTAGCCGTGCTCAGGGCCGGTCCGCGCTGCCCGTCAGCAGGGTGCCGAGGGCGGTGCGTTCGTGCCGGACCGCGCGGCCGGCGCGGACCGTGTCGATCAGGCCCGCGGCGCGCAGCGCGGCCGCGTGGGTGGAGGCCGCGCCGGGGCTGATGCCGAGGTGGCCGGCGAGTTCGCTGGTGCTCAGGGGATAGCCGAGGAGGCGCAGGGTCTGCGCCCGGGTGGTGCCGAGGACCGGCGCGAGCACGTCCTCGCCGACGGCCGAGGGCATCAGCGGGATGCCCGGACCGGCCGGGTAGACCACCAGCAGCGGCTCCTGCGCCCGCTCGGCGACCAGCGGCGCACCGGTCCAGTGGAAGGTGGGCAGCAGCACCACACCACGGCCGGCGGGCGCCACCTGCCGCCGGTAGGGCGCGTCGATCTCCCAGGAGCCGTCGGCCAGCCGGGACCCCGGACAGAGCCGGGTCAGCGCGCCGACGACCCCGTGCTCGGCGGTGTTGAGGGCGTACCGGGCGTACTCGGCGGAGTGCAGGGCCGCCACCCGGGGCCAGGACGCGTCGAGTACGGCCCGGTAGGCGTCCTGGAACCCCTGGCAGACCAGTTCCCGGCAACCGGGGTCGCCCTGGGCCAGGTCGCGCACCCAGCGGGGCACCGGCCCCTGCCCCTCCTGCCGCGCCCACGCCCCTTCGAGGCAGACGCGCAGCTGGCCGGCGGGTACGGCCCGCACCGCGTCCAGGGCGCTCGGCAGGTCCGGGCTGACCGGGTCCAGGAGGGCCGGGCCGCGGTACGGCGTGAGCAGGTCCCACAGCGGACGGGTGGAGGCGGGCAGCCGCTGCCGCACCCCGCGCCGCCACCGGCCGAACGTCTGCTCCGAGTCCGGGCGCCGCAGCATCATCAGCGCGAGTTTGAGTTCGACCAGCGGTGCCGGCTGCGGCACGAACCGGATCCGTGCGAGGTCCTCTCCGGACAACTCGATGCGCAGCATGCCCAACCCCCCCGTTGGCAAGCCTTTTGGTCAGCGGAGAAAGGATGGCCCCGCCACCCCTGCCGCGCCAGGCTGAGTTCGCGCCACTCACCGGCGCCTTACCTGGAGGGGCACCACATGAGGATCAGATTCGGGCGCCGGGCGGCGATGGCCGTGACGGCCGCCGCGATGAGCATCGGTGCGATCGTCACGACGGCGGGGAGCGCCTCGGCCTCTGACCCCGTGAAGCTCACCACCAGCAACTGGGTCGGCATCTACAGGAGCCCGAACACGACGAACGGCAAGATCGGCTGGCCCGACCTCGCCCCCGGCGCCTGGATCTACGCCAACTGCTGGACGAGGGGCGAGCAGATCGGCACCTGGGGCAACACCTGGTACCAGGTGAGCGAGGTCGACTACTCAGACGGCGTGGGCTGGCGGTTCGTCGGCGGCACCGCCTACACCTTCGCCGGGTACGTCGACAACAACGCCCACAGCGTCGACCGGGATCCCTTCATCCCGCAGTGCCGCTGACATGCCGGAGGGCCGCACCCCCACTGGCGTCCAACCCAGGGGTGCGGCCCTCCGACCGTCACGGGACCCTTCGACCGGGACCTCAGACCGCGATGGCGACCTCGGCCAGCGCGCCCTGCTCCGCCACGACGACCGTACGGTCGGCCGTGCCGCCGGGGACGAGCGCACGGACGGTCCAGGTGCCCTCCGCGGCGTAGAAGCGGAACTGACCGGTCGCCGAGGTCGGGACCTCGGCGGTGAACTCGCCGGTCGAGTCGAGCAGCCGGACGTAGCCCGTCACCGGCTCGCCGTCGCGGGTCACCTGGCCCTGGATCGTGGTCTCACCGGGCTTGATCGTGGAAGCGTCCGGGCCACCGGCCTTCGCACCGCACATGTCGAACTCCTTGAGGGGTAAAGGTCGTGGCCTGGGTTACTTGTTGGCGCCCAGCTCGATCGGCACGCCGACGAGGGAGCCGTACTCGGTCCAGGAGCCGTCGTAGTTCTTGACGTTCTCGACGCCGAGCAGCTCGTGCAGCACGAACCAGGTCAGGGCCGAGCGCTCACCGATGCGGCAGTAGGCGATCGTGTCCTTGGCGAGGTCGACCTGCTCCTCGGCGTAGAGGGCCTTCAGCTCCTCGTCCGACTTGAAGGTGCCGTCGTCGTTGGCGTTCTTCGACCACGGGATGTTCCGCGCGCTCGGGACGTGGCCCGGGCGCTGCGACTGCTCCTGCGGCAGGTGGGCCGGGGCGAGCAGCTTGCCGGAGAACTCGTCGGGCGAGCGGACGTCGACCAGGTTCTGCGAGCCGATGGCGGCGACGACGTCGTCGCGGAAGGCGCGGATCGAGGTGTCCTGGGCCTTGGCCTTGTAGTCGGTCTTCGGGCGCTCGGGAACCTCGTCGCCGGCGACCAGCTCGCGGGCGTCCAGCTCCCACTTCTTGCGGCCGCCGTCGAGCAGCTTGACGCTCTCGTGGCCGTAGAGCTTGAAGTACCAGTAGGCGTACGACGCGAACCAGTTGTTGTTGCCGCCGTAGAGGATCACCGTGTGGTCGTTGGCGATGCCCTTCTCCGACAGGAGCTTCTCGAAGCCCTCCTGGTCGATGAAGTCACGGCGGACCGGGTCCTGGAGGTCCTTGGTCCAGTCGATGCGGATCGCGTTCTTGATGTGGTTCTTCTCGTAGGCGGACGTGTCCTCGTCCACCTCGACGATGGCGATGGTCGGGTCGTCCAGGTGGTCCTGGAGCCAGTCGGCGTCGACCAGGACGTCGCTGCGGCTCATGCTCTTCTCCTCCGGGGCAGTCGCGGCGGGGCGTGCGAATGTGCGGGGGCGCGGCGCGCCCGTGAGCGGGCGGCGCGCGATCGCCCTTGAGCAGGGCGGTCGCCCTTCGACAGGGCGGGGGTGATGCGGAAGTCGGGACTTTCGCTCAGAAGGGGCGACAGAGCATGGCGGCAACGCGGCACAGGTCCACTGCCCGCCGCTTGGTGAGATCCGCCTGTCGCTTCATGGCCCCGATCGTAGGGACGTCCGGGCGCGCGTGTCACCGGTGTGTCATATCGCGAGACGCGATCGTCCGGATGCCGGGACGCTTGAGCCCGTTCGGGCTCCTCCGCGCCGCATCTTGCACTCGTCCGGGTGACAGCGGGCTACGGAACGGACGACACCGTCTCGCCCCTCGGACAGAAGCCGTCCATCACGGCTTCCGGGTCCTACCCCGCCAGCTTGACGTCCGAACCCTTCACGCTGATCCGTACGCCGTCCTCCGCGGCCTGCACCTTGTCCAGCTTGATGCCGCCGGGCAGCCGGTCGATGGCCTGCTGGAAGTCGGTGATGTTGCGGATGCGGTTCTCGGCGAGGGAGACGGCCGCCAGCTTGGGCAGCGAGTCGGCGTGCACCTCGACCTTGTTGTCCGCCACGGTCACGCTGCTCAGCACGGACACCGTCCGGTTGATCGGCACGGACAGGAAGCTGCCGGTCACCCGCACCGCGACCTTGATCTTCCCGTTGCCGCCGTCGGACAGCCCCACGACCTTCGCCTCGATCCCCGGGGCGACCTCGGTCGGCTGCGACTTGGCCGTCCTCAGCAACTCGGCGTAGGAGACGGTCGCCGTACCGGTCGCGCTGGACGCGGTGGCGGAGCTGTAGTCGCCGGAGAAGGAGACGCCCTTCATGTCCGCCTGGAGGTCGTCGATCCGGATCGTCTTGCCCGCGGTGCCGGTCTGGGCCTCGTAGTTCTTGATCCCCACGTGCACGTCGTCCAGCGAACCGCTCGCGACCTGGGTCAGGAAGGGGAAGCCGTCGATGCTGACGTCCGGGGTGGTGGCCAGGTTCTCCGTCGACTTCAGCTTGTCGGCGGCCTCGCCCTCCGCGAAGTGCACGGCGATCCGGTCCGCGATCACGAACAGCCCGCCCAGGATCACGACGATGATCAGCAGTATTCGCAGGGCGCGCATGTGGTGTTTCCCCCGGGGTCGGCGTTGGTCGTCGGCGCTGTGGACGCGTACGCCACGGTAACTCCGTCGGCCCGTCGCACGCCGTGATTGTCGATCAGTTGTGACAGCCCCGTCCCGGCCTACCCTGGACCTATGTACGCGCGACGGCGCCACATCTACTTCGCCATGATGGGCACGTGCATCGGGCTCTTCGTCCTGGCCTGGGCGGTCGTACGGCTCTGGTCGATCCCGGCGGCCGTCGGCATGTGCGTGTTCGCCATGGTCATCCCGCCCGTGGCCGCGATGATCGCCAACCGCCGGGGCCCGGAGGACCGCTGGTGGGACGACCCCTCCGGCGATCCCCAGTCCGACGAGTGGTGGGACGAGCTGGACGGCAAGAAGCGCCCCCGGCAGTGAGCGGTCAGTAGACGAGCGCCTGCACGCCGTCCCCGAGCGCCTCCTGTACGAAGACCTGCGCGCCGGCGATCCGTACGCCCTCGATGACGTCCTTCTCCGTGATCTCGCGCCGCGCGGCGCACTGCGTGCACAGGGTGATCTGCCCGGCCGCCAGGATCGCCTCGATCAGATCCGGCAGCGGCGCCGCGTGCGGCAGCTCGAACTCGGCGGCCCGCCCCGGCAGCGCGAACCAGGACGACTCCCCGGTCAGCCACAGCGACACCTCGACCCCACTGGCCACGGCCACAGCGGCGACGGTGAAGGCCTGCGAGCAGCGTTCGGGGGCGTCCGCCCCGGCCGTCACCTTGATCACGAGCTTCTTGGTCATACGGGCAGCGTAGCCGCGAGGGGGCAGGGTGGCCGGATCCGTTCCCAGCTGTTTTGCGCCTTTCCTCATCATCTATACGGAATGCGCCAGTTGCACTACTCTGCGTGTTCCTGGGTCGGTACGAGGATGGCCCGGCGCGGAGGCGGATACGGGCGGAACGGGCGCTCCTTCCATGGCGGGCGGCCCACATTCCACAAATTCCACAAGCAGGGAGGGCGCGGTGCCGCAGCGGAGGGCGATCACGGGTCGCAGTCAGGAACCGAGGGTGCGGTTCGCGGAGGAGCTGCGGTTACTGCGGGCCGAGCGGGGGGTGAGTCTGCGGGCGCTGGCGGAGGTGCTGGGGTGGGACGCGTCGCTCCTCGGCAAGATGGAACACGGCCACACGCTGGGCGGCCCCGAGGTGGTGCAGGCGCTGGACCAGTACTACGGCACGGGGGACAAGTTGCTCACGCTGTGGGAGTTGGCGGTGGCGGATCCCATGCAGTTCAGGGAGCGATATCGGCGGTACATGGTGTTGGAGGCCGAGGCCCTGAGTATGTGGCAGTACTCGTCGAGCATCGTCCCTGGACTGCTGCAAACCCCCGCCTACGCAGCCGAGTTGCTGACACAGGGTGGATTGAGGGGCGCAGAGCTGGAGAAGCAGGTCACGGCTCGCATGGGGCGCCGCGAGCCGCTGCTGGCGGATGGCGGACCGCATTTCCGGGCGATCCTGTCCGAGGCGGTGCTGCGCACGCCGTTGCGTGAACCGAGCGAGTCGCAGGCGCAATTGAGCCATCTTCTCGCGATGGGGGAGCGCCCCAACGTCACCATTCAGGTGCTGCCATGGCTGAAGGGCCTGCACGGGCTGACGGACACCGACACGATGTTCCTGCACAGCGCCGGGCGGACCGTTGCCTGGGTCGAGACGGGTTACTCGGGTGAGCTGATCCAGGAAAGTACTGCCGTCGACCAGCTCCAGCTCCGATACGATCGGGTACGCGATTTGGCCCTATCTCCGGACGAATCGCGGGAGTTCATCGAACGGATGCTGGAGGAAGCGCCATGCGAGCCATCGATCTGAGCACCGTCACCTGGCGCAAGAGCAGCTACAGCAACCAGGACGGCGGCAACTGCGTCGAAGTCGCCGACTGGCGCAAGAGCAGCTACAGCAACCAGGACGGCGGCGCCTGCCTCGAAGTCTCCGGCGATCTCCTCCACACCGCCGTCCGTGACAGCAAAGACACCACCCGCACCCCCCTGCTGATCGGCGCTGGCGCCTGGGCCGCCTTTGTGGGCGGGGTCAAGCAGGAGGGTGCGCTGTAGCTCACGGCGGAGCCTCACGCGTCCAGGGCGGCGGTGATCTTCGCGGTCATCGCGGTGAGCGCCGGGCCGGGCTCGCCCTTGTGGGCCTTGGTGCCCGCCTCGACGGCGACGAGGATGGTGCTGCGGAAGTTGTCCGCCTCGGCCGGGTCCTGCTTCTTCAGGACGTGCATGGTGGTGGTGAGGGCGGGCAGGACGTGGTCGGCGATCTCAGCGGCGGACTTGCCGCCCAGGTCCTTGATCTTTCCCTTCTCGGCGAGGACGTGACCGACCTGGCCGGTGGCGGCCATGAGGGCGAGGACGCCGTGGGTGGCGACCCTGTGCGGGGAGCCGGCGGCGTCGGCGGCGGCCAGGAGTGCGATGGCGCCGTGGGCGGCGGTGCGGAGGGTGTCCTTGTCCTGGGCGGTGAGGGCGAGAGACATGGTGTGGGCTCCTTCAGTGGGTTTCTTTCCTGCGGTCTTGCTGACAGGAAGAAGACTGCGCCCGGCCGGTTTCACCACGGCTTCACGACGCCCTCAGCGCGCTTTCAGCCCTGAGGGCGCCCCCGGGCCCCTGGTCGGCCCACCTCGCAGGGAGAGGCCGGGCCCGGCCGCGTAAGCTGGGATCCGGCCTCTGTGTACCTACGCTCACCCCGCTCAAGGAGCACCCGTGGAGACTTTCTTCGAAGCACTGCTGATCCTGGTCTGCGTCGGCGTGCTCGCCTTCGCCGGTCTGACCGTGAAGAAGCTGTACCAGGGCCAGCGCTGAACCACCGCTAGGAATCGCCTCTCATGATCGAGATCCCGTCCGACCTGCACAAGGACCTCGTCCCGCTCGCCTTCCTGCTCGGCAACTGGGCCGGCGCGGGCGTGCACGACTTCCCCGGGTCCGAGAAGTGCAACTTCGGCCAGGAAGTCACCTTCAGCCACGACGGCCGGGACTTCCTGGAGTACCAGTCCCACACCTGGGTCCTGGACAACGACGGCAACAAGGTCCGCCCGCTGGAGTCGGAGCACGGCTTCTGGCGGATCGACGCCGACCGCAAGGTCGAGGTCACGATGACCCGCGACGACGGTGTCATCGAGATCTGGTACGGCGAGATGGCCCCGAAGAAGCCGCAGATCGACCTGGTCACGGACGCCGTCGCCCGGACGCCCGCCGCGCAGCCGTACACCGGCGGCAAGCGGCTGTACGGGTACGTCAAGAGCGACCTCATGTGGGTCGGCGAGAAGCAGACCCCCGAGGTCGAGCTGCGCCCGTACATGTCGGCGCACCTGAAGAAGGTCGTCACGCCGGAGGACGTCGAGCGCTGGGCGAAGGCCCTGCCCGACGACATGCCCGACGACGGCATCGCTTTCTTCCGTTAGTCCTAGACTTGCCGGTGTGGTGAGCACCGACTGGAAGAGCGACCTCAGGCAGCGCGGCTACCGGCTGACGCCGCAGCGCCAGCTTGTCCTCGAAGCCGTGGACACCCTTGAGCACGCGACCCCCGACGACATCCTCGCGGAAGTGAGGAAGACGGCGTCGGGGGTCAACATTTCCACCGTCTACCGCACGCTGGAGCTGCTGGAGGAGCTGGGCCTGGTCAGCCATGCCCACCTCGGCCACGGTGCGCCCACCTACCACCTGGCCGACCGCCACCACCACCTGCACCTGGTGTGCCGGGACTGCGAGAACGTCATCGAGGCCGATGTCGCCGTCGCCGCCGAGTTCACCGCCAAGCTGCGCGCGCAGTTCGGTTTCGACACCGACATGAAGCACTTCGCGATCTTCGGCCGCTGCCAGGACTGTTCCCTGAAGGGTTCAAGTACCGCGTCGTAGGCTTGCGTACATGAAGAGCCCCCTGCTGTCCCTGCCCGGCGCCGTCTCAGCCGAGGGTGTGGACGAAGGCGTCGCCGCCCACTACGGCGACCTGTTCCGCGAGCAGCGCGCCCTCGCCGAGGGCAACGGTTTCGTCGACCTGTCCCACCGCGGGGTCGTCACCGTCACCGGCGAGGACCGCCTGAGCTGGCTGCACCTGCTGCTCACCCAGCACGTCAGCGAGCTGCCCGCCGGCCAGGCCACCGAGGCGCTGATCCTCTCCGCCCACGGGCACATCGAACACGCCCTGTACCTGGTCGACGACGGTACGACCGTCTGGGCGCACGTCGAGCCCGGCACCCAGGACGCGCTGCTGGCGTACCTGGAGTCGATGAAGTTCTTCTACCGGGTCGAGGTCGCCGACCGCACCGCCGACTTCGCGGTGGTCCACCTGCCCGCCGGGTCCATCGCCGAGGTGCCGGAGGGTGTCGTCGTACGCGAGACGCCGTACGGCCGTGATCTCTTCCTGCCCCGTGCCGAGCTGGAGTCCTTCGCCGCCACGCACGGGCCCGCCGCCGGGATCCTCGCCCACGAGGCGCTGCGGGTCGAGCAGCACCGGCCCCGGCTCGGCTTCGAGACCGACCACCGGACCATCCCGCACGAGCTGGGCTGGATCGGTACGGCGGTGCATCTCCAGAAGGGCTGCTACCGGGGGCAGGAGACGGTCGCCCGGGTGCAGAACCTGGGCAAGCCGCCGCGCCGGCTCGTCTTCCTCCACCTCGACGGCAGCGAGGTGCACCTCCCGGCGGCGGGTACCGAGATCCGGCTCGCGGAGGAGGGCCCCGACGGCCGCAAGATCGGCTTCGTGACGACCTCCGTCCGCCACCACGAGCTGGGCCCGGTGGCCCTGGCCCTGATCAAGCGCAACATCCCCACCAACGCGCAGCTCCTCGCCGGAGACACAGCGGCGGCACAAGAGGTCGTGGTTTCGCCGTAGTGGCGCCCTGGCTGCGGGCAGTCGTGCCGCTGGGGCGGCACGGGTGGGCGCAGGCGGCACCCGGCCAGCGCCGGTGAGCGAAACCCACCCCCGGCCAGCTTCAGCCGACCTCGGCTAGATCTCCAGCAGCACCGTGAACGGGCCGTCGTTCGTCAGGGAGACCCGCATCTTCGCGCCGAAGCGGCCCGTCTCCACCGTCGCGCCCAGCGCTCTCAGCTGGGCCACCACCTCGTCCACCAGGGGTTCGGCGACGTCGCCGGGCGCCGCCGCGTTCCAGGTCGGGCGGCGCCCCTTGCGGGCGTCGCCGTACAGCGTGAACTGGCTGATGACCAGCAGCGGCGCCGAGACGTCACTGCACGACTTCTCGTCCTGGAGCATCCGGATCGACCACAGCTTGCGAGCCAGCTGTGCCGCCTTCTCCTTGGTGTCCTCGTGGGTCACGCCGACCAGGACGCACAGGCCCTCGCCCTCGATCGCGCCCACCGTCTCGCCGTCCACGACGACGCTCGCGCCGTCCACTCTCTGCACCACCGCACGCATGCGGACCATCATGCCGGGTGCCCGGCGGGCGTTCGCCGGGGGCCCATTATGGATCTCTTGACGCTGGTCTGGGCCGTTCGGGGGCACTCGGTCACGTAGTGCCCGGTTGGGGTGGCACCATGCTGTGCACCACCGGTCGAGGGGACGGTCAGAAGCAATGAGCACACCGAGCACCAGGGGGCGGCTGGGCCCGCAGGGCACGAGCTTCCGGCCGCCCGCCCCGCGAGGCGACGGCCCGGCCGAGCCCGCGCTGCCGGAGCCGCCCGAACCGGCCCGGCTGAGCCTGCCCGAACTGCGCGCGCTGCGCCGCGACGCCCAGCGGGACGAGGCCGACCTCAGCTATGTGCGGCGGCTGCTCCAGGGCCGGATCGACATCCTGCGCGCGGAGCTGGCCCGGCGCGGGCGGGCGGCCGTACCGGCGCCGAAGGACGCGTCCGTGGTGGAGCGGCTGCCGGAGATCCTCACCGACGCCCCGGCCCGGCAGCGCTCCTCGGCCCGCCATGTCACCCTCGGCACCCCGCACAACGAGGAGATCCGGGGGCTGGCCGCGGAGATGCTCGCCGAGGTCGAGCTGAGCGATCTCACCGCGCGGACCGATCTGGAGCTGACCGCGGCGATGGGGCGGCTGGTGCGATACGAGCAGGAGGTGTCCCGGCGGCGGCAGCGGTTGCAGCGGACGACCGACGAGTGCAGCGGGGAGATCGCCCGGCGGTACCGGGAGGGCGAGGCGCAGGTCGACGACCTGCTGAGCTGAGAAAGGGCGCCGCCCTCGAGGCCGACGCCCTGTTCCGCTGTATCCGTAGCGTGCTGTTCAGTTGTGGCTGTGCGCGTCGTGTTCAGTTGTGGCTGTGCGGTGATGCCCTGTGCAGTTGTGGCTGTGCGGTCTGTTCGGTTGTGGCTGTGCGCTTCGGTGGCCGTCCCCTGTCCGGGTTCCCGGCTCCCCTCCGGAGGGGGAACCCGGTCGGCCAACCACTGGGAAGCTCGACCATGTCGGTTGAGTTGGCTGCCAACTCCACTGTACTTATCTCCGCGAATACCCGACTCATAACCAGCCTTCGGTGAACTGCCCTAAGTTGGCGGGAAGTTGTACCGTTCTCTCTGTGGACCCGGAGCAGAGGTCACAGCAGACCCGGCCGTCCCCCCGTCGGATAGCCGATGAACTGCGCCACCGGATCCGGTCCGGTGTGCTGCGGCCGGGACAGCGCATGCCCACCCAGGCCGAGCTGGCCGGCGAGTTCGGCGTCGAGCGGGGTGCCATACGGCAGGCGTTGCGCATCCTCCAGTCGGAGCGGCTGCTCACCAATGTTTCCAAGGGCAGCCCCGCCACCGTGGCTCCGGTGCCGGGGGCCGGGCCGGTCGTGGACGCGGCCGCGCTGGCGCCACAGCCGACCTTGGCGGCCCTCGCGCCCCGGATGGCGGCGGCCTTCGCCGTGCCGCACGTCCGGATCGACGCGCTCTGTCTCACCTCCGTCTCGCTCACCCTTGCGATCGGAGAGCCGCTCCGGTTGATCCATGCGGGGGAGCTGAAACCGGCCAAGATCGAGGTCCGGGTGCTGCTGCCGAGCCGGGACATCGCCCTGGCCTTCCCGGCGCCGGTGGCCGCCGACGACGGCGGTCTGCTGCACCGGCGCTGGCTGGCCCAGCGCAACGCCCAGGGCCTGGTGTTGCGGGAGAACCTGCTGGCGCTGCGCACCACGCACGGCATCGACGTGCGGGTCTCCTTCCGTGCGCTGCCGTTCACCCCGCCGGTCAAGCTGTATCTGCTCAACGACTCCGAGGCGCTGTTCGCGTACTACACGCTCCGGCGCCACGAGCGGGAGATCGAGGACGAGCGGGTGGAGCTGTACGACGCCGACGGCACCCGGTCGGTGCTGTTCCCGTTCGAGGAGCCGGCCGGGCAGCGGGACGCGGTGTTCGTGGCCCAGTCGCGGCTGTGGTTCGAGGCGCTGTGGGGCACGATCAGCTCGGATCTGGTGCTCGCGTCCTGACGGAGTGAACCAACTCGGGCCCACTTGGTCGACGTTGCCGGTGTTCACGAACAACTTCCCGACAACTGCCCTCAGATGGAGCAGAGTTGTAGCGTTTGGTTGTGACCCACGACCACACGGCAGTGAACGGCAGCAGAAGGCGCACGCCCGAGGAGATCGCCGGCGCCCTGCGCGAGCGCATCCGCAGCGGTGTCCTCCGTCCGGGTGAACGGCTGCCGACCCAGGCCGAGCTGGCCGAGGAGTTCGGCGTGGAGCGCGGCGCGGTCCGCCAGGCGCTGCGCGCACTCCAGCAGGACGGGCTGCTCAGCGGGGTCACCAAGGGCAGCCCGCCGCGGATCGCCGCGCCGCCGGCCGCCCGGGAGGAGCCGCAGCCCACCATGGTGGCCCTCGCACCCCGGCTGACCGAGGCCTTCGCGGCCCCGCAGGTGCGTATCGACGCCGTGTGCCTCACCGCGCAGAGCCTGATCCCCGCGCTCGGTGAGCCGCTGCGCCTGATCCACGAGGGCCGGCTGCATCCGGAGCGGATCGACGCCCGGGTGCTGCTGCCGTCCCGGGACATCAACCTGGCCTTCCCGGTCTCGGTCGACGCGGGCAGCGCCGAGGACGACGCCGTGCACCAGCGCTGGCTGGCCATGCGCAACGCCCAGGGGCAGGTGCTCCAGTACAACCTCCAGGCGCTGCGCGCCACCCACGACATCGACGTGCACGTCACCTTCCGGGCGCTGCCGTTCACCCCGCCGGTGAAGCTGTATCTGCTCAACGGGTCCGAAGCGCTGTTCGGCTACTACAAGATCGAGCGCCGTGCGGAGCCGACCGACGGCGGCACGCTGGAGATGTACGACGCGCTCGGCTCGGAGTCGCTGCTGTTCTCCTTCGAGCGTCGGGCCGGGCAGCGGGACGCGGCGTTCGTGGAGCAGTCGCAGAACTGGTTCGACGCCCTCTGGGAAACCATCACCACGGACCTGACACTCTCCTCGTGACTTCTGATGTGCAGGAGATAGAGAAGCTTCGTGGACTGATCACCTCTGCCCGTTTCGTGCTGTGGGACTTCGACGGGCCGATCTGCCGGCTGTTCGCCCGGCACAAGGCGGAACGGATCGCCGCCGACCTGGTGGCCTGGCTGGAGCGGCAGGGGCTGCGCGGGCTGCTCAGCGAGGCCGAGCGCCGGACGCTGGACCCGCAGGTCGTGCTGCGCGCGGTGGGCCGCCGGCGGCCGGGCAGCGACCTGGTCACCGGACTGGAGGAGCGGCTCACCCAGGAGGAGCTGAGGGCCGCCGCCTCCGCGCTGCCCACCGCCTACGCCGACCCGCTCATCCGCACCTGGACGGCGGTCGGCGCCCGGCTGGCCGTCACCACCAACAACTCCGCCCGGGTGGTCCGCAGCTACCTCGAGGGCCGCGGCCTGGCCGGCTGTTTCGCCCCGCACCTGTACGGCCGTACCGAGCAGCTGCACCACCTGAAGCCGGACCCGCACTGCCTCGTCCGGGCGCTGAACGCGATGGGCGCCGCCCCCGAGGCCGCGCTGATGATCGGGGACGCGACGACCGACCTGTTCGCGGCCCGGAAGGCGGAGGTGCCCTTCCTCGGCTACGCGCGCGACGAGGCGAAGGAGGAGGACCTGCGGTCGGCGGGCGCCGAGCACGTCGTACGGTCGCTGGAGCCGCTGCTGACGGTGCTCCGGAGCGGGCGCGCGGTCGGCTAGCATGCGGACACACCCGACACAGCCGACACAGCCGGCAGGTGCGAGTCACCGCTCGGAGCCCCGGATACGGCCCTGTGTCCGGCACCACTCCTTGCCGGGCTGACCTTCTTTTTCGCGCGATCGACCCGGAGCAGCCAGTGGGCGCACCGTCCGTCCCCCGTGCCGCGGCCGGGGCCCCCCGCGGCGACCGGACGGCTGCCGCCGTCCGGGAGTTCGTGGCCCACGCCCTGGCCGGGGGCGGGGTGCGCGGCGGGCTCCACCACCGCAACCACGTGGTCCCGCTCACCGAGCCGGCGGCCGGGCTGCTGGGGCGGTCCGCCGGCACCCGGGTGATGGTGCGGGTGCCGCGCGCGGACGTGCCGCCGGTGGTGATCCGGACCTGGCCGGCCGAACCGGAGATCCTGCGGGCGGTCGGCCGGGTGCTGCCCCGGGTGCCGGAGTGCCTGGCCGCGGGCGAGGGCTACGCCGTCCACAGCTTCGTGGACGGGGACGTGCTGGCCGAGGTCTGCCCGCCCGGCGAACCCGTCCCCGGCCCGCTGCTCCGGGACCTCGCCGGGCTGCTCGCCGCCCTCACGCAGGTGCGCGGCGGCGCGCTGCCGCCCCGGCCGGCCGACTGGCCCCGCCACCACACCGACTCCCAGGGCTTTCTGCGCACCCTCGCGCACCTCGCCGACCAGCAGATCCGGCGGCCCAACTGGCGCCGCTACGGCGGCCTGTTCACCGCGCTCGGCGTGCCCGAGGACGCCCTGACCCGGTTCGCCGACCGGGTCCCGGCGCTGACCCGGCGGCCGTACGGCCTGTTCCACGGCGATCTGCACCGCGGCAACCTGGTGCTGCCGTACGACGGCGGTCCGCCGCTCGCCGTGGACTGGGAACTGGCCGGGTACGGCGACCCGTTGCACGACCTCGCCGTCCACCTGGTGCGCATGCGCTACCCCGACCACCAGTGGACCGAGGTGACCGACGCCTGGGCGGACGCGGTGCGCCGGGTGCGGCCCGCGGCCGCGGCCGGGCTGGGCAGGGATCTGCGCCACTACGTCGCGTTCGAGCACGCGCAGTCCCTCTACGCCGACGTCGTCCGGGCCGTACGGTCGCTGGAGGACTCCGCGGACGCGTTCGACCAGGCCCGCGTGGAACGGGCGACCACAACCGTGCGGACCGCCCTGCGCCGCGCCGCCGAGCCGCTGGGCCTCGGCCGGGTGCCCGAGGCCGGCGAGATCGAGCGGATCCTGTTCCGGCGGGGCGCCTCGGCCGCCGTCCGCAGGCCGATCAGCCGGGCGGCCCGGGCCCTCGGCTGGACCCCGGACGGACGCGTCCCCGAACACCCCCGCTTCCCGCACCCGGCCGTCGCCGACGCGCTGTTCCTGGAGGGCGCCGCCCCCGCCGACCGGGTCTTCAAGGGCGCCGCGCACCTCAACACCGTGCTGCGGGTGCCCGGCACCGGCTTCCCCGTCGTCGTCCGCCGCGAGCTGACCGTACGGCTGCGCCGGGAGCGGGGCTTCCTCAGCGAACACGCCGTGCTGCGGGCGATCGAGCGGTCCGGGGTGGAGGTGGCCGCGCCCCGGGTGCTGGCGCTGGGCACGAGCCACGCCGTGCGGCCCGGCCACCGCTACCGCGGCGACCGGTTCGCCGTGCACACCTACGAGGGCGCCCGCGACCTCGGCCGGCGGCCGCGGCACCCGGTCGACGGGCTGCTGCCGCACGAGGCCGACTGCCTGGTCGACCAGCTGGCCGCGCTGACCGGGGTCGACCACGCGCAGATCGACCCGGTGGCCGGCCGGCCCGGCTGCTCCTTCTACGGCTGGCTCAGCGAGCAGCTGGTGGCGCTGGTCGCGGGCCTGCCGAAGGAGTCCCAGCAGCTGGCCCGGCTGCTCGGCCTGCCCGACGCGCCCCGGCTGCGCGAGATCCTCGCCCGGCACCGGGTCACCGAGCGCGACCCGGCCCTGCTGCACGGCGACCTCAACCCGTGGAACCTGGTCCGCCGCGACGACGGTCCGGCGCTCACCCTCATCGACTGGGAGATGGCCCTGGTCGGCGACCCGCTGTACGAGCTGGTCCGGCACATGCACCTCACCCCGACCCGGCCGGAGATCCGGGACCGGATGTTCCGCCGCTGGGAGGCCCGGCTGCCGGAGCGGTTCACCCGCCAGTGGCGGGAGGACTGGCGGGTGTACCGCTGGATCGAGATCGTCCGCTCCGCCTATGTCGACCTGGACCGGCTGGTCACCGGGGTGAGTCTGGACGCGCCGAACGTGCGCCGCGCGCTGGACTCGTACGCCATGACGCTGGCCGCGGCGACCGCCTCGCTCGGCCTGTCCGCCCGCAGGCGCGGCGGCCCCGGTCCGGCCTGGACCGTGGGCCCCGCCCGCCCCACCGGCACTGCGTAGGCTCGCCCCATGGCTGAGATGGGTCTGCGGGAGCGCAAGAAGCAGCGGATGTACCAGGAGGTGTCGGACACCGCCGTACGGCTGTTCCTGGAGCGGGGCTTCGACGCCGTGTCGGTGGCCGAGGTCGCGGCCGCGGCCGGAATCTCCAAGCCGACCCTCTTCCGGTACTTCCCGGCCAAGGAGGACCTGGTCCTGCACCGGATCGCCGACCACGAGACGGAGGCGGCGCGGGTGGTCTCCGGAGCGGCCGACCCGGTGGACGCGCTGCTCCGGCACTTCCTCGCCGGGCTGGAGCGGCGCGACCCGGTCACGGGCCTGAACGACCACCCCGACGTGCTCGCCTTCCACGCCCTGCTCTACGGCACTCCGGCCCTGGTGGCGCGGGCGCACCGGCACCTGCGGCGGCAGGAGGAGGCCCTTGCGGAGGCCCTCGGCGGGGGGCTGGACGCCCGGCTGGCGGCGGGACAGATCGTCGCCGTGCAGCGGATCCTCGCGGAGGAGAACTGGCGGCGGATCGCGGCGGGGGAGCAGGTGGCGGAGGTGGCGCCGGATGCGGTCACGGCTGCGGAGCGGGCGTTCGGGCGGCTGAAGCGGGGGCTGCCGGAGTGGGGGTCTGCGCGCTGAGACAGAGTTTTGCTGAGACTCGGTTAAAAATGTAACTCGGTAACACTATGGCGGTAGGCTGGCGCCATGACGGCACTCGACCCCACCCCCGGCCCCGCCCTCACCGACACCCTGCACACCGAGCGCGCCCACCACGACGCCTGCCGCGCCGCTCTCGCCGCGATGGTCGAGGGCGCCGCCGAACAGGTCGTCTCCGGCGAGGACGTCTCCGCCTCCGGCGCCGACGCCGAGGTGCTCGGCTACCAGTTGCGCAGCCGGGCCAAGGCGATGCGCGAACTGCCGCCCGGCCCGCTCTTCTTCGGCCGCCTGGACTTCGCCGCCGACGACCCCGCGCACGGCGGGCAGAGCTACCACGTCGGGCGGCTGCGCATCACCGAGGACCCGGCCGCCCCACCCCTCGTGATCGACTGGCGGGCCCCCGTCTCCCGCGCCTTCTACCAGGCCAGTGCCCGTCATCCACAGGGTGTGGACGTCCGCCGCCGGTTCGGCTGGGCGCCCGGCACCCGGGGCGACTCCGCCGACCTCACCGGCCTGGAGGACGAGCACCTGGGCCGGGGCGAGTCCCGGGCCAGCGACATCGTCGCCCACGAGATCGAACGGCCGCGCGTCGGACCGATGCGGGACATCGCCGCCACCATCCAGCCCGACCAGGACGACCTCGTCCGGGCCGCCCTCACCGACTCCGTCTGCGTCCAGGGCGCCCCCGGCACCGGCAAGACCGCCGTCGGCCTGCACCGCGCCGCCTACCTGCTCTACACCCACCGCAAGCGGCTGGACCGGGCCGGGCTGCTCGTCCTCGGCCCCAACCGCACCTTCCTGACCTACATCGCCCAGGTGCTGCCCGCCCTCGGCGAGACCGACCGGGCCGTCCGGCAGTCCACCCTCCTGGAGGAGATCGCCTCCCACCCGGCCACCGGCACCGACCCCGGGGAGACGGCCGCGCTCAAGCACGACCCCCGCATGGCCGAGGTGCTGCGCCGCGCGCTGTACGCGCGGGTGACCCCCGACGGCGTGACCGACCTGGTGGTGCCCGACGGCAGCTACCGCTGGCGGGTGCCCGCCGGCCGGCTCGCCGCGATCGTCGCCGAGGTCCGCGCGGAGGAACCGCCGTACGCCGTCGGCCGCGAGCGGGTGCGCACCCGGGTGGTGGCGCTCCTGCGCGAGCAGGCCGAGCGGCGCTCCGGGGTACGGCCCGCCGCCTGGGTGCGCCGCATGGAACACGCGCGGCCGCTCACCGCCCACCTGGACGCGGTCTGGCCGAAGGTCCGCCCCGAGGAGGTCCTCGCCGGGCTCCTCGGCGACGCCCAGGCCCTGGCCCGGGCGGCCGGGGGCCTGCTGGACCCCGCCGAGCAGGCCGCCCTGCTCTGGCCGCGCCCGCCGCGCTCCTTCAAGTCGGCCCGCTGGTCGGCCGCCGACCTGGTCCTCCTGGACGAACTCGGCGGGCTGATCGAACATCCCGAGGGGTACGGCCACATCGTCGTCGACGAGGCGCAGGACCTGTCGCCCATGGAGTGCCGGGCCATCGCCCGCCGGGCCGCCTTCGGCTCCCTGACCGTCCTCGGCGACCTCGCCCAGGGCACCACCCCCTGGGCCGCCCGCGACTGGTCCGTCCAGCTGCGCCACCTCGGCAAGCCGGACGCGGCGGTGGTCCCGCTCACCACCGGCTTCCGGGTGCCGGCGGCGGTCCTCGCCCTCGCCAACCGGCTGCTGCCCCGGCTGGGGGTGGCCGTCCCGGCGGCCCACTCCCTGCGCGCGGACGGGGAGTTGCGCGTCCGCGCGACCGACGACCTCCTCGCGACGACGGTCACCGCCGTCACCGAGGCCCTCGCCCACGAGGGGTCCGTCGGGGTCGTCACCGCGGACGCGGACCTGGACCGGGTCCGGCGGGCCCTCGCCGCGGCAGGCCTCTCCCCGGCCGGACCGGACCGCCTCGGCGCCCGGCTGACGGTCGTACCGGCGAGCATGGTGAAGGGACTTGAGTACGACCATGTGGTCGCCGTGGAACCGGCGGCGGTCGCGGAGGCCGAGGAGCGGGGCGCGCACCGGCTGTACGTGGTGCTGACCCGGGCGGTGTCGAGGCTGGACGTGGTGCACGAACGGCCGCTGCCGTTCTGAGCGGGCGGCGCCGTTCTGAGCGGGCGCGTTACCGGACGTACTCCGCCAGGTGCTCCGCCGTCAGCGTGGACCGTGCGGCGATCAGGTCCGCCGGGGTGCCTTCGAAGACCACGCGGCCGCCGTCGTGGCCCGCGCCGGGGCCGAGGTCGATGATCCAGTCGGCGTGGGCCATGACCGCCTGGTGGTGCTCGACGACGATCACCGACGTGCCGGAGTCGACCAACCGGTCCAGCAGGCCCAGGAGTTGCTCGACGTCCGCGAGGTGCAGGCCGGTCGTCGGCTCGTCCAGGACGTAGATCCCGCCCTTCTCGCCCATGTGCGTCGCCAGCTTCAGCCGCTGCCGCTCACCGCCGGAGAGCGTGGTGAGCGGCTGGCCCAGGGTCAGGTAGCCGAGACCCACGTCGGCCAGCCGGCCGAGGATCCGGTGCGCGGCCGGGGTGCGCGCCTCACCGGTGCCGAAGAACTCCTCCGCCTCGGACACCGGCATCTGGAGCACCTCGCTGATGTTCCGCCCCGCGAGCTCGTACTCCAGCACCGACGCCTCGAACCGCCGCCCCTCGCACTCCTCGCAGGTGGTGGCGACCCCGGCCATCATCGCCAGGTCGGTGTAGACGACCCCGGCGCCGTTGCAGGTGGGGCAGGCGCCCTCGGAGTTGGCGCTGAACAGGGCCGGCTTGACGCCGTTGGCCTTGGCGAACGCCTTGCGGATCGGGTCGAGCAGCCCGGTGTACGTCGCCGGGTTGCTGCGCCGGGAGCCGCGGATCGGCGCCTGGTCCACCGAGACCACCCCCGCGCCGGCCGGGATCGACCCGTGCACCAGCGAACTCTTGCCGGACCCGGCGACGCCGGTGACGACGGTCAGCACACCGAGCGGGATGTCGACGTCGACGTCCTGGAGGTTGTGCGTGCTCGCCCCGCGGATCTCCAGCGCGCCGGTGGCCTTGCGCACGGTCGCCTTCACCTTCGCCCGGTCGTCCAGATGGCGCCCGGTGAGGGTGCCGCCCGCGCGCAGCCCGGCCACGGTCCCCTCGAAGCAGATGGTGCCGCCCGCCGCGCCGGCGCCGGGGCCGAGGTCGACGACATGGTCGGCGATGGCGATCACCTCGGGCTTGTGTTCCACCACGAGCACGGTGTTGCCCTTGTCCCGCAGGCGCAGCAGCAGCTTGTTCATCCGCTGGATGTCGTGCGGGTGCAGACCGGCGGTGGGCTCGTCGAAGACGTAGGTGACATCGGTGAGCGAGGAGCCGAGATGCCGGACCATCTTCACCCGCTGCGCCTCACCGCCCGACAGGGTGCCCGCGGGCCGGTCCAGCGAGAGATAGCCGAGGCCGATCTCCACGAACGAGTCGAGGGTGTGCCGCAGCGAGTCGAGCAGCGGCGCGACCGACGGCTCGTCCAGGCCGCCGACCCAGGCGGCCAGGTCGCTGATCTGCATCGCGCACGCGTCGGCGATGCTGATCCCCCGGATCTTGGACGACCGGGCCGTCTCGCTGAGCCGGGTGCCCGCGCAGTCGGGGCAGGTGGTGAAGGTGACCGCCCGGTCCACGAACTCCCGGATGTGCGGCTGCATCCCCTCCCGGTCCTTGGCGAGCATCGACTTCTGGATCCGGGGGATCAGCCCCTCGTACGTCATGTTGATGCCCGCGATCTTCATCCGGGTCGGCTCGCGGTGCAGGAAGTCGGCCAGTTCCCGCTGGGTGAAGTCGCGGATCGGCTTGTCCGGGTCGTACAGCCCGGACTCGACGTAGAGCCGGTAGTTCCAGCCGCCGGACTTGTAGCCGGGGATGGTGAGCGCGCCCTCGTTCAGGGACCTGGAGTCGTCGTAGAGCTGGGTGAGGTCGATGTCGGTGACCGTGCCCCGGCCCTCGCAGCGCGGGCACATCCCGCCGAGGATGCTGAAGCTGCGCCGCTCCTTGACGGTCCGGCCGGCCCGCTCCACGGTGACCGCGCCCGCGCCGCTGATCGAGGCGACGTTGAAGGAGAACGCCTTGGGCGAGCCGATGTGCGGGGTGCCGAGCCGGCTGAAGAGGATGCGCAGCATCGCGCCCGCGTCGGTGGCGGTGCCGACCGTGGAGCGCGGGTCGGCGCCCATCCGCTGCTGGTCCACGATGATCGCGGTGGTCAGCCCGTCCAGCACGTCGACGTCGGGCCGGGCGAGCGTGGGCATGAAGCCCTGCACGAAGGCGCTGTACGTCTCGTTGATCAGCCGCTGCGACTCGGCGGCGATGGTGTCGAACACCAGCGAGCTCTTGCCCGAGCCGGACACCCCGGTGAACACCGTCAGCCGGCGCTTGGGGATCTCGACGCTGACGTCCTTGAGGTTGTTCTCCCGGGCGCCGTGCACCCGGATCAGGTCGTGGCGGTCGGCGGCGTGCGCTGCGGTGGCGTCCATGCCGGCCAACCTAGCGGCGCGCGGTGCCGGGCGCTTCTCCGTTCCTGACCGATCCGTTCACGGGAGGGCCGCCGTTCACGGGAGAGCCGCCGTTCACGGGAGGGTCGCAACACGAGCGCGACACTCTTGCAAGCAGGGTGCTTGCAATTGTTAGCGACGGTGCGGCAAGGTGGGGGCATGGCATCGCTGAACGTCGGCAATCTCGGTGAGTACCTGCGCGAGCAGCGGCGGACCGCCCAGCTCTCGCTGCGGCAGCTCGCCGATGCCGCCGGGGTGTCCAATCCGTATCTGAGCCAGATCGAGCGCGGGCTGCGCAAGCCCAGCGCGGAGGTGCTCCAGCAGGTCGCCAAGGCCCTGCGCATCTCCGCCGAGACGTTGTACGTCCGCGCCGGCATCCTCGACGCCGAGCGGGACCGGGAAGAGGTGGAGACCCGGGCGGTCATCCTCGCCGATCCCTCGCTGAACGAGCGGCAGAAGCAGGTGCTGCTCCAGATCTACGAGTCGTTCCGCAAGGAGAACGGATTCGGGGTCGGCGAGCCCGCCGCGGACGGGGACGGCATGGCGGACGCGGAGCGGGAACCCGACGGCACCGGCACACCCCGTGCCGAGGGCGACGATGCCGATGCGAGTCCGCGGCGGACGGCCGGATAAGAGCCGGACCAGGGCTCCGGACGCACCACCGCGGACCACACCCACCTCAGCCGAACGCGAATCCGGGAGGACCAGATCACGATGGCCATCACCGACGACCTGCGCAAGACCCTCAGCGACCCGACTCCGCTCTACTTCGCCGCCGGCACCGCCGACCTCGCCCTCCAGCAGGCCAAGAAGGTGCCCGCGCTGGTCGAGCAGCTGCGCACCGAGGCCCCGGCCCGTATCGACAAGGTGCGCAACACCGACCCGAAGGCCGTGCAGGAGAAGGCCGCGGCGCGGGCCAAGGAGGCGCAGGAGACGCTCCAGACCAAGGTGAACGAGTTCTTCGGCCTCATCGACGGGGACCTGAAGAAGCTGGGCGAGCAGGCCCAGGACTTCGCGCTGCGCGGGGTCGGCATCGCCGCCGAGTACGCGGTGAAGGCGCGCGAGACCTACGAGAAGGTCGCCGAGCGCGGCGAGCAGACCGTGAAGACCTGGCGCGGCGAGGCCGCCGAGGAGATCGAGGAGCTGGCGATCGCCGTCGAGGGCAAGCCCGAGCCGGTCGAGGTCCGGGAGGAGCACCCGGCGGCCGACGCCTCCGCCGAGGCCGGCGCGGAGAAGCCCGCGGCGAAGAAGACCCCGGCCGCCCGCAAGGCCACCCCCGCGAAGAAGACGACCCCGCCGGCCAAGTGAGACCGACCGTCGTGGCAGGGCCGGGCCGGGCACCTTTGGGGTGTCCGGCCCGTTCTATGGGTACGGTGGCGTACGGACCGGCACACCGGTTCGTGGCGGAAGAGGACGGCGGGTGGTGGGCAGCATGCTGATGTTGGGCTTCGCGGGGTTCCTGGGGATCCTGAAGATCATCCTCATGGCGCTGGCGGCGTTCGGCCTCGCCGATGCCGCGTTCCGCCGCGAGGACGCCTTCCGTGCCGCCGACAAGCAGAACAAGGTCTTCTGGCTGATCATCCTCGGCATCGCGCTGATCGTCAGCTACCTGTTCTCGATCCTGTCGATCCTGCCGATCGCGGGCGTGGTCGCCAGCATCGTCTACATCGTCGACGTCCGCCCCGCCCTCAAGCAGGTCTCCGGCGGCGGCCGAGGCTGGGGCCGCGGCCGCGGCAGCAGCAGCGACGGCCCGTACGGCCCGTGGAACGGCGGGCGCTAGCCCCTTCCAGGCCTGCCCCCTGCTCGCGAGATCCTTACGGCGCCCGGTCCAGGAGGACCACGGCGACGTCGTCGGTCAGTTCGCCGCCGTTGAGGTCCCGCACCTCGTGGACCGCGGCGCGCAGCAGCTCCTCGCCGCGCAGGCCCTCGCCCAGCTGCCGGCGGATCAGCTCCACCATGCCGTCCTGGCCGAGCCGCTCGCCGCCGGCCCCGACCCGGCCCTCGATCAGCCCGTCGGTGTAGAGCATCAGGCTCCACTCGGCCCCCAGCTCCACCTGCATCCGCGGCCAGCGGGCGCCGGGCAGCAGGCCGAGGGCGGGGCCGTTGTTGTCGTAGGGGAGCAACGTGGCCGGGCGGCCGGGCCGGGCGAGCAGCGGGGCCGGGTGACCGGCCAGGCACAGGCCCGCGCTGCGTCCGTCGGGCGCGATGTCCACGGTGCACAACGTCGCGAAGATCTCCTCGTCCGAGCGCTCGTGCTCCAGCACCTCCTGGAGCGTGCCCAGCAGCTCGTCCCCGCTCAGCCCGGCCAGGGTCAGCGCCCGCCAGGCGATGCGCAGCTCCACGCCGAGCGCGGCCTCGTCCGGGCCGTGCCCGCACACATCGCCGATCATGGCGTGCACGGTGCCGTCGGGGGTGCGGACCGCGTCGTAGAAGTCGCCGCCGAGCAGTGCCCGGGAGCGGCCCGGGCGGTAGCGGGCGGCGAAGCGCAGCGAGGAGCCCTCCAGCAGCGGGGTGGGCAGCAGACCGCGTTCCAGCCGTCGGTTCTCCTGGGCGCGCAGCCGGCCCTCGGCGAGGCGTCGCTCGGCCGTGTCGGATCGCTTCCGCTCCACGGCGTAGCGGATGGCGCGGCTGAGCAGCCGGCCGTCCAGTTCGTCCCGGAAGAGGTAGTCCTGGGCGCCGACGCGCACGGCCTCGGCGCCGCGCTCGGCGTCCGCGGAGGCGGTCAGCGCGAGCACGGCGTGCCGGGGCGCGAGCCGCAGCACGTGCTTGAGCACGGCCAGCTCGTCCTCGGTGCCGCTGTTGCCGGGCGCCGGGAGCGCGAGGTCCAGCAGGATGCAGTGGACGTCGTCGGTGAGCAGCCGCTCGGCCTCGGTGAGGTTGCGGGCCGTGCGGACCCGGATCGGCTTGCCGGCCGAGTCCAGCAGGTCGGGCACGATCGGCGAACCGGCCGGATCGTCCTCGATCAGCAGCAGGGTGAGAGTGGCGCCGGTGCCGCCGGTGGCGGTGGCGTCGCGGTGGGCCTCTTCCTTGAGGGGGCCGCCGACTGCGGAGGCGGCCTCAGCCTGACCACTCTCCACGGCCGGGATCGCTCTCTGCCGCGGTACGGGTACGGGCATTGTCTTGGATTCCTTCCCTCCCCCCGAGGGCACGGCGGCGTCGAGGGGTCTCGAGCCACCGACGGGTGACCATAGCGGGTGTCTCCACCCCGATGGAATGGTGTGAGCCGCGTCGCCTTGGCGCGGGCAGCCGTCATATGCCGCGTTCCGTAGCGCAGTTGGACACCGCGGCGGACCGTCCGGGATGACGAAGCTCACGTCCTGGGCGGGTTTGTGCGGGCGTTGGCCGTGGAGTGGGTCACATGACCTGTGTCACGGGGCAGATGGTGATCCGCCCCGGCTCAGGCGTCCGGCCGTACGACGCCCAGGATCGGCATGGAACCGGCGCCCGCGATCGTCACCGTGCGCCCCGGGCGGGGGGCCTGGATGATCGCGCCGTCGCCGATGTAGAGGGCGACATGGCTGGCGTCGGAGAAGTAGATGATGAGGTCGCCGGGGCGCATGTCCTTGATGTCGATGTGCTTGAGCTGCCGCCACTGCTCCTGCGAGGTGCGCGGGATGGGGTGGCCGGCGGCGGCCCAGGCCTGGGAGGTCAGGCCCGAGCAGTCGTAGGCGCGCGGGCCCTCGGCGCCCCACACGTACGGCTTGCCGATCTGGGCGCCGGCGAAGGCGACGGCCTTCTCGCCCTGTGCGGAGGCCTTGCCGTGGATCTTCTTGAGGATGCCGGTGTCCAGCCAGGCGGTCTGCGCCTTCTGCGCGGCCTGCGCCTCCAGCTGGGCCAGCCGGTCCTTCTCCTTCTGCTGGAGCTGCGACTCCAGCTTCTTGGCGTCGGCGATCCGGCGCTGGATGCGCTTCTTGGCGGCGGCCTTGGCCTCGCGGTCGGCGTCCAGCTTCTTCCACTCGGCCGCGGCGGCGTCGGCGTACCCCTGCAAGGTCTTCTGGGTGCCGGTGAGTTCACCGATCAGGTGGTTCGCCGCCTGCTGTCCCTGGAGGACCAGTCCGGCGCCGTCCAGGACCTGTGCCGGGTCGTCGCTGAGCAGGAACTCGGCGGTGGGGGACACTCCGCCGGTGCGGTACTGCTCGCGGGCCGCGGCGCCCGCCTGGTTCTTCAGCTTGGCCAGCCGCTGCTGCCCCTGGTCGATCTTCTTCGCCAGCGCGACGATCGCGGCGGACTGCTTCTTCGCCTTCTCCTCGGCGGCGTTGTAGGCGTCGGTGGCGACGGCCGCGTCGTGGTACAGCTTGTCGAGCGTGGCGCGGACCTGTTCGAGGCCGGAGTCCGTGGCGGTGGAGGGGGCCGGGCTCGGCGTGCTGCTCGGCGTCGGCACCGGAGCCGCGAAGGCCGTACCGGGTGCCGCCAGGACGGTCACCGCGCAGACCACGGTCAGAGCGGCCGTGAGCAGACCGCGCTTCCCCGAACCCATACCTCGCCCCCAACTGATTTACCGTCAGTAACTTGTGGCTTGTCTGGGGGATCGTGCCACGACTGACCGCAAATCGACAGGGGGCGTGGGTGATCTCGGCTGGGTGGTGCCGGTACTGGTCCGGAACCCGGCGGGGTGATCTCGGCGGCGGGGCGGTGGTGCCGGTCCGGAACCCGGTGGGGTGATCTCGGCGGCTGGGGCGGTGATCTCAGTGGCGGGGCGCCAACGCCTCCCACGTCACCGTCACTTCGCCCTGGCGCCAGCGGGTCGGGCGGTCCGTCACCGGCCAGTCCGTGGTGAGGGCGCGGATCGTGCGGAGCCAGCGCTGGCGGGCGCCGTAGGAGGCGTAGGGGGCGGCGGCGGCCCAGGCGCGGTCGAAGTCGCGCAGGAAGGCGTGCACCGGTTCGCCCGGCACGTTCCGGTGGATCAGCGCCTTCGGCAGCCGCTCGGCGAGGTCCGAGGGTCGCTCCAGGGAGCCCAGCCGGGTCGCGAAGGTGACGGTCCGGGGCCCCTCCGGGCCGAGTGCGACCCAGACGTGCCGCCGCCCGATCTCGTCGCACGTGCCCTCGACCAGCAGCCCGCCACGCGAGCCCGCGCCCGCCGGGGCGAGCCGCGCGCACAGCCGCTCCCAGACCGCGGCGACCTGGTCCTCGTCGTACTGCCGCAGCACATTGGCGGCCCGGATGAGCAGCGGCCGGCCGGGCACCGGCACCTCGAAGCCGCCGTGCCGGAAGGCCAGCCCCTCCCGCTCGTACGGCCGTGCCGCGGCGACCCGATCCGGCTCGATCTCGATGCCGACCACGCGCGCGCGGGGGGCGACGGTACGCAGCCGGCCGAGCAGCTCCACGGCGGTCCAGGGCGCGGCGCCGTAGCCGAGGTCGACGGCCAGCGGATCGGCGGCGCGGCGCAGCTCGGCGCCGTGCTCGGCCGCGATCCAGCGGTCCATGCGGCGCAGCCGGTTGGGGTTGGTGGTCCCGCGGGTCACCGTTCCCACGACGGGGGTGCGGGTCGCTGCGCGGGCTTTCATGCGTACGAGGGTAAGGGCCGCCGGGGCGGCAGCGCGGCTCGGGTAATGATTGGGTAAAGCCGATTGATCGGGGAAGGGCGGGCCCGCATCCGCTGTTGCATCCCCTGGAGGGCGCGGTCGGTCCTCTGTGTCGGCATGTCCGCAGCAAGGAGGATCGCCACGTGAGCCAGTACGTCAGCAGGCTCGGGCGCCGCTCCCCGGCGGCCGCCCCCCGTCTGCGACTGCTTCGCAGGCCCCGCCGGGTCGCCATGCTCTCCGTGCACACCTCCCCGCTCCACCAGCCCGGCACGGGCGACGCCGGCGGCATGAACGTCTACATCGTGGAGCTGGCCCAGCGGCTGGCCGCGATCAACATCGAGGTCGAGATCTTCACCCGGGCCACCGCGGGCGGCCTGCCCCCCTCCGTCGAACTCTCCCCCGGCGTGCTGGTCCGGCATGTCGACGCGGGCCCCTACGAGGGGCTGGCCAAGGAGGACCTCCCGGCCCAGCTGTGCGCCTTCACGCACGGCGTGATGCAGGCCTGGGCCGGCCACCGCCCCGGCTACTACGACCTGGTCCACTCCCACTACTGGCTCTCCGGCCACGTCGGCTGGCTCGCCGCCCAGCGCTGGGGCGTCCCGCTCGTGCACGCCATGCACACCATGGCCAAGGTCAAGAACGCCAACCTGGCCGACGGCGACACCCCCGAGCCGGCCGCCCGGGTCATCGGCGAGACCCAGATCGTGGCCGCCGCCGACCGGCTGATCGCCAACACGGACGAGGAGGCCGAGGAACTGGTACGGCACTACTCCGCGGACCCCTCGAAGGTCGCCGTCGTCCACCCCGGCGTGAACCTCGACCGCTTCCGCCCCGCCGACGGCCGCGCCGCCGCCCGCGCCCGCCTCGACCTGCCCCAGGACGCCCTGATCCCGCTCTTCGCCGGCCGCATACAACCCCTGAAGGCCCCGGACGTACTGCTGCGCGCGGTCGCCGTGCTGCTGGACCAGCGCCCCGAGCTGCGCCGCCGTATCGTCGTCCCGGTCGTCGGCGGACCGAGCGGCAGCGGCCTCGCCAAGCCGGAGGGGCTCCAGAAGCTCGCCGCCCGGCTGGGCATCGCCGACGTCGTACGGTTCCGCCCGCCGGTCGGCCAGGAGCAGCTCGCCGACTGGTTCCGGGCCGCGTCCGTGCTGGTCATGCCGTCGTACAGCGAGTCCTTCGGGCTGGTCGCGATCGAGGCGCAGGCGACCGGCACCCCGGTGCTCGCGGCCTCCGTCGGCGGACTGCCGGTCGCCGTGCGCGACGGCGCCACCGGCTTCCTCGTCCAGGGCCACGACCCCGCCGACTACGCGCGCGTGCTGGGCCGGTTCGCCGACGACCCGGCCCTGTCCACCGTCATGGGCGAGGCCGCCGCCCGGCACGCCGAGTCCTTCGGCTGGGACACCGCGGCCGCCGCCACCGCCGACGTCTACACGGCCGCGACCCACTCCCACCGCCGTCGCGTACGCTCCCACCATGGGTGATGCGCAGAAGGCGGCCGGACAGGTGCTGGAGGAGGTCTTCGGGGAGGCCGGACTCGACTGGGAGAGCCCCGAACCCGGCACCTACGTGGTCAAGCTGCCCGGCACCCACAAACTCTCCACCACCGTCTCCTTCCTGGTGGGCCGCCACTCCCTCTCCCTGAACGCCTTCGTCATCCGCCACCCCGACGAGAACGAGCCGGCCGTGCACCGCTGGCTCCTGGAGCGCAACCTCCGGCTCTACGGCGTGAGTTACGCCGTCGACCAGCTGGGCGACGTCTACCTCACCGCCCGCATGGCCCTCTCCGCCGTCACCCCCGAGGAGATCGACCGCCTCCTCGGCCAGGTCCTGGAGGCGGCCGACGGCGCCTTCAACACCCTCCTGGAACTGGGCTTCGCCTCCGCCATCCGCAAGGAGTACGCGTGGCGGGTCTCCCGCGGGGAGTCCACCCGGAACCTGGAAGCCTTCAGCCACCTGCTGGAACGCCCGGCGGACTGACCCCGCCGCGGCCGTACCGGCCCGGGGTCACCCCGACCAGGCGCTTGAAGTGCCGGGTCAGATGGGCCTGGTCGTAGAACCCGGTGGCGGCGGCCACCGCGCCCGGCGACGTCCCGGCCAGCAGCAGCCGGCGGGCCCGCCCGACCCGCCGTGACATCAGGTACTGGTGCGGGGCGATGCCGTACGCGCCGCTGAACGCCCGCACCAGATGGGCCGGATGGGCGTGCAGCAGCCGGGCGGCCTCCTCCAGCGGGACGCCGTCCACCACCCGGGCGTCCAGCAACTCCCGCAGCCGGCACGCGAGTCCGGCGTCACGGCGAGGGTGCGGCACCTCGGGCCGCCCCCGCAGATGGTCCCGCAGCCGCTCCCCGACCAGGCTCAGCCGGCTCTCCGCCTCCAGCTCCTCACCGGGCCGGGCGAGCGCGGTGTGCAGCTGTCCCACCCGGCGCCGCAGCAGCGGGTCCCGCAGCTCGGGACCGTCCACGGCGGCCCCGATCAGCTCCTCGCCCAGCGTGCTGGTGTCCAGGTAGACGACCCGCTTGCGGAAACCGCCCGGGGTGGCGGGGGAGCCGTTGTGCGGCACGTGCGGGGGCAGCAGGGTGACGGTGTCGTGCGGGGTGCCGTGCTCGTGCCGGTCGAGGTCGTACCGTACGGCGCCGTCGTCCACGATGAGCAGCGTCCAGGCGTCGTGGACGTGCATGGGATAGGCGTACTCGGTGAAGCGGGCGTGGAAGACCTCGGTGACGCCCGGGACCCGGGGACGCCACGCGCTGACTTCCTGCCCGGCGGCCACGCAAAGAACGTACAAGACGACGCGGCGAGCCGCCCGGCAGTCTCACTCCATGACCACGCAACCCGTTCGTTTCGACACGAAGATCGCCGTACTGCTGCGCGAGGACCTGGAGCCCTGGCAGCGGCTGAACGTCACCGCGTTCCTGGTGAGCGGCCTGGGCAGCCAGGTCCCCGAAGTGATCGGGGAGCCGTACCAGGACGCGGACGGCGTGGGGTACCTGCCGATGTTCCGGCAGCCCGTGCTGGTCCTGGAGGGCACCAAGGAAGTACTGACGGCGGCGCACGGCAGGGCGCTGAGCCGTGCGCTGCCCCGCGCCGTCTTCACCGCGGACCTCTTCACGACGGGCAACGACGACGACAACCGGGCGGCCGTCCGCGCGGTCCCGACGGCCGACCTGGACCTGGTCGGGCTCGCGGTGTACGGCCCCAGGAACGGCGTCGACAAGATCCTCAAGGGCGCACATCTGCACCCCTGAGCCCCGCGGGGAGGGGCCCGGTCAGCCGTGCATCCCCGGCCGGTAGCCGCCGGCGGGCAGCCGGACCAGCACATTGACGCGGTTGTAGGTGTTGATCAGCGCGATCAGCCCGACCAGCCCGGCGAGCTGCTCCCCGTCGTAGTGCTTGGCGGCGTTGTCCCACACCTCGTCGCTGACCCCGCCGGCCGCGTCGGCGATCCGGGTGCCCTCCTCGGCCAGCTCCAGCGCGGCCCGCTCCGCGTCCGTGAACACGGTGGCCTCCCGCCAGGCGGCGACCAGGAACAGCCGGGTCGGGTCCTCCCCGGCGGCCAGGGCGTCCTTGGTGTGCATGTCGGTGCAGTACCCGCACCCGTTGATCTGACTGGCCCGAAACTTCACCAACTCCTGCGTCGCCTCCGGCACCCCGGCCTCCGCGAGCGCCTTCCCGGCGGAGTTGAGGTGCTTGAGGAACGTCCCGAGGACGGGGCTGGCGAAGAGATCGATACGAGCGTCCACTGGTGTCTCCTCCGGTGTCGTGATGCGACGTCCACCGCCGCCTACACCTCTACGACGGCCGGACCGGAGGGAATGTGACACCGGACATGGGAAACCCCCTACCGCGACAGAGCCGCAGGCAGGGGGCTTGCTCGTGGGCGGTTACTTCTTCTTGCCCTGGTTCTTGACCGCTTCGATCGCCGCCGCGGCCGCCTCGGGGTCGAGGTAGGTGCCGCCCGGGGTGACCGGCTTGAAGTCGGCGTCCAGCTCGTAGGAGAGCGGGATGCCCGTCGGGATGTTCAGGCCCGCGATGTCGGCGTCGGAGATGCCGTCCAGGTGCTTGACCAGGGCGCGCAGGCTGTTGCCGTGGGCGGCGATCAGGACCGTGCGGCCGGTCAGGAGGTCCGGGACGATCGCGTCGTACCAGTACGGGAGCATGCGGACGACGACGTCCTTCAGGCACTCCGTGCGGGGGCGCAGCTCCGGCGGGATCGTGGCGTAGCGGGCGTCGTGCGCCTGGGAGAACTCGGAGTCGTCCGACAGCGGCGGGGGCGGGGTGTCGTAGGAGCGGCGCCAGAGCATGAACTGCTCCTCGCCGAACTCGGCCAGCGTCGCCGCCTTGTCCTTGCCCTGGAGGGCGCCGTAGTGGCGCTCGTTCAGGCGCCAGCTGCGGTGGACCGGGATCCAGTGGCGGTCGGCGGCCTCCAGCGCGAGCTGGGCGGTGCGGATCGCGCGCTTCTGGAGGGACGTGTGGACCACGTCGGGCAGCAGGTCGGCGGCCTTCAGGAGCTCGCCACCGCGGACTGCCTCCTTCTCGCCCTTCTCGTTCAGGTTGACGTCCACCCAGCCGGTGAACAGGTTCTTCGCGTTCCACTCGCTCTCGCCGTGGCGGAGGAGGATCAGCTTGTACGGTGCGTCGGCCATGGGAAAGAGCCTAATCCACGCGTTCGGGACCCCGCCCGGCCCGGCCGAGGGGTGGACAGCCGGCCGGACAGTTGACGGGGTCTGTTAATCCAGTGGTCGCCCCGGCTCCCGCCTCGGTAAGTTGTGCTCGCCGCATGAGCCGCTTACAACGCCCATACCGGGGCGTTGCACACACTGGGGGTCCCGTTGATGTCCGCCGCCCGTCTCAGACGTGCCGCCAGGGAGTCCGTCGCCGGCCTCCCCCGTGAGTTCTGGTGGCTGTGGACCAGCACCCTCGTCAACCGGCTCGGCGCGTTCGTGGCCACCTTCATGGCCCTGTACCTCACCATCGACCGGGGCTACTCGGCGTCGTACGCCGGTCTCGTCGCCTCGCTGCACGGGCTGGGCGGCGTCGTCTCCGCCCTCGGCGGCGGCGTGATGGCCGACCGGCTCGGCCGGCGGCCCACCCTGCTCATCGCCCAGTCGGCGACGGCCGCCTCCGTCGCGCTGCTCGGCTTCATGACCGACCCCGTCGCCATCGCCGGCGTCGCCTTCCTCGTCGGCATGGCCTCCAACGCCTCCCGGCCGGCCGTGCAGGCGATGATGGCCGACATCGTGCGCCCCGAGGACCGCGTCCGCGCCTTCTCCCTGAACTACTGGGCCATCAACCTCGGCTTCGCCGTCTCCTCCGCGGCCGCCGGCTTCATCGCCGAGTACAGCTATCTCGCCGGGTTCCTGATCGAGGCCGGGATGACGGCCCTGTGCGCGCTCGTCGTCTTCCTCAGGGTCCCCGAGTCGCGGCCCACCGCCCAGGCGAAGGACACGGGCGGCGACGGCGTCAGCCTCGGCACCGTGCTGCGCGACGGGCGCTACATGGCCGTCGTCGGGCTGTCCTTCCTCGTCGCGCTGATCTTCCAGCAGGGTTCCGTCGGCCTGCCGGTGGCCATGGGCCGGGCCGGGTTCTCGCCCGCCGACTACGGCCTCGCCATCGCCGTCAACGGCATCCTGATCGTCGCCCTCCAGATCCCCGTCACCCGGTTCATCGAGCACCGCGACCCGCGCACCCTGCTCGTCCTCTCCTCCGTCCTCGCCGGCTACGGCTTCGGCCTCACCGCCTTCGCCGGGTCCGTCGGCGTCTTCATGCTCACCGTCTGCGTGTGGACCCTCGCCGAGATCGTCAACGCCCCGACCCAGACCGGCCTCGTGGTCCGGCTCTCGCCGGTGCACGGCCGCGGCCGCTACCAGGGCATGTACACCCTGTCCTGGTCCGTGGCCTCCCTGGTCGCACCGCTGATGTCCGGCGCGGTGATCGACCGGCTGGGCGCGGGGTGGCTGTGGGGGATGTGCGCGGCCATCGGGACGGTGACGGGGCTGGGTTACGGCGTGCTGATGCGGGGGCTGCCGGCTGAACGGCCGACGGCGCCTGCGCAGGACCGGCAGCCACGCACGTCCGAGCAGGCCGCCTGATCCGACGCCCGGTAGCTCCCTAGTGCGAGCGCCGGGCGGGGGCAGCGGTGTCATCGCGGGCCGCTGCCGCACCCGGCAGGATGGGCTCGTGCCGAAGGACCCCCCGGAATCGATGCAGCACCACCTGCGCCGGCGTCTGAACCGCCACGCCCGCGCACGCTGGCCCCACGTGGACGCCATCACGGTCCGCTTCCGCACAGGATTCGCCTACGTGGCAGCCGAGTTGCCCGGCGGAAAGAGCCTGCCGCTGTGCCGACTGCGCTTCACCGGCGTGCCGCACACCTGGGGCTTCGCCCTCTATCTGGCCGGCAACGACAGCTACCGGGACAGCCTCCTGCCCAGCGGACTGCCGGCCGGCTCCCCGGAGGAAGCCCTCGACTGCGCAGCCGAGCTCTACCTCAACGCTCTCGACCTCAACGCTCTCGCGCCCGCCATCCGGGTTCCGGCAGGACTCGTCGTCCTTGTCGGCCCACCGGCCTCGGGCAAGACCAGCTTCGTTCGGGCACTGATCGCACGCGGGCAGATCGACGCGGAAGCCGTGGTGTCCAGCGACGAGATCCGCGCGGAGCTTTTCGGCACCTCACCCGCACCAGCGGAATCCGACGCGGCGGACGCACGGATCTTCGAGGAACGTGACCGCAGGGTCGTCGCCAGGCTCGCCGCCGGACACAGCGCAATCGCCGAGTCGACGAATGTCACGCCGCAGGCACGCGCACGGCTCATCGCCATCGCCAGGCGCTTCAACGCCCCGGTGACCATGCTGCGCTTCACCCCGGACGTCACCGACCTCCTTCAGCAGTACACCGAGCGAGGCCGCAAGGACCTCACCGCCGCGGACGTCCGTGCCTACGCCGCCGTCATGGCCCGGGAGGCCGGTGCCGACCAGCTTCGCTCCGAGGGCGCAACCAGCGTCCACGATGTCCCCGGACGCCGCCAAGCGACCACGCCCAGCGAAGCCGCCGCACGCTTCTCCTTCGCCTGACACGACCGACGTGGTCCTGTGCAGCTTCTGGAGGTAGCTGAATCGAACGGCGTTGGGTCGGACAGAACGAGCCCGGAAAATCGGCCCGGCCGTACGCCCCGCCGACTTCTAGGATCCTCGGCATGGCAACGCGACTCGTGCAGATCAACATGAAGGCCCGGGACGACTCCGCGCTCGGCCGGTTCTGGGCGGAGGCACTCGGGTGGGGTGTCGACAGCGAGGGGCCCGGCGTGACCAACCTCGAACCGGTGGGCTTCGCCTACCCCGACCCCGCGGCCGTCTGCATCGACCTCATCGCCCGCCCGGAACCCAAGACGGCCAAGAACCGCGTGCACCTCGATCTGGCCACCACCTCGGCCGCCCATCAGGCCGAGGTGGTCGCGCGCCTGAAGGATCTCGGCGCGACGCCCGCCGATGTCGGCCAGGGAGACGTCCCCTGGACGGTCCTGGCCGACCCGGAAGGCAACGAGTTCTGCGTGCTGGAGCCCCGTCCGGTCTACCGGGACACCGGTCCGATCGCCGCCGTGGTGGTCGACTGCGCCGACCCGCGGCGGATGGCCCGGTTCTGGGGCGAGGCGATGGACTGGACGGTGCACGAGGTCACCGACGACCACGCGACCCTGCGCTCCGCCAAGGGCGTCGGCCCCTACCTGGAGTTCCTCCGCACCCCCGACACCAAGAGCGGGTGGAACCGCGTCCATCTCGACATCGCCCCCTACCCCGGTGACGAGATGACCGAAGAAGCGGCCCGCTTGTGCGCCCTGGGCGCCACCTACCCCGACATCGACCGGTCCGCGATCCACTGGACGGTCCTGGCCGACCCGGAAGGCAACGAGTTCTGCCTCCTCACCCCTCGCTGACAGCGGGCGCTCTTGTGCTCAGTGCGCCCTAAGCGGCCGCGGATATCGGAAGGGGCCCTTCTCTCCCGTCGGCCGTGCCTCCTCGAAGGCGCGCTGCCCGGTGGGTGCCGCCGCGGTCGGATCTCGGCCCGGTCCGGGCGTGGCGTCCGCCGAGGGGTGGTGCGAGGATCTTCACCCGGATCGGGTGACGGTGGCAGTAGCAGACGTACGAGTACCCCGGTCGATCGGTCGGGGCCGGGGCTACGGCGCTACGGAAACCGGGCATGCTCCAGTAGATCGCCAGCAGTGAGAGCAGGGCGAGTGCAATGGCCAGGACGGTCAGGACGATGGTCATGCGGTCGACGCCCAGGCCGGTCACCGGGCCGTCTCCGCTCGCTCATGGAGTTCGAACCACACAGCTTTCGACCGCGGGTGTCGGCCGCCGAAGAGCGTGATTCCCCAGCGATGTGCATGCGCCTCGACGAGGGCGAGGCCACGCCCGTGTTCGAACTCCGGGTGCCAGGGCTTGGATGCGGGCAGGGCGCACGGTTCGTTGTCGTGCACGTGGACGACCACGTGATCACTGCTCATCGAGATCTCGATGGCGATCCGCGGTGACCGGGTGTGCCGGACGGCGTTCGTGACCACCTCGGAGATGCAGAGGGTTCCCGGCGCGAGAAACCCGGGGTGCTGCGAGCCGACCAGCGTCGCGAAGAAGTCGCGCGCAATCTTCGGCGCCCGCAGGGTGTGGGGGGTGCTGAGTCTGTAGCTCTCCGCGCGAGGACCGAGGAGCGGTACGGGGGGTGGTAAGGCGGAAGCGTGCGACATCGTCGTCTCCCAACACAGTGCGGTCGCTCTTCGCACAGCGCGCCACCGTGGCCCGTCCGTCCTCCGGAGGCGCCCGCGTACAGGCGTGCAGACGGCTGCGCTGCGGATTTACTGGCGTGCTACGCGACGTTGCTGACGAAGGTACCGGATGCGTCTCACATGTTGTACGGAAGCGGCTAAACAGTTGGGCCGAGCGCGGTCGAGGTGGATCCTTCAGGGGATGGGGGTCAGACTGAGACGCGACAGGAGGGGAGTCGATGCCACCGAGGAAGGCGCCGACCGCACGGCAGCGCCGATTGGGTGCCGAGCTGCGGAAGATCCGGGAGCATGCGGGTCTCACGCTGGCTGATGCAGCAGTCCAGTTGGGCACCGACCGGACCAGCATCAGCAACGTCGAGTCCGGGCGGTTCGGCGTGAGCGGCGAACGCGTTCGTACCTGGACCACTCATTACGGCTGCTCTGACGCCGCCTACGTCGAAGCGTTGGCCGCCATCGCCGAGGAGCGGAACAAGGGTTGGTGGGAGGACTACCGCGGCGAACTGTCCGCCGGCGCTCTCGACCTGGCCGAGCTGGAGCACCACGCCATTGCGCTGCGTGCCGTGCAGATCATGCATATGCCGGGGCTGCTCCAAGCGGAGGACTACGCGCGGGCCGTGTTCGCCGAGGCGGTGCCGCCCCTGAGCGACGTGGTCCTGCGCCGCCGTCTCTCACATCGGCTGCGGCGCCGTGACGTGCTCGACCGTCCGCATCCGCCGCGATGCACGTTCCTGATCCACGAGGCCGCCCTCCGCATGCAGTTCGGGGGTCGCAAAGTCGCCCGTGCCCAGCTCGACCACCTCCTCAAGGAATCCGACCGGGACAACGTCACCGTGCGCGTGGTCCCCTTCGCCATAGGCGGTTTTCCGAACGCCGGAAGTTCGACGCTCTACGTCTACGGTCCGGTTCCGCAGCTCGACACCGTCCAGACGGACACCCCGCACGGTCCTGCGTTCCTTGACGCGGAGACGCGCCTTGCCAACTACCGGGCTGTTCTGGACCGAACCGAGGAGAGGTCGCTCGACCCGGTCAGGTCACGCGACTTCATCTATGACATAGCACGACAAGTGTGAAGGCGGGGAACCGTGGAGATCCAGTGGCAAAAATCCTCCTTCTCGACCGATTCAGAGGGCAACTGCCTGGAGGTCGCGGAGCAAGGCGACATGATCCTGGTACGAGAGAGTGACGAGCCTGGCTTGATCATCAGGACCAGCCGAGCGAAGCTCGCGGCATTCCTGGAAGGCGCCAAGGCGGGGGAGTTCGACCGCTTCGTGTAACAGGGTCGCCATCTGCGCCCGTCCCTGTCCTGCCGCCGGGGCGGGCGCAATGACGTGGTCCGCGAGAGGTCCCCGCCTCCAAGCGCCCTTGACGCCGCATCGGGCCTGCGATTCGGTTGGCGTGCAAGTGGACGCAACCGGCTTGGTTCGGGAGGGCACCATGACGCTACGGTTCCTGGGGATCTATCCCAACACCCCCAACGACGGGTCACCGACCATCTGGGTCGAGGAGGAGACGGGCGACCTGATCATCCAGTCCTGGAAGGCCGACGCCGCCACCGTCAAGCAGGCTCAGGAGGTCGGGTCCGTCCCCGGTCACACCACCGACGTCCCGGAGCACGAGACCGTGATCCGGCTTCCCGCCAACATGCTCCAGTTCATTCCGCGCTCGGAGGCAAAGCAGTGACGTCAGCAGTGCGCCAGGGGTTCGCCACTGCCCAGCACTCCGCGGTCCACTTGGAGATGCGCGACAGTTACATGACCGACGACCCGGTGTTCGTCGCCTGGAAGCAGGGACATCCGTTCGACCCGGCCGAGGAGTACCGCTCGTGGTCCGACCTGATGCGACAGGTGACCGGCCGAGGCGTGGTCGTTCGCCGCGCTCGCATCGTGTCCGAGCCTGTCAGCGACTACATCAGGTGGGAGCACTCCCTCACCGGCCCGCACAACATCGCGGCCGGTGAACAAGTCCGGTGGCTTCCCCGGCGCCGGACCACGGACCTCGCACTACCAGGCGTCGATTTCTGGCTGTTCGACGGAACGACGGTTGTCTTCAACCACTTCACCGGTGACGGCCAATGGGCAGAACCAGGCATGGAGACGGTCACTGAGCCGGCCGTGGCCAAGCTGTGCTCGACTGCCTTCGAGTCGGTGTGGGAGCGTGCCGTCCCGCACGAGCAGTACGTCATCTGACCGACCGGACACCACCCGTATGCCCAGCTCCCCGTCCTCCAGTGCGCAAGCGGCCCGCAAGGCCGTGGCCGAGCGACTCCGGGAGCTGATGCTGGACGCTGGACTCCAAGGACGGGAGCTGGCCGCCCTCTGTGGCTGGCACCCGTCCAAGACCAGCCGCATCATCAACGCCACCACGGCGCCGGCGGACGGAGACATCCGGGCATGGTGCCGGGCATGCGGAGCCGATGAGCAAGCCGACGACCTGATCGCGAAATCCCGCGCTGCCGACTCCATGTACACGGAGTGGCGTCGCATGGAGCGCACCGGGCTGCGCGCCGCCCAGGAAGCCGTCCGGCCAATCTACGAGCGGACGCAGCGGTTCCGCGTCTACTCCTCCTGGCTGCTTCCCGGCCTGCTCCAGACCCGCGCCTACACCACCGCGATCCTGTCGGCCATCCGCGACCGCCGTGGCCTGGTGGGCGACGTGGACTCGGCCGTGGACGAGCGCATGGCTCGTCAGCACGTCCTCGTCGAAGGGAACCACCGGTTCGCCTTCCTGATCGAGGAGAGTGTGCTGCGCAACGGTCTCGGAGGACCGGATGTCATGCGCGAACAGCTCGAACATCTGCTGACCACCGACCGTCGCCCCAACATCAGCATCGGCATCGTCCCCATGCAGCCGGTACGGGAGAAGGCGTGGCCGGTCGAAGGATTCTGGATCTACGACATGGCGCAGGTCAGCGTTGAACTGGTCTCCGGCTACCTGACCATCACGCAGCCCAGCGAGATCGCCATGTACGGGCGTGCATTCACCGAACTGGGCGGCATCGCTGTGCATGGCGCGAAAGCCCGTCAACTGATCAAAGACGCCGTTGGCGCTCTGGGGTGAAGACGTAGAAGTCCGTGCAATCGGCTGGAGCCCAACTCGGCTGTGCTTCTAGCGTTTTGGACACAGCACCTCGGGCTGGCGGATCACCGGGCGATTCCGGTCGAGACCTGCACTGCTGACCGCGGCAGCCCTGCCCTGCTCCCCCCTGCAGCCTCGGGGCCGCCATGTCCCGTCTACCCCCGGAGATCCGTATGTCGCTGCGTGCTGCCCTGCTTCGGAGGTCCGCGTCCGGCTCCGTTGCCGTCGACCGCGCGGGCATCACCCGGGCCGTCTATGTGACAGATGGCCACGGTCCCCTGAGCCGTGCCGTACGACGTCCGTCCCTGCTGAGGCGCCTTCCCGGAGGGCTTCGTCGTCTGCTGACCGCGCGAGGGCTGTAGGCGACGACCGCGTTTCTCCCCCACAACTCCCACCCGTGGCTGCGCCGGGTCATCACCGATCCGGCGTCTTCAAGCACCCGGCCGGGGCGCTGCTCGTTCACACCACCACGTCCCGGTCGGGTACGACCGAAGGAAGGGACCCCGCTTCATGGGAAAACAGCCTCAACCGCCGCCGCCGGAACCTCCGAAGCCGTCCGGTCCACGGCCGGCGGACCGGACTCTCAGCCGTACCTGATCAGCAGCAAGATGCGATCTGAGAACTTCCGCACCACCAACTGGACATGACGACAAGGAGGACCGCAATGGGATGGGGAACCGGCAAGGGCGGATCTGGCGGCGACGGCAAGCACGCCGGCGGCAAGGACCCGGGGACGTCGAAGCCGTCCTCGGACACCAGCCAGCCGAAGCCCGACCCGAAGCACAAGAAGGGCTGACCTTCGGCATGTGCGCCATGAGCACCGAGGAGCAGGCCGCTGCCCGTGGCCTGCTCCGCGCCGTCTCGGAAGGACTCGGCCCCCTTGGGCCCGAGCTGGAGGCAGCCTTTCAGCGCGCCCCGCGACACGCGTTTCTGCCCCGCCTGGTGTGGCTGGACGGTGAAGGCGATTGGATGCCCTGCGACCGTGCGCTGGATCCCGCGCGCTGGCTGGCGGCCGCCTACGCCGACGCTCCGGTCGTCACCCAGGTCAACGACGGCCGGGTCCCCGAAGGCGGGGAGGTGTGGCCGTCATCGTCCGCGTCGGCCCCGTCGATCGTGTTCCGCATGCTCCGGATGCTCGACCTGCACCCTGCGCACAGGGTCCTGGAGATCGGCACCGGTACGGGTTGGAATGCTGGTCTTCTCGCTGCCCTGGTCGGGGAGGAGAACGTGACGACCGTGGACGTGGACCCGGCGCTCACCGCGGCGGCGGCACGCTCGCTGAAGGCCCTCACTCTCCAGCCGGAGGTGAAAGCGGCGGACGGCGCAGGCGGGTTCCTGCCGTCGGCACCGTACGACAGGGTCATCGCCACGTGCTCCGTGCGCCGCCTGCCCTACGCGTGGGTGGAGCAGACCCGGCCCGGTGGGCTCGTCCTCACTCCCTGGGAAACGCCGTGGCTCTGCTACGGGCTGCTGCGCCTGCACGTGGGCGGCGATGGGATCGCCTCGGGCCGCTTCTCCCCGCACTCCGCTTTCATGCTGATGCGCGGACAGCGCACGGACCTGCGGATCTACCGCGACGTGGTGCGGGACGAACACCAGCCGGTCGAGTCGAGGTCGGGACTGGACCCGTCGCTCGTCGCCGGGCAGGACACCGCAGCACAGTTCGCCGTCGGTCTGCGGCTGCCGGACGTATGGCACGCCTGGCACGAGCGGCCGGACGTGCCGGGTGTCGTGGTCCGCCTGTGGCTGGCGACCACGGATACCGCGTCGTGGGCCGCCGTCGACTGGGACGGCGTCCGCGGCACCGACCGGTACACCGTCTGGCAGTACGGTCCCCGCCGCCTCTGGGACGAGGTGGAGGCGTCGTATGCGTGGTGGGTGGAGCGAGGGCGCCCCACAGCCGAGCGGTTCGGGCTCACGATCACGCCCGAGGGGCAGCGGGCATGGTTGGACGACCCCGGTCGGTCCTGGACTGCGTGAGCGTGATCAGTTGAAAGGTGAATGGAGTCCCGGTGTGCCGATCGGACCAGCCAGGGAACCCGTTCTCTGTGACCGGGGAACCCGTCGGCTGGCCGACAGCCCCACGGCCCCGAATCCCGTCCCGGGGCCGATACTGATGGATCATGTCTGCTGAGAGCGCGTCACGACGGGGGTGTTGACCATGCCGCCGGAGGAGCCCGAGTCGCAGGCCGGAGGCGCTGGGCCGTCCGACGCCCGGGCGCGGCTGCGGGTCACCGAGACGCTGGCCGCCGCGGCGCGCGGAGCCCTGGGTCCGGAGCAGGTTCCGGGCGCGCTGTGCGCGGCCTGCGTGGGGCTGCTGCCCGTCACCGGCGCCTCCGTGTCGATCTCGGGCGGCAAGGGCGTACGCCTCACCTGGTGCGCCAGCGACGGGACCGCCGCACGCCTGGCCGAGCTTCAGTACACCATCGGCGACGGCCCCTGCCAGAGCGCGCTCGACCAGGGCGCCCCGGTCCTCGCCGCCGACCTCACCGACGGCCCCGACGCCGGCCGCTGGCCGATCTTCGCGCAGGAGGCCGTGGGCCTCGGCGTCCGTGCCGTGTTCTCCCTGCCGCTCGGTGTCAGCGGCGCGGCCATCGGCACCCTCGACCTGTACAGCCACCGGGTGGGCGGCCTGGGCGAGTCGGACCTGCGGATCGCGGCGTGGGTGCGGGACGCGGTCACCTACGCGCTGATGGGTCTCCAGACCGCCGCCCCCGACCTCACCGCGGAGGCGGCGGACGACGGTGTGGCCACCTGGGTGGCCGCGTCCGAGGCCGACCACACCGAGGTCTACCAGGCGGTCGGCATGGTGATGGTGCAGCTCGACGTGGACCCCGAGCAGGCGCTGGACCTGCTGCGGGCCCATGCGTACGCCGAGAGCCGCACGGTCAGCCAGGTGGCCCGGGACGTCCTCGCCCGCAGACTCCGCTTCCAACCGGAGCCGCTGGGCCCGGGCGGCGACGGCGGGGGCGCGGACACGGGTGCGCAGGGGAGCGGTGGAGAATCCGCCGTGGACGGGGTGCGGGATCCGGACGACGGCCCGCAGGACCCCGACGACGACCGCGGTGACGAGGGAAGGGACGGTGCACGGTGATGATCCGTGAACAACAGCTCGCCGAAGCACTCGTCGGGCTGGCCGACTTCCTGGCCGACGACGTCGACCCGGTCGTCCTGGGCGAACGGCTGGCACGGCACTGCATCCAGCTGACCGGTGCCGACGCCGCCGGGATGATGGTGCTCTCCGCCCGGGGCGGCCTGCGCCCGCTGGCCGTCACCGAGGAGGAGGCCGCCCTCCTGGAGCTCTTCCAGCTCCAGGCCGACGAGGGCCCCTGCCTGGACTGCTTCCACGAGGGGCGGCGCATCGACGCCCCGGCGCTGGCGGACAGCAGCGACCGGTGGCCCCAGGTCGCCCCGTTCGCCCTGCGCCAGGGCTACCGCTCCCTGCACGCCCTGCCGCTGCGCGTCCACGGTCAGCCCATCGGCGCGGTGAACCTCCTGCTCCGCACGCCCGGCGGGCTGCCCCCGCTGGACCTGGAGCTGGGCCAGGCACTCGCCGACGTGACGTCCGTGGCCCTGGTCAACTGGACCCCCCGACCGCTGCGCCCCACCGACGTCGCCACCCGGGTGCAGGCCGCCCTCGCCAAGGCGGCCGTCGACGTGGCCACCGGCATGCTCGCCGCGGCCGGCGACCTCACCCTGCCCGCCGCCCGAACCGCCCTGACCGCCTACGCCGACCGCCACCACCGGCGCGTGGTGGACATCGCCCGCACCCTGGTCGACCGCACGCTGAGCCCGAGGGACCTGCTGGCCGGGGCAGGGGCCTGACGGCCCACTTCCTGGTGAACGTCCCGCGGCTACGCTGGCAGGTGGGCCGCCCCGGGGACCCGATGATGCCCGGGACTCACAGGCAGGGGGCCCGCCATGTCGTCGTACTTCACCTGCCGGACCCTGGTGGATCTGGCCCTTCCGGGCCTGCCGACGGGCAGGCTGACCGTGCTCGCCCTGTGCGGCGACGACGACGCCGGTGCCGAACTGGACGCGGCACTCTCGGCCACCGGCCCCACCCAGCTGGTCCTCGATCTGAGCAGTCTGCGCCGGCTGTCCCCGGCGGGCGCCGCGCTGCTGCACCGCTTCACCGCCCCGCCCGGCCGGCGCCTGTTCCTGGCCGGCTGCACCGCCGGGGTCACGGCCGTACTCGACCGGGCCCGGCCGCTCGATGCCGCCGGGCCCGAGCTGTACCCGACCGTCCCGGACGCCCTCGGCGCGGTCATCGGGGCGGCCGCCGCCGCGGGGCCGGTGGCGATCGGTCCGCAGCTGCGGCCGCGCGCCCTGGAGCTGCGGCACACCCTGGCCGCCCGTGCCCTCGTCGCCCAAGCGCAGGGGCTGCTCATGGAGCGGTACGGCCTGCCGGATGCGCAGGTAGCGGACGCGCTGCTGCGCGCGGTCGGCCGGGCGCACGGGCTCGCACCGGCGGGGCTGGCGGTGGCCCTCGTACACGCACCGCCGCCGCGCCCCGGCGAGCCGTGGTTCCCCGGCGGCCGGCGGAGCGACCCACCCCCGGTCGGCTTCCTCCCACCCAACCGGTCGGCACCAGCGCATGTGCCCACGCCTGCGTCCGTGCCGCCGCTTTCCCGCTTTCTCGCCGCGCTGCGGGACGCCGCCTGCGCCATCGCCCACACCGACATGGCGAACGTGCAGCTCATCGACGCCGGTGACAACACCCTCCGGCTGGAGTCCCACTGCGGTTTCCCCGCCGAGTTCGTGCGCTTCTTCGCGGTGATCGACGACACCGGTACGGCCTGCGGCCAGGCCGCGCGCAAGAGGCAACGGGTCGTCATCGAGGACGTCGCCACCGCGCCGGTCTACGACGAGGCCAGCCGCGCCGTCATGCTCGCCGCGCACAGCCGCTCGCTCCAGTGCACGCCCATCCCGGGCCCCGCCGGCCGGCCGCAGGGCGCCTTCTCCACCCATCACCACCAGCCGGGGCACACCTACACCGAGGCGGAACTCGGCGCGCTGGACACCGTCGCCCGGGAGGCCGGGGCGTGGCTGGACTGGTACCGGGAGACCACTGTCCAGGAGGCGCTGGCGGATCTGCACCGGCGAGCCGCAACGCACTGACAACAGAAAAGGCCGGTGTGAATCGAGTTCACGCCCGATCCACACCGGCCACAGTCGACCGTGCTCAGCCGCACTGGCAGGGGCTGCCCGACTGGCACCCGCAGCCGCATCCGGAGCCGCAGCCGCACGCGCCGAACAGCGGCAGGCTCCTGATCTCGGCGGGCTGCTCGGTGTCGCGCTCCTGCGTGGGATCGGGCGTGGTGCTGGGGGATTCGGCCATGGGTCCCTCCTGGACGCTGGGGCAGGGATGCCCTCGTCCATTGCATGCCCGTTCCGCCGGGCGCATCAACGGCGCACGGAGGCGCCCCCGCGCCCCCGCCCGCCGCCGGACCGCACCCCACCGAGCCGCATCCCACCAGACCGGCACCGGCCGGACCGCACCCCGCCGGACCGCACCCACCAGACCGGCACCGGCCGGACCGCACCCCACCGAGCCGCATCCCGCCGGACCGCACCCCGCCGGACCGCATCCCACCAGACCGGCACCGGCCGGACCGCACCCCACCGAGCCGCATCCCGCCGGACCGCACCCGGCCGGACCGCACCCCACCGAGCCGCATCCCACCAGACCGGCACCGGCCGGACCGCACCCCGCCGGACCGCACCCGGCCCGGGATCACGCCCCCTCGGGGCCCGCCACCGGCTGGATGGTGTCCTGCTGGAGCTCGTCCGCGTGCTCACCGGTGACCAGGTAGACGACGCGCTTGGCGACGGCCACGGCGTGGTCGGCGTACCGCTCGTAGTAGCGGCCGAGCAGCGTGACGTCGACGGCCGTCTCGATGCCGTGCTTCCAGCGCTCGTCGATCAGGTGCTGGAAGAGGGTGCGGTGCAGCAGGTCCATCTCGTCGTCGTCCTGCTCCAGCTGGAGCGCGAGGTCGACGTCCTTCGTGACGATCACCTCGGCCGCCTTCGCCATCAGGCGCTGCGCGAGCTGGCCCATCTCCAGGATGGTGGCGTGCAGGTCGTGCGGGATGGTGCGCTGCGGGAAGCGCAGCCGGGCCAGCTTCGCCACGTGCTGGGCGAGGTCGCCGGCCCGCTCCAGGTCGGCCGACATGCGCAGGGAGGTGACGACGATCCGCAGGTCCGTCGCCACGGGCTGCTGCCGCGCCAGCAGGGCTATCGCCCGGGCCTCCAGCTCGTGCTGGAGCTCGTCGACCTTCTGGTCCGCCTCGATCACGCTCTCGGCCAGCTTCAGGTCGGCGTCGAGAATGGCGGTCGTGGCGCGCCCGATCGCCGACCCGACCAGCCGGGCCATCTCCACCAGGCTGTCGCCGATCGAGTCCAGTTCCTCGTGGTACGCGTCCCGCATCAGGCTTTCCCTCTCGTACGTGTGCTCAGGGGTTCCGGGTGACCCCCGACGGTCCCCACCTTTCCCAACGCTCCCACGTTCTGCCCCGTACGCGTCCGTTTCCGCCACCCCGAATGAACCAGGACCGGCCCCCAGGTGAACTCTGGGCGACGAGTGTTCGAGGTCGCACTGCGACGGCTGTGGTCATGTCGTACGCCATGCCTAACCTGGAGGCATGGACGTGAACGCGGCGGTCGCCGCAGCGGCAGCGATCGCCGGGGTACTGACCGGTGTCATCGCCATGCTGGCGTTCCGCTGGAGCGAACGCGACCAGAAGCGACCGACCAGGACTTCCTTGCACACTGACCCCGTACTCCCGCCCGGCGTGGACACCGTGCTGTCCGTGCTCCGCTCCTCCGCCGTCGTGCTCGACGAGGCCGACGCCGTCGTCAAGGCCAGCTCCGCCGCCTACGCCCTCGGGCTGGTCCGCGGCGGCAAGCTCTCGGTGGAGCCGATGCTCCAGATGGCCCGCGACACCCGCAGAGACGGCGAGATACGCCAGGTCGAACTGGATCTGCCCCGGCGCGGCACCGGGCGCGGCGAGGCCCTCGCGGTCTCCGCGCGCGTGGCCCCGCTCGGCTCCCGCCTGGTCCTGCTGCTGGTCGAGGACCTGACGGAGGCCCGCCGGATCGAGGCGGTGCGCCGCGACTTCGTGGCCAACGTCAGCCATGAGCTGAAGACCCCGGTGGGCGCGCTCTCCCTGCTCTCCGAGGCCGTGATGGACGCCTCCGACGACCCCGAGGCCGTACAGCGCTTCGCGGGCCGGATGCAGATCGAGGCGACCCGGCTGACCAACCTGGTCCAGGAGCTGATCGACCTCTCCCGGGTGCAGAACGACGACCCGCTGGAGGACGCCGAGCCCGTCGGCGTGGACGAGCTGGTCGCCGAGGCGATGGACCGCTGCCGCCACCAGGCGGGCGCCAAGCAGATCACCATGGCCGCCGGCGGCACGGCCGACCTGCGCGTCTGGGGCAACCGCGGCCAGCTGGCCGCCGCCCTCGGCAACCTGGTCGAGAACGCCGTCAACTACTCCCCGGCCCGCACCCGCGTCGGCATCGCCGCCCGCAGGGTGGCCGCGCCCGGCGGCGACCTGATCGAGATCGCCGTGACCGACCAGGGCATCGGCATCTCCGACAAGGACAAGGAGCGCATCTTCGAGCGCTTCTACCGCGTCGACCCGGCCCGCTCCCGGGCCACCGGCGGCACCGGCCTGGGGCTCGCCATCGTCAAGCACGTGGTCGCCTCGCACGGCGGGGAGGTCACGGTCTGGAGCGCGGAGGGCCAGGGCTCCACCTTCACGCTTCGGCTGCCGGAGGCGGCCGCGGCCCGCGACCGCGCCCAGCAGCACCCCGACCTCGATGACGAGGCGGGCACCGATCCATCCCCGTACGAACCGCTTCCCGCCCCGGAGGTCCTTCCGTGACCCGAGTGCTCGTCGTCGAGGACGAGGAGTCCTTCTCCGACGCCCTGTCGTACATGCTGCGCAAGGAGGGCTTCGAGGTCGCCGTGGCCGCGACCGGCCCCGACGGACTCGACGAGTTCGAGCGCAACGGCGCCGACCTCGTCCTCCTCGACCTGATGCTGCCGGGGCTGCCCGGCACGGAGGTGTGCCGGCAGCTGCGCGGCCGCTCCAACGTCCCCGTGATCATGGTGACGGCCAAGGACAGCGAGATCGACAAGGTCGTCGGCCTGGAGATAGGAGCCGACGACTACGTCACCAAGCCCTTCTCCTCCCGTGAGCTGGTGGCCCGTATCCGTGCCGTGCTGCGCCGCCGCGGCGAGCCGGAGGAGGTCACCCCGGCCGCGCTGGAGGCGGGCCCGGTCCGGATGGACGTCGACCGCCATGTGGTGACGGTGGCGGGCGCCAAGGTCGACCTCCCCCTGAAGGAGTTCGACCTGCTGGAGATGCTGCTGCGCAACGCCGGCCGGGTGCTGACCCGGATGCAGCTCATCGACCGGGTGTGGGGCGCCGACTACGTGGGCGACACCAAGACGCTCGACGTCCACGTCAAGCGCCTCCGCGCCAAGATCGAGCCGGACCCGGGGGCGCCGAGGTACCTGGTGACGGTCCGCGGCCTGGGCTACAAGTTCGAGCCGTAAAGAGCCCTAAGAGGGTAGTAAGCGTACGAAGAGGGGGGCGGCCCCCGGCCGCGGGGGGGCCCGGGGGGGAGCGCGGGTTCGCCCAGCGGCGCGGGGGGGGGGGCGGCGCGCAGCCAGAGGGCGCCCGGGTCCAGCGC